>JBCCEK010000243.1:0-6131 GCA_039030295.1 Myxococcota bacterium | reverse complement strand
CGTCGAGGAAGAAGTGGCCCCCGTGGCTGCGACCAGGCCTCCCCGAGGTCAGTTCATCACCGGCCTGACGGTCGCCTCATTGGGTGCAGCGTCGCTCCTGAGCGCCTATGGCCTCTACGGCGCGCGCGGCTCCGCCGGTGACGACTGGATCAACAATCCCCAGAGCATCTCGGCGCAAACCAAGTGGTTGCGACTAGGTGACTCCCTCCGCGTGATGGGGCCGGTGGGGGCCGGCGCACTGACGGCCGCGATGCCCTTGATTCTACCTTACAAGCCCAAGACCCCATGGTGGGGATGGCTCGCCGGTGGGGTCGGGGTCGCCGGCGTCGGAGCGGCGATTGCGCTCGGCCTCACCGCCGACGACAAGCGCCCCATCTCGTGCCGAGAGAGCGGGCCGGGCCCAAACGCCTGCGTCAACCGAGACCGGAACGTGGATCTCGCCATCCTGCTCGGCGTGACCGCCGCGCCGCTGATGACGATACCCCTCGTCTATTTGTTTCGACGAGGTGACAAGAAGCTCGATGCGTCGCTGTCCCCAGCCGTGTACGCAAGCCGGCAGGGAGGCGCTGTCTTGCTACGCGGTGCGTTCTGACGACCTCAGCCGGAGCCAGTGCGGGCGGCGTGTGACATCCTCGATGACCACAACAATTACGTATTGACCGAGATCGGGAGATGTGTTGATTTCTTGCGACGGGCAACGGCCGCGCCCGCGGCCGGACGCGCCGCCGACCTCATGAAGCCGATGACCACTCCTCGCAGACTGTGGCTCCTGGCATTGGGCTGGGTGCTCCTGACACCGCTGTACGGTCAGACGGTCGACTGCAGCCCGCGACCGTGTCCGCCGCCGAACACGCCTTGCATGCGAGTGCCGCCGAACGAAGTCAACGGGCAGTGCCCCCAGAGCTTCGTGGGTGATGGACAGCCGTGCAATGGCCCGATCAGCGGAACTGAGTACCGCTGTTTCGACACGGACAAGTTTCCCGAGCCGCTCGCTGAACGCTACCAGTGTCTGCCCTTGGTGTGCCTTCCCGGCGTTTGCAACGACGAGAACAACTGCACCGATGACATCTGTTACAACACGCCGGGAGGTGCGACGTGCGACTCGGAGCCGACCGAGGGAGAGTTTGTTGAGTGCTCTATCGGCTTCGACCCGGGCGTCTGCATCAAAGACGGTCAAGGCGGGGTCCAGTGCGACACGACAGACCCATGTCTCAGGCCAGGGTACGGACGCCTCAACTGCTGCGAGGAGTCTGCCTGTGGTCTAAACTGGGCGAGCACCTGCCTCGACCCGCTACCGGAGGGGAGCGAGTGCGATCCGACAGGCGTGGAGCCACCGAGCACGGACGGAACCCCTCAGCTCGGCCACTGCGTCAACATCACGGGATCGTCCCAGTGTGTCTGGGATTTCGGGGCACCTGGAGCAGGGCTCTGCGACGGTGTCGTGTGCGACGATGAGGGTAACGATTGCACTCGAAACGCTTGCAACCCGGCCACCGGGCAATGCGAAACCAGCGCCATCCCGGAGTATCCGTTTTGCGACGGAACCACCGAGACGAAGTGCCAGCCGAACACAGCCTGCCTTCGCACCAATAGCGACTGCGCGGACACCGAGAACGAGACGTTTACGGATAGTCAATGCTGCAGCGACATCGACGACATCCGGTTCTGCCCTGGCGGACCCGGAACCTGCTTGTCCGAGGCTCTCGAGGGCGAGAACTGCTCACCCGTCGTCGACGGGACCCTCTCGTCCGCGCCGGGCGAATGCGCGGTCACACAGCTCCCTCTATCTCAGTTCTTTGCGAGTGAGTGCATCGCGACCAAGTGTGCGGTCCCCGATCCAAGCGATCCCGACGGCGACGGCTTGATGCCAAAGGACTGCAACGACGGGTCCGACTGCACCGTCGACGAGTGCGACCCCTTCACCGGAGAATGCACCCACACCCTGGTGGAGGACTTCTCGTTCTGTGACAACCGTGGCGGCCTCTGTTTCGCCGCTGGAACCGCCACGAGCCTCTGCCTGCCGTTCGCCGAACCGGTGGTACACACGTGTGACCTTGCGGGTGTCCTCGAGGCTGTTCAGGGGCTCGGCGTTCGGCATACGTTCGACTGTAGTGGCCCCACGACGGTGACCTTGGCAGGGAACATCTCGCTAGCGGACGGGGTGGAGCTCGACGGTGGGGGCTTGCTGACGATCGAAGGATCGCCCGGCCCGGGGACCGACAATGTGAGGTCCGCTTTGGAAGGTTTCTCTGCGATCCGCGACCTTGATTTCGTGGGCGTACGAATAGTCAATGAAGGGAGTCTCGTGCTCGAGCGAATCACCCTAACCGCGGGTGGTGGAATCGACAACGGGACCGGGGAGTCCCTCGAGCTCATCGACAGCACGGTGACCGGCAACCTTGG
The DNA here is from genome assembly GCA_039030295.1 of Myxococcota bacterium. Taxonomy (GTDB): domain Bacteria; phylum Myxococcota_A; class Polyangia; order Polyangiales; family Houyiibacteriaceae; genus SG8-38. The sequence goes on along the minus strand of JBCCEK010000243.1, from coordinate 3,728 downwards.
AAACTCGACGGGCGGCGGGCTCAGCAACTCGGGAGCGGCGACCGTTCGCAACACCACCATCTCTGGTAACGGAGCGAACTTTGGGGGTGGCATCTACAGCGTGGGCGAATTGGTGATGGAAGACTCGATCGTCTCGGGCAACACCGCGTTCAACTTGGGTGGGGGAGCGTACATTGCCCTTCCCGGCGGCGGCTTCGGAGACTCGAGCATCGCGGGTACGACGATCACCGACAACGACGCGGGCGACGCTGGTGGGGGGATCTTCGTGGTGGGGTCGGGTGCAGCCGTCGAAGATCCGCGCTTCATCGCCCTTGCCGACACCACGGTCTCGCTCAACACGGCGACAAACTCCGGCGGAGGGATTCACACCACCGGCGACGTCACGTTGTCCGGCAGTACCAGTATTGAGAGCAACACGGTGAGCGCGGGAAACGGGGGCGGCATCTTCCAAACCGCGACCGCGACGCTATCAGTCGTCGGGGCCTCCATCCTCGATAACAATGCCATCGCGGGTGCGGGTATCTACAACGAGGGGGACCTCGTCATCGCGAACGGCACCGTGGCGAACAACGACGCCAGCGCCGAAGGCGGCGGGATTCGCAATGATGGAACGATGAACCTGAGCAACGCCACGATTCGCGACAACGACGCCCAATTCGGGGCCGGCGTCTATCAGTCGGACGTGGGGTCCATGAACGCTGCGACCTGCGTCTTTCGCCGCAACGACGCGCAGAACGATGGAGGAGGCGTCTACGCGGGCGGCGACGTGACCATCGCCGACACAACCATCGCCGACAACTCAGCGGGGGACTTCGGGGGCGGGGTGTACTTCCCTATGCAAGGCGGCGCGGACCGAATCTCGTCGAGCACCCTGTCGAACAACGGGGCGGGGTCTCGCGGCGGAGCCATCTGGATCAGCCAAGGCGGGAACACGGTCGACCTGGTCAACACAACCGTTGCCGACAACGTCGCAGTTGCCGTAGGTGGGATACGGGTCGGCTTTGGCTCGCAGCTGATGATGATCAGCACCACCATCGCGAACAACGCCACCCTCGAGAATCCAAGAACTGACGATCTCGAGGTTGCCGGCACCGTCGTAGCGCGCAACTCGATCGTCGATGGCGAGTGCGCCATTTTTGGTGCCGCCATGAGTCTCGGAGGAAACGTCGACCTGGTCGCAGATCCGTGCGGGTTTTCAGAGCCGACCGACCAGACCGTCCTCGATGCGCGACTGCTTCCGCTCGCAAACCGTGGTGGCAACACAGAAACGATGGGGCCCGAGGCCAACAGTCCCGCAATCGACACGATCGACGGCGCGGAGTGCGTCGATGCGGACGGGGCGGCCCTGCTCGTCGACCAGATCGGCACGGCACGGCCCCAAGATACGTTCTGCGACTCGGGCGCCGTGGAACGAATCGCGCCGTAGGCCCTGCCCCGCCATTGTTCGCGAACCTCGCACTACTTGGTCAGGTCGAACTTCACGGAGCGCTTCTGGCCCGCCCGGAGCCTAACCACTTGGCTCTTCTCCGGCCCGTTCTGTCCGACGCTGACCTTGTAACGCCCCGGCGGAAGCGTCACGCCGTTGAGGGGTGAAAGGCCGCGCGGCTTGCCGTTGATCCAGACGTTGCCCCAGGGGTAGACCACCACGGACAGTCTGGCGGGTTTCACCGCTTTGGGTGCCGGCTCAGGGGGCGGATCTTCGGCTCTTGGGGCCTCCGCTGCGGGCGAGGCCTCGACAGGCGCCGGCCCGGGGGCCGCTTCTGAAAAGGGTGGCTCGACGGCGGCGGGCGTGGCCGACCCGGGGGCTTCGTTCTGGGTGACGGGTGATGCTTGTTCGCCACTTGGTGCCGTCGTGGGGCTCCGCAGAAAGGTGCCCGCCGACACGCCCGCGCCCAACAACACCACGGCTGCAAGCACGAGGATCCAGCGTCGTCGTGAAGGAGCAGACGGTTCAGATGGCGCCCCTTTGCCTTCTCGCTGAGTCACGCCACTCTGGGAGGCTCCAGCTGCGTCGGTAGCGGTCACCCCCGTTTCGTCGCGGACGCCGCTGTGAGAAGCCTCGGTCCCATCGAACGCAATGCCACTTGCGGCTGTCGGGATGGGCATCTCGGGTCGCACCTTGGCGACGAGGGCGCCGAGCTCGCGTTGCGCCTTCGGCGATGGGACGAACTCGTCGAGCGCTTCGACCAGCGCGGCGGCATTGGCCGGGCGTTGGTCACGATCGGGAACCACGAGGGACTCGATGAGCTTGCACAATCCTGGTGGAGCTTCGGGTGCCAGGGTTTCGAGCGATGGATGCTCTCCCTTGAGGATGGCAAGAATCGTCGCGGGGTCGTTCTCGCGAATGTACGGGCGCTGGCCGCTCAACGTCTCGAAGAGGACCACCCCCAAGCCAAAAAGGTCCGCGCGACCATCGAGTGGCTCGGCGCGAAGCTGCTCCGGAGACATGTACGGAACCTTGCCCTTGACGGCGCTTTGCTTGCGCACGGTGCCACTCACGGCCTTGGCGACCCCGAAGTCGCTGAGAAGGATCTCTCCGTGGCGGCTGATGAGCACGTTGGATGGGGAGATGTCTCGGTGGATGATCGCGCTGAGCTCACGACCGGGGCTGCTGGCACTGGGAGGGTTGTGCGCATGGTTCAGGGCGGCGGCAACGTGGTGCCCGATCAGGGCGACGTATTCGTGCGAGAGCCGGCGATGCGACTGCGCTCCGAGCAGCACCTCGAGGTCGGCCCCGTCAACGAGCTCGAGCGCCATGTAGGGGGTACCCTCGAGCTCGCCGAAATCGATGACGCCGACGATGTTGCTGTGGCGGAGTTTCGCGGCAAGCCGTGCTTCCCGCTCGAAGAGCTCGATGAAGTCTTCGCTGTCCCGAAAGAACGGAAGGACCAGTTTTAGGCAAACGCGCTGGGTGAAGCCCCCGCGACCGATCCGAATCGCCTCGTAGGTCTCGGCCATCCCTCCAACGCCGAGCCGGCGAATCGGCCTATAGGGACCGAATTCGCGCCCGATCGGATCGCTCGGTCGCCTTTCGAAGTCATCTTTCGCCATCGGGGCTGTGTCCGTCTGACAGGGATAGTAGCGGACCGACGCAAACATGGACAGTGGATGCCAGGAGAGTTCGTGGGCCGCACGGGATGCGCCAGCTCTCCAAACGTTTGCATCGTTGCGGCATCGACTATGGGTCGGTGATGGTGAGACAGACTGGCGCGCAGGGGACGGGTACCCCTGGCCCGATGTCGTTCCCAATCCGCACCCGACGAACCACACTCGAGCAATCCGGCTCGGTGGCGTAGATGATCCGGACGTCGGGCTCCGCCCCAAACAACTGAAGGAGCAGCGGGTAGGTACCGGGGCTGCCGCCCATGGATTCAAACGTCACGGTGACATCGGTCGGACCGTCTTCGACGTCTTGCACGCCGGCGCCGATGCTATCGATCTCTGGCTCGAACACGTCGAAGTTGTAGACGAACCTCGTCGTACCCGTAGTGACCGGAACGCGAAACGTGAACTCCGTTCCGATCGGCCCCGCATCGGCTCCGACGATGACCACGTCGCCTGTGATGTCGCCCTCCTCGCTTGTCGGGAGCTCACCACAGGTCGTAGGACCACCGCCGACGCCACCCATGCCGCCGATACCACCGTCGCCCCCTGCACCAGCACCACCCCCGGTGCCTCCCGATGGTATCGCTCCGCCGGTCCCGCCTGTCGCCACCGCGCCGCCCGTT
>JBCCEK010000242.1:0-6196 GCA_039030295.1 Myxococcota bacterium | reverse complement strand
TACGAAACGCGCCCTGTCCCAGAAGAGCCGCTTGGCCAGATCGATCTTTCGTACGGTCGCTTCCAGACCATCCGGGGCCACCTGTACGACGGCCGGCAGAACGATTGGGGCGGGTTCGTGGTTGAAGGCATCCACCTTGGCACCCAAGGATTCAAGACACTGCAGACCGACTTCGGCCGCGACAACACGGGCTTTCAAAAGAGCGAGTTCAGCTTCAAGGGCTTCGTCAACAACAAGCGCGATTCGCACGCGTTCAACCGGCTAACCGTCAAGTTCGTGGGTTCACGTGAGAACTCCAACGAAACCTACGTCGGACTCTCCGATGCGGACTTCCGGGAAGACCCGTACCAGCGGTATGCGGGCAGTCAGCTCGACAACATGAGCTGGTGGCGGACGGCAGTATCGCTTCGCCATGACTTGGCCGTCGGTGAGCATGTGATCGTCGAAACAACCGCATATCGCCACGACTTCGATCGAACCTGGGAGCGCGCGAACCGATTTGGATCGGACAACGCGGGCTTCGTTCCGTTCATCGATGTGGTGACGTTTCCGAACACGCCACCCACGGACGCGTTCTTTCCGGTCCTCACGGGCGCACGCGATTCTGTTTCGGTCACCAACCCGAGTGACCAAAGCCAGAACATTCGAGTGATCAGCAACCGCCGTCGTTTCGTCGTCATGGGGATCCAAAGCCGATTTCGAGCGGACTTCGATACCGGACGCGTGCACCACGAAATCGAGTCCGGCGTCCGGTTCCACTACGATTCCGCGGATCGCTTTCAGCCAGAGCAGAGCTACGCGATGCAGAACACCCAATTGGTTTGGGATGGCGTGACGTACGTCGAGAACCCAGACCTTCTCATCACGGACAACAAGGGCGAAGCGGCGGCACTCGCGGGTTACCTCGCGTACGGCATCGAAGTCGCTCGCTTGGTGGTCAAACCAGGAGTGCGTGTCGAGTACATTCAGACGTACTTCACCGACGACAAGAACGCGCCCGACCTCGGCCGAGTGAAGGAGGACCCCCAACTCGTCCTTCTTCCCGGCATCGGGATTCAGTACACCGTCTTCGATGGGTTCGCCGTGCTCGCGGGAGCCCATCGTGGGTTCAGTGCGGTGGCACCGGGGAACGCGGGAGATGTCGATCCAGAACTGTCCATCAACTACGAAGCCGGCTTCCGCTACGTGAGCAAGGATGGCCTTGGGTTCGGCGAGCTCATCGGGTTCTTCAACGACTACAGCAACATCGTGAGCTTGTGTACCGCGTCGACCGGCTGTCCCACGGGCGAGATCGGCCGGCAGTTCAATGGAGGTCGTGCGTTCATCGGAGGGGTAGAAGCGCTTGGTGGCTACAACATCCCGTTGCCGCGCTTGCTCAACATGCCGGTTCGGGTTTCGTATACATACACGAACGCGCAGTACCGGAGCACGTTCGACGCCGGGCCGATCGTTGGTGAAGTCAGCCCAGGCGACCCGATCAACTTCGTGCCACCCCACCTGCTCAACACGCAGCTGGGCCTCGAGAAGAGCTTCTGGGGCGCGTACCTGAACGGGACCTACGTAAGTCCGTTCCCAGAGGGGATCGTCGGGCTGTCCGGGACGGAGTCGCTCCCCAAGACCGACGGGTACTTCGTGCTCGATCTGGTAGGTCGCATTCGCTTCGAACCGGTGGAGGCGTACGTACGTCTTCAGAACATCACCAACACGCGAGCCATCGTTTCCCGACGACCCTTTGGCGCCCGTCCCAATGCGCCGTTCTCGTTTCAAGTTGGGGTGCAGGTCACGTTCTGAGTCCGTCGACGCTGAACGGGGTCGGTCAAGCCGGACCGGCCAAGCGCTTCAGCGAGACGACAACGGCGAGCTTGTCTTTCTTGCCGACGACGAGTACTGCCGTGGCGTCCCTTTTTCGACCTGGGGTCATTTCACTCGCGCAAACGCTTGCCCCTTCGAGAGCGCGTCCGAAGGCGACTCGCGGCCTACGCGCGGCGGCGGAGGAGCGCGCGAAAGTCCATGGGTGGCTTGCGACCGTCGAAGTCGATGTGGACGACGTTGGTGCCGTGGCGGCGACACCATACCTGGAGCCCTCTGTCCGAGAAACCGACGTCGAGCGCGCCGTAGTCGGATAGAGAAGTGATGCCTGCCTCTCCGCTTTTTACTTCATCGGCGCAGTGGGTGCACACGACTGGTTCGGCGATACTGTAGCGTAGGTGTTCGTATGCGCCGGTGTCTTTCATATCGGGAGCCTAGGGTCGAGTGACGTCTCTAGCGAGGGGACGGTCGTGCAGAGGAGCGCCAATGTTTCGAAAAAGAGCATCGGCGTAGTTGATCACCCCATGCCGCCTTCGGGTGGCCGCTGCACGCTCGTGGGAGCGCCGCTAGCGATTTGCGTGGACTTGGCGGGGCTGTACGACCGAGTCGGTGTCCGTCGATTCGGGTTGTGGGGCGTAGGAGTCGACAGGGTCATCGTTGGCTCGTCGCCTCACGTTGATGTACGCACCGGCGAACGCGATCATCGTGACCATCGTTCCGGCGATGAAGATGTCGACATCATTCATCACGCTCTCCTTTGAGAAGCAGGGTGCCGGCGGAAAGGATCGAGGGAACCCAAAGACCGACGAATAGGCCGCGCTCCTTGTCTCCAGAGAACCAGAGCCAGATCGAGAGAAGGAACGAGAGCCCTGCGGCTAGAAAGAAGAGGGCCTTGGACGTGCCGACAATCGCCACCCAATTGCGCGGCCCCGCGCCGTCCGTTTTCGCTGCTGCTGAGGATTGTTGCATGGTGTTTCTCCCCCAAGGTTCTAGGGGCTGTCCATGTGTCGTCAAGATTTATATAGACAAAATATGAACAGAGCCGAATGCGTCTCAAATATCTAAGATAATGGCCAAAATATGACTACTGCCGGGGTCTGCAGAGGTTGTCCTGTACGGGTCATGTACAGAAAATCTCAAAAACTCGGGCGCGGAGTCTCCCATCGGATCGCCAGCGATTGTTCTCGCGCCAGTCACCTGGCTGCCCCGCTGGGCTGTCCGATCAGCATCGGCGTGGGTGCGTCGGCGAGCTTCTCGCTGAAGCCTGTTGCCGCGGGGACTGGTTGAGAATCACGTCGAGTAACCCCATGCGCTGGGTGCTGCAAGCGGGGTCGGACGGGTCCGAGGTCGAAGGCGCGTGTCTCACTCGCGCAAAGCCATCCGCGCGCGCAGGCGCCGCAACCGATCGGATCGGATCGCGTTTGTCGTCGACGTCTCTCCCGCGTCATCGCGTTTGTCGTCCACGTCTCTCCCGCGTCGTGGACACGCGACATGCATTGACCTGCTGGGTTGAGACCCTACGAACGCTCGGAATGAAGCTTCGAAGGTTCTTCCTTCGAACATCAACGAGAGGACAACCACACATGCGATACTTTCCTATTTCTTTCATCCTGCTTGCGATCGCCGTCATGGGCTGCTCGAAAGACGCGCCCGCGACCGAAACCGCGATGGACGTCAAGGACGCCGCGGTCGAGGCGATCCCCGAGAAGAACATCGTGACCGTCGCGGCGACTGCGGGTGACTTCAACACGCTTGTGGCGGCCGTCAAAGCTGCAGGCTTGGTCGACACGCTGAGCGGCGAAGGACCTTTCACCGTCTTCGCACCGACCGATGCGGCATTCGCCAAGCTTCCCCCGGGCACCGTCGAAGACCTGCTTCTGCCGGCTAACAAAGACAAGTTGGTCGCGATCCTCACCTATCACGTGGTCTCTGGAGAGGTGATGGCGGCCGACGTCGTCAACTTGTCGAGCGCGACCACAGTCGAGGGCGGGGATCTGGCGATCTCCGCGAGCGATGCAGGGGTCATGGTCAACGACGCCAAGGTCATCGCCACCGATGTGGAGGCAAGCAATGGCGTCATTCACGTGGTCGACACCGTTCTGATCCCGGCCTCCTGAATCACCGCAGACCGGAACGCGCACCCGTGGCAGGCGCGGGTGCGCGCCAACCGTTCGTCCGCTTGAAGGACGCTCATCCGGGACCCGGGTTGCGCCGCGACGGTGACCCTGGGATTGTCCCGCTGACCTTGCGATCTCTTGAACCCTGGTCGCAAGAGAGCGAGGAACGAACGGATGGGAAGCCGAAGCCATTTCTCCGATCCGGAGTCGCGAGCGTTCCTTCAGCGACGTGTGGCCGCCTTCGGGGGCGTTGGAGCCATCATCGGGCTGGTGGCGACCTTGTTCCGTCTCCTGATTTCCGCCCGATTTTCCGACGTCGGCGACGAGCTTAGAAGCCCGGACTTCCTGTTGCAGTGCCTGGGCGTCGTCCCCTCCGCGGCAATGTGGCTGATCTGCCGCCGCGGTGCGCTCGGGGTACGGACCATCGAGATCGTCGAGACGGTCGGGATCTTGCTGACCGCGGGCCTTTACATCGCGATGGGTTCGCACATTCCAGCCGAGGTCGGAGCGGACACGATCACAGCCTTCATCTTGTCGTTCATCTTGTTTGCACGAGCGGTCTACGTCCCGAGCACGGTCAGACGCACCATCTTGATCGGCGTGGCGATGGGGGCCCCTCTCGTCGTCACGATGTACTTCCACTACCTGAACTCGGACTACGATTGGAAGGACCTCGGCTGGGGCGAAGTGCCCGAGTCGAAAGAGGTGGTCGCTGCGGTCTCAGCATCGGTCACGACGATGTGGTGGACGCTCGTGATCGGGCTCGCGTCACTCGCGACGCGCGTGATTCACGGGCTTCGTCAGGAAGTCCGCGACATCAAGAGCCTCGGCCAATACACGCTAGAGCGTAAGCTCGGCGAAGGAGGCATGGGCGTGGTGTTTCAGGCCACCCACGGAATGCTCAAACGCCCGACCGCCATCAAGCTCATGCGACAAGAACGGGTGAGCCTTGATGCTCAGGCCCGGTTTCGCAGAGAGGTGCAGCTGACCGCCAAGCTCAGGCACCCGCATACCGTCAGGATCCACGACTACGGAAAGACACCTGACGGCGTGTTCTACTACGCCATGGAGCTCTTGGAGGGTGCGACCGTGCGCGAGATCGTCGAGGCGGCTGGCTCGCAGCCGCCCGCGCGGGTCGCCCACATCCTCCGTGACGCGGCCCTTGCACTCAACGAGGCGCACTCGATCGGGCTGATCCATCGCGACATCAAGCCGGGCAACATCATGCTCGCGGAACAAGGGGGTGAGCTCGACGTGACCAAGGTGCTCGACTTCGGGCTCGTCAAGAGCATCGGCACCGAAGCGACCGATCGAACCGATGCGAACGTCGTCATGGGGACCCCCCAGTACCTGAGTCCAGAAGCGATCCAAGATCCGGTCAAAGTGTGCCCGGAGAGCGACCTCTATGCGCTCGGTGCGGTCGGGTACTATCTTCTGACAGGGGGGCACGTCTTCGACGGAGAGACGGTCATGGAAGTCTGCCTGAAGCATCTCCAGTCGACTCCGGTGCCGCCTTCGGAACTCTGCAGCGAACCGATTCCACCCGAGCTCGAGGCCGTGATCATGCACTGCCTCGAGAAAAGCCCGGCCGATCGACCGTCGTCGGGACGTGCCATCGCCGGCGTGCTCGAGCACGCACCCATTCCGCGTTGGACCCGCGAGGATGCCGAGGCTTGGTGGCAACGTTTCGGCCCCCTCCTCGAGTCAGGCGGCCCTGAAGAGCGGGTCAGCGTGACCGACAAGACCGTGGCCGTCGATCTTTCCGTTCGGTGAGAGACGAGAGGGAGGCTTGCGAAGCGCAGGAGGGGGCGTGGCAAGTGCTCCTCCCCGTTGCCCTCGTGCTGACGGGTGCGCTCGCGCATCGGCGGTTCGGCGGGTAGTCTCCGGGGATGGCGAGAACCACCATCTCATTTGGGGTCCTGTTAATCGTGGTCGGCATCGTGGCGTACATCGCGACCGGCATGGTGAGCGTCACCGCGCTCATCCCTTCTTTCTTCGGGATCGCGCTCACCGGATTGGGCCTTCTCGGTCGCTCCGAGCGCTTCCAGAAACCAAGCCTCTACGGTGCGTTGGTCATCGCGGCGCTCGGGTTGTTTGGCAGTGCGTCTGGAGTTCCTCAGGCCATTCGCTACGTGGCGGGCGAGGAGATTGAACGGCCTGCCGCCAGCATCACGAGGGCGATCATGGCGCTCGTGCTGGTCGCGTTGATCGTGTCACTCGTCAGAGCGGTGCGTGCCGCGGGGCAACGCTAGGTCGACTGAGGCAGCGGC
>JBCCEK010000241.1:0-6257 GCA_039030295.1 Myxococcota bacterium | reverse complement strand
TTGAGGCTGAAGTCGAGTTCCGGCCCTTCGACGTGCGTGTCGTAGTACTTGCTCGAGCAAGCGATGCCGCGGTAGCCCTCCCACGCTTCGATGGCTTGTCGAGGGCCGGTGGCGTTGGCAAGGCCTGCAAGGATCGGCGGCGCAAGGAAAAGACCGGCAGTCAGGCCACGGGTCTTGCCGGTCCACTTCGCAGCCTTGATCGAACCACCGACGACACCGAAGATCGTTCCGCCAACGACTCCAAGCGGGCCCGCGAATAGGCTCTGCGTGGCGTTGGCCTTTTCGAGGGTCTCCGTCGCGTACCGAAGCTTGGCCACCCGAGCCTCGGGTGTGCTGCCGTCCTTCTTGGCGATCCGCTTGGCGCCCCAGACGTCAGGGGCGGGAATCGCAGCGTGCATCACGCCGGTGAAGTAGAACCCGGCAGCGAGATAGGCGTAGCCAAACTTGTCCCAATCCTCGTCGTCGTTGGCGGCGTCGATCGCGAGATACGTCGCGCCTCCGCCGAGCGCCAAGAAGATGCCCATCCATGTGTATCGCCAGCGCGTCGCGTGCTTCTTGCCAGCCTTCAGGTCGTCTTCGATCTTGCGGATGCGATACTTGACCTCGTCGTCCGACAGCTCTTCGATGCAGCTGAACGCGTCCTGGGCGCGCGCGGTGCCTGGAGGGCTCACCGCGGCGGCGGCCAGAGATAGACCGATTGCTAGGACCAGAACCTTCGGATTTCGTTGATGTACAGCCACTGACCTTCCCCGTTCGCCAAGTCGCCGGGATAGTACGCAAAACGACCGCCGACCGCGACATCGAACCGAACGCCAGGGCACTTTTTTTGGGGTGGAGGTGCGCCGATAGCTTGTACGGATCCAGCCACACTAGACATGAGCCGGGTCAGAAGGCGCGCCAACCGTGACGCATCGGCGGCGACCCCCGACATCGACTGAGACACTCGAGGCATTATGCTGAGACCGTGGATAGCCTGATCTTCAAGGTCCTTATCACCGTCGTCGCGCTGTCGGTGCTCATCATCATACACGAGGGGGGTCATTATCTCGCGGCCCGTGCATTTGGGATGCGGGTGCTGCGGTACAGTATCGGGTTTGGCCCGACGCTGTTTCGCTACCAGCCCAAAGGAAGCCCAACCGTGTTCCAGGTCGCGGTCATCCCGTTCCTTGCCTACGTGCAGATCGCGGGGATGAACCCGAACGAAGACGTCGACCCGGACGACCCCGAACTCTACCCCAACAAGAGTTGGTTTGCCCGCGCCGTCACCATCGCCGCCGGCCCGTTTGCGAACTACCTGACCGCTTCGCTAATCGTGTTCGCGCTCGGCGTAACGAACACCTTGCCGCCCCGACAGCCAGCCGAGCCCATGCAAGTGGCGCAAGTGGTTCCGGACTCTCCGGCGGCGAAAGCCGGACTCGTCGATGGGGATGTGATCGTCGAGGCCAACGGCAAACCGATCGCCAACGTCGAGCAACTGATCGAAGCGACGTCTCCGCGCGCTGGAGAGCCCACTGAATACGTCGTCGAACGTGCCGGTCAACGCTTGCCACCGATCGTGATCACCCCAGCCGACCGCGGCGGGCGCGGGCAGATCGGGGTCAGCGCGAAGATGATGCGGATGTACGAGAACCTCGGCGTATGGGAGTCTGCGAAGCTGTCGATCGCCCTGCCCTGGCAGATGACCGTCATGCAGCTCGAGGGGCTCGGAAACATGGTGAAGCGCCGAAGCACCGAGGGAATCGGCGGGCCGGTCATGATGGGCAAAATGGTCGCGGAGGCCGCCGAGGCTGGCGTGCCTGCGTTCCTTTGGATCTTGATGTTCATCTCGGTGGCACTCGGGATGTTCAACCTGCTCCCGTTCCCCGCGCTCGACGGCGGCCGATTGATCTTCCTAGGCTACGAGATGGTCGCTCGCCGGCGGGCCAACGAACAATTCGAAATGGCCGTGCATGCGTTCGGGATCATCTTCTTGTTGGGCGTGATGATTCTGGTCACCTACCGGGACATCTTCGGCTGAGCTAGCCTCGACCCATGACACCCGACGTGATCGTCGTCGGAGGCGGCCTCATGGGGTGCAGTACCGCCTATCGACTCGCCAAAGATGGCCTGCGCGTCGTCGTTCTCGAGAAGAGTGTGCCCGGCGCTGAGGCGTCATCGGCTGCGGCTGGCATTCTGGCACCCTCGATCGAGTCACACGAGAACGCCTACGCATTGCAACTCGGTCGCCGGAGCCGTGAGCTTCACGCGGAGTTGGCCGACGAGCTCGATGAGCTATTCGGTATCGACATCGGTTTTCGTCGGTGCGGCGTGATCCGCCTCGCGTTCGACGAGGTCGAAGCCGAGGCGATCACCGAGCAGTGTGAGTCCCTGTTGGGTCGCGGGGTTCGAAGCGAAGCCTGGAACCGGGACGAGCTCCTCAGCGAGGAGCCCGGATGCAACCCAGAGGCGGTCGCGGCCTTGCATGTTCCGGAAGAGGCACAGGTCGAACCGAGGAAGCTCTTGTCGGGCGTTGCGCTGGGGGCAGAGCGTGAGGGGGTGGTGTTCCGCAGCGGCGCGACGGTCCGGCGCATCGTCGTCGAAGGTGGGCGGGCACGCGGCGTCGAGGTCGACGACGAGCGCATCGATGCCGAACGAGTCGTCGTCGCCGCCGGGAGCTGGACGACCCTCATCCCAGGCCTGCGTCTCCGGAACGATGCGATCTACCCCGTGCGCGGCCAGATGATCGCCACCGAGACACGCCCTCCGACGCTGCGACGAATCGTCTTCGGCGCCGGTGGATACGTCGTCACGCGTCCCGACGGTCGAACCTTGTGCGGCTCGACCGAGGAGCGGGTGGGCTTCACGCGCGGGATCACCTTCCGCGGAATGGCCGACATCATCGCCACAGCCCGGCGCATCGCGCCTTCCCTCGCCGACGCGACGGTGCACGACCATTGGTCGAGCTTCCGCCCAGGAACCCCAGACGACCTCCCGCTGGTCGGCCAGACAGGCATCGAAGGGCTGCTGCTCGCAAGCGGGCACTATCGAAACGGGATCCTCCTGGCCCCGGTCACCGCCGAGCTGATCGCGGAAGCGATCGCCGACCCCTCGGCTACGCCCCAGGGACAGGCCCTTTCCCCCCTGAGGTTCGAGGAGACTTCGACGTGACGGCTCCCAGCGAAGACCTCGTGACCGCGAACGGTCTCCGCCACCACGTCTTGACCTGGGGCAGCGGGCCGGTCGATGTGGTGATGTGTCACGGGTTTCTCGACATCGCCTGGAGCTTCGACCAGGTTGCCACCAAGCTCTTGGAGCGGGGACATACCGTGGCGGCATTCGATTGGCGCGGCCATGGCGACACCGAGTGGATCGGGGCGGGTGGCTACTACCACTTCGCAGACTACGTCCTCGACCTCGACGAGTTGCTTCCTCAACTCGGTGACAGGCCGGTTCATCTCGTGGGGCATTCGATGGGCGGCGGCGCGTGCGCGATGTTCGCCGCGGCGCGCCCCGCCGCGATTCGAACGCTTTGCCTGATCGAGGGGATCGGCCCGCCCGAGCTCGAGCCACGAAACGCAGCAAAGCGGATCACCGCTTGGCTCGACGGCGTGGCCCGGAAGCGCGACAAACGCGGGACCCCGATCGCAGACCTCAGCGAGGCAGTCCGACGCATGCGGGTGCGAAACCCGGAGCTCGACGACGATCTCGGCAGATTCCTCGCCGAGAGGAGCACGACCGCGGTCGAGGGAGGCCTCCGTTGGTCGTTTGATCCCCTGCACCGGACGCTTGGCCCCCGACCATTCGCGCGCTCCCAGTTTCAAGAGGTGCTCTCCGCCATCTTGGCCCCGACCTTGATCGTCGCCGGCGAAAACGGCCTTCGACTCCCACAGGAGGCCGAGTACTTGCAAGCGATCGCGGACCACAAGCTGGTCGAGATCGCGAACGTGGGGCACATGATCCACTGGTTTGAAGCGGAGCGCCTCGCACGCGAGCTCGAGTCGTTCTTCACCGCCCGCGCTCCTTGACCGCCTCGAGAGCACGTGAAACGCTGGCGACCGATGAAACGTTGGCAGGTTGTCGCCGTGCTTGTTTGTGCTCTTTGGGGCTGGACGCTTTGGGGTTCGGCATTGTGCGCCGCAGTCGCCGACGCAGACGCGACCGACACCGCATCCGACGACGCCGACGAGGCGCGCCGCGCTCGTGTGTTCGCGAAGATCGGAAGCACCGAGATCACAGTCGGCAACCTTGAAGACATGATCAACCAGCGCTCGCCCTACGCGAGGAAGCGCTTCGAAGACCCCGAGGTGGTCAGGCAGTTCGCAGACGACCAGGTCAGGGCCGAGTTGATGTTCGCGGGCGCCGAGAAGCTCGGCTTCGACGAAGACCCGCAGGTCGAAGCGTTCCTCGGCCGAACGATCCTCCAAACCTTCATGAGGGAGGAGATCGAGAACGCCGAGCCGCCGGACGCGATCAGCGAGGCGCGCATCCGAGCCTACTACGACGAACACCCAGACGAGTTCCGACGGCCCGAGATGAGACGCGCGAGTCATATCCTGGTCGCGACCCGCTCCGAGGCCCTCGAGGTACTGGCGGAACTCGAGAAGGGCGCCCTAACGTTTGGTGCGATCGCGAAGCAGCGAAGCCTCGACAAGGAAACCCGCTTGCGCGGTGGAGACCTGCTCTACTTCACGCGGGACGGCGTCACGATCGGCGCAAGCGAGGACGCCGGGGTGGACGCCAAGCTCGTCGAGGAGGCCTTCTCGCTCACGACCAAGGGCGACGTGAGCCGAAAGCCGATTCAACTCGGCGAAGACCAATGGAGCGTGGTCCGCCTATCGGCGGTCCGCCCCGCCCGGGTCGACAGTTTCGAAGACGCCCAGAGCGCCATCCGCAGGCGCCTTTGGCGCGAGGGCCGCCAAGGTGCCGTCGACGCCCTGGTCTTGAAGCTTCGTGAGGAACTCGTGCCGGAGATCCACCCCGAGCGGATGAAAGCCATCGTACTCGAGGCACCGGCCGGACCCGTCGAGCATCCGAATCAGTAGCCGTTCCGGCCCCGAGCGCGCGGCTTGCCAAACTGCGGACCCCCAGCTACAAAATGAATGCACATTCATTCATAAGCGAGGGAATCCATGTCGACCAATCTCGAACCGTTCCAGGAGGAGCACCACATCTTCCGTCAGCAGGTCCGCAATTTCGCGGAGAACGAGCTGGGGCCCAAGGTCGACCAATGGGAGGAAGCGGAGCTCTTTCCGAACAGCGTGTTCCAAGACGCCGGGCGACTCGGGATTCTCGGCGCGCACTACCCCGAAGACGTCGGGGGCGGCGGCGGCGATTTCTGGATGAGTGTGGTGAAAGCCGAGGAGCTCACCCGCTGCGGCGCTGCAGGCGTGACGATGGGGCTCTTGGTCCAGGCCGACATGGCGACTCCCTGCATCAACGACCTCGGCACGAAGGAACAGAAAGAGGAG
This sequence comes from Myxococcota bacterium, assembly GCA_039030295.1. Lineage (GTDB taxonomy): Bacteria > Myxococcota_A > Polyangia > Polyangiales > Houyiibacteriaceae > SG8-38. Next base: position 810 of record JBCCEK010000241.1, on the reverse strand, counting down.
TTTCTCGCCCCTGCGATCCGTGGTGATCGGATCGCGGCGCTAGGCGTCTCCGAGCCCGGCGCCGGTTCTGACGTGGCTGGCCTTCGAACGACGGCACGGCTCGTCGGAGACGAGTACGTCATCAACGGGTCCAAGACGTACATCACCAACGGCACGCGCGCCGACTTCGTCACACTCATGGTCAAGACCGACCCCGAGGCAGGGCACAACGGGATCTCGATCCTCCTTTGCCCGACCGACGTCAAGGGATTCAGCATCTCGAAGAAACTCAAGAAGGCGGGCAACTGGTCGAGCGACACCGCCGAGCTCTTCTACGAAGATGTGCGCATCCCCAAACGCTACTTGCTCGGCCAAGAGGGAATGGGGTTCGTGTATCTGATGCAAAACTTCCAATCCGAGAGGCTGGTCGGCTGCGTCAGTGGCTTGGCGGGCTCGAAGCACGCCCTCGACCGGTCGGTCCAGTGGGGCCGGGAACGGACGGCGTTTGGCAAGCCATTGATCAAGCGCGAGTACTGGCAACAGAAATTCGTCGACCTCTACACCAAGTACGAAGCTGCCAAGGCGCTCTCGTACAAGGCGTGCGCGATGTACAACGAAGACAAGTTCGTCAACGAGGGGGCGGTCTCGATGGAAACGACGCGCATCGTGTCGATGGCCAAAGCCCACGTAGGCGACGTCACGGCCGAGATCATGGACCAGTGCCTCCAGTTCCACGGCGGCATGGGGTACCTCGAGGAACTTTGGGTCGCCCGCGCATGGCGCGACGCACGCCTCTTCCGGATCGGCGGCGGCGCGACCGAGGTCATGCGC
>JBCCEK010000240.1:0-6262 GCA_039030295.1 Myxococcota bacterium | reverse complement strand
GCTACCACGCGTACGCCACGCCGCTCGGCACGATGCAGACGCCGGCCATCGATGCTCCCCAGGATGGTCAGCCCGTCTACGAGGGCTACCTGAGGCCACCGCGCTGACGCCGAGCGTCTAGACGCCAATGAACAGGCGTTGGCCGAAGTTTCGTTCGAGCCTGGCTTCGAAGATCTTCGAGGCCGCGCCTTCGATGTCGTACTCGATGCGCTTGAAGTAGAACGTCTTGGTATCGCTGTCGTACACCGTGTAGCTCGCGCGATTGTCGTAGTCGCGCGGCTGGCCTACAGAGCCGACGCTCACGATGTATTTGATGCCTTCTTGGAGCACGAAGTCGTCCGCTGGCAGCTCTTCGACGTGACCTGGACGGAGCGCGAACACTTTGCACAGGTGCGAGTGGCCGATGAGCGTGATGTGGCCGAGGTCGTTTAGAATCGGGAGGCACTCGGCGGCTTGGTCCGGTGCGAAGATGTACTCGAACTCCTCGAGTCGGACCGGCGATCCATGACACAGGTCCACGCCGACGTTCTCCAGCCGATGCTTGTAGGGCAGCGTACGCAGCCACTGCATGTTGTCCGGCGTGAGCTCCGCGGCGTGCCAGTCCAGGGCTTCGCGAGCGGCCTCGTAGTAGTACGAGTAGTCCATGCGACCTGCGACCGCCGCGTCGTGGTTTCCCAAAATAGTCACTTCGGCGACATCCCTCACCAAGTCCGAGCACTCGTTCGGGCTTCCGCCGTACCCGACCACGTCGCCGAGGCAGTAATAGACGTCGATCTCTTCGCTCGCGTAGGCCTCCATGACCGCAGAGAGGGCCTCGATATTCGCGTGTACGTCGCTAAATATGCCGATTCGCATAGCTCGTGGGTCCGCCGATCCGGAGCCTGCATGGTACACGATCCAATAGGCTCGGTCGAAGTTGCTGGGGTCCCCTGGCCGCCCGATGGCCAGCCCGCCGATGCACGCTATCGTAGGCAGCCCATGGAGACACAGCCACGAGTGATGGACCTGGCGATCGCCTGTGTGACTTCGGTCAAGAACGCCACAGGCCTCGAGCTGGACATGACGCAGGACACCCTGCCCGTCCTGGACCACTACGCGCGGATGGTCGAATCATCGCAGGAAGAGATCGTCTCGCTTCTCGGGCCGATGTGTGGGGCCTACTTCGGCGAGGTTGTGCGTCGCCATCTCGACGACGGAGGCTGGGAAAACGCCGAAGAAGACTACGACGAATGGCGCCTCGCCTTTGAACCGGGATCCCTTTCGTTCAACCCCATCGGGTTGGCGCTCGAGGTCTTGTTGAAGACCGAAGCGGCGGGATGGGGCGCGCACCTCGAAGTCGCACCATCGGCACGAAAAGCGACAGACGAAGCACTGGCGGTCTATCGAAATGTGAAGGAAGACGACTTCTTTCGCTTCGCCGTAAGATTCGAAGGGATCGAGCAGGCCTACCGAGCATTACTCAATGATCCCAAGGGGATGGCGCCGCGCCCTTGACAGGGCATCCGTCACCTCCATATTTCCTCAAGCTCTTGGAAACACACGGATTTTTCCGAGTCTCGCACGTGACTGATACCACGATACAGAGTGCCGCAGCGGGGTGCGGCGAGTTGCTGACGACCGGCGACATGGCCCGTCTCAGCAGCAGCACCCTCCGAACGGTTCGGTTCTACGAACAAGAAGGCCTGATCCAGCCCGAAAGGAGAAGCCCTTGCGGCCACAGGCTGTTCTCTGGGCGGGAGCTCACCAAGCTGCAGCTTGCACTCGACCTCCGCGAGGCCGGGCTTTCTGTCCAGAACATCAAAGACCTGTTTCTGTTGAAGTCAGGGTGCGTCTGCCCCGAGGAGGCGAGCCAACGGATGTCCGATGCGTTGACTTCCCAGATCGACGCCATGCAGCAGAAGATCGCGAAGCTTCGCAAGTTGCGCGAGGAGCTCACCGCGATGGTCTCGGTCCTCACCGAATGCCAGTCGTGCGAAGCGGGTAGCTTTCCCATGTCGTGCGGCAAGTGCGACGTGCTCGGAAACCCAGACCTCCCGCGCGCATTGCGTGTGCTCTGGCACGACTGCGGGTAGTATCGCTGCCATGGACTGGCTCCCGAGCACCCCCCTCACTCCAGAAGAGCTCGATCGCGTGCCCGTCTTCCCGCTCCCGCGGGTGGTGTTCTTCCCTGGCACCGCACTCCCGCTCCACTTGTTCGAGCCGCGCTACCGACAGATGGCCGAAGACTGCCTAGAGAACGGGCCGAAAGCGATGGCGGTGGCACTTCTCGAACCCGGCTGGGAGCAGAACTACGAGGGCGACCCTCCGATCAACGAGATCGCGGGGGTGGGACGTATCGTGGGGCACCAGCTGCGCGCCGACGGGACGCATGACCTCATCCTGCACGGCCTTCATCGTGCCCGCCTAGAGGAGCTGCCAAGCAGCGACGTTCCGTACCGCCTCGCGCGGGCGACGCCGATCGACGACGTCGGCACGGCGCCTTCTACAGACGTGGTGGCCATGATGGCCGTCGCAATGAGTGTGGCCTCGCGCGTTCGAGAACGGCAGCCAGATTTCTCGCTTCAGGTCTCTGCCGAGTTGCCACCCGGTAGAGCAGCGGACGTCGTGGCCGACCAGCTGGTGGTCACGCCCGAAGAACGACAGCGGATCCTCCAGACAATCGACGTGAAGCAGCGCGTGGCGCTCGTGACCGAGTCGGTGGGATCGCTTCTCGCGCAGCTCTCCGAGGCGCACGCCCCGTCATGACGCGAGAGCTGGCGCCGAGAGGACTCGGCGCGTAGGGTGACGCGCGTGAACCGACGCGACCTCCGCTCCGCTACCCTTGGTGTTCTCGCAATCGTCCTCTTGGGGGCATGCGCGGGCACACCCACGACAGTCCCGATCAGCTGGCGCAATCCAGGTTTCGAGGGTGTCGTTTTCGACGATCTTCTCATCATCGGCGTGGGCCAGAATGAGGGCAGCCGTCGCCTCTTCGAAGACGAGTTTGCCAAACAGCTCGCATCGGAGGGCGCGCGGGCTCAACCGAGCTGGCAGCTGCTCCCACAGTCGACACAAATCTCGAGAGAGCAACTCGACGTGGCGCTACAGCAGGGCAGCTTCGACGCGGTGATCGTCACCAGGTTGCTCGGGGTCGACAAGGAGCAGGAGTACGTACAGGGCAGCACGCACACGGTGCCCTCGAACTACTATGCCATTCCCTACTACGGCTATTACGCGACGAGCTATGCGGTGGTCCACGAGCCGGGGTACTTCAAGACCAACACCACCTTTCGGCTCGAGACCAACCTCTACTCGGTTGCTGGCCGGGGCCTCGTCTGGTCGGGACAGTCCGACACCGTCAATCCAACGTCGATCGCGGACGTCATCGACTCGATGACTGCCGCGGTGGCCAAGGCGCTTCGCGAGCAAGGCCTCGTGCGCTGACCCAGCGGCGCGACATCAGACCTAGTCGTCGTGGTCGGTTGGAAGGTGGCCGAGCCGTGCTTGCTTGGTGCGGAGATAGTCGCGATTGTGCTCGTGCGCCTCGATCTCGTGAGGCTCTCGACGCGAAACCTTGATGCCGTCTCCTTCGAGGCCGGCGACCTTCCGAGGATTGTTGGTCATCAGCGCAACCGATTCGACGCCAAGGTCCCGCAGCATGTCCGCGGCGACATGGTACCCTCGTTGGTCGTCTTCGAAGCCGAGGGCGAGGTTGGCATCCACGGTGTCTAGGCCTTGGTCCTGCATCGCGTACGCACGAATCTTGTTGCCGAGACCAATGCCACGCCCCTCCTGGCGAAGGTACAAAACCGCACCCGTTCCGGCGGCCTGAATGCGCTCGAGGGCCAGATCGAGCTGATCACGGCAGTCGCATTTGAGGGAGTGTAAGACCTCGCCGGTCAGGCACTCGCTGTGGACACGGATCAGGACGTCTGTGGCGCCTCGGATCTCGCCGACGGTGATCGCCACGTGTTCCTTATCGCCGTCGGTCTCTTTGTAGACGACCACGTCGAACATCCCGAAGCGGGTTGGCAGCTTCGACCCGGAGTAGCGTTCGACGGTAGGCGTTTGGCCACTGCTATTGCCCATTGCTTCCTGCCGCGGTACCACAGCCGGCGTGCTTGTTCCATCCGCCGCAGAGGCCGAGTCGCTCCGCAACGACCTTGCTCGCCTCGTCAGCGGAGGCAGAGCTTCGACCGACGACGCGGACCGGGTCGCTTACGCACGCGACTTGTGGCCGCGACAACAGATCCGCACCCGTGCCGGAGATGCGGCCGTCGCTCCGCCTGCAGTCATCGTGTGGCCTGCGAATTCGCAAGAGGTCGCTGAGGTTCTGCGTTTCGCAGCTGATCGTACCGTTCCCGTCATTCCCTACGGAGCGGGAAGCGGCGTTTGCGGCGGCATCTCACCGAGCGCTCACACCATCTTGATCGACACCAAACGCATGGACGCGATTCACACGCTCGACGGTGATCGGTTGTCGTGCCGCGCAGGCGCCGGCATCGTTGGGCAGAACCTCGAAGACCAGCTCAACGCCAGAGGGTACACGTTCGGGCATTTTCCCTCTTCGATCTATTGTTCGACGCTAGGCGGGTGGATCGCTTGTCGCGCGGCCGGTCAAACTTCGGGGCGCTACGGGAAAATCGAAGACCGCGTCAACGGCGTCACGTTCGTAGACGGCACTGGGACGATCTGGGACGTGGAGCGCGACGGCCGTCACAGTGCTCTACTGCCGCTGTTGATCGGAAGCGAAGGAATCCTCGGCGTCGTGACTGACGCCACGCTCCGTGTAGACCCCCAACCCGTGACACGGCAGTTATCTTCTTGGCTCTTTCCGACGACGTCGGAGGGTCTCGACGCGATTCGGAGGATCTATCAAGCCGGCCTCCGCCCTGCAGTGGCAAGGCTCTACGATCCGTTCGACTCGATGATCTCGAGGAGCTTCAAGAGCAAAAACAAGGGGGAGCCACGGGAAGGTGACGACGCGAGCACCGGCCCGGGCCTCGGACTGAGAACGCTAGTGCGACTGATTCGTCGCCCAGCCGCCATCAACCGCTTGATCGAAGCCGCGGACCCGGTCCTCGGGGGCGCGAAGTTGGTTCTGGTGTGGGAGGACGACGAAGCGATCAGCAAGGCGGAACTCGCCGAGGCTGAGCGGATCTGTAACGGCTTCGGCGCGACGAACACGGGCGAGGGCCCTGCGCGGCATTGGCTCGCTCACCGGCACGCGGTGAGTTACCGGCAGTCCGCATTCTTCGCCGCTGGTGCGTTCATCGACACGATGGAAGTTGCCGCACCGTGGTCAAAGATGGTCCCCATGTACGACGCGGTCCGCGCAGCACTCTCGAAGCACGTGTTCGTGATGGCGCATTTCAGCCATGCGTATCCGGAGGGGGCTTCGATCTACTTCACGTTCGCCGGTGCAGCGGGCGACGACGACGCGGCCGCGGCGCTGTACGACGAGACCTGGTCGGTCGCCCTTCGCGCGGTCGTCGATGTCGGGGGAACGCTCAGCCACCATCATGGCGTGGGTCGATCGAAGGCGCCGGTGATGAGGCGGGAACAGGGTGCCGCGATCGAAGCGGTTCGCGCGATCAAGCGGGCGCTCGATCCCGCAGGAATCCTCAACGTGGGGTCGTTGATCCCAACCGAAGGCTCGGGCGATGCGTGACTTCCTCGCCGAGGTCGAACGAGTGCTCCCAGGAACGCTTCGCACCGAGGAGACCACACCACGGCTCGTACCGGGCTCGGCCACGGTCGTGGCGCGGGCGATCGCGCTCGCAAACGAAACGCGGACTCGGCTGAGCGTCCCGGGCAGCACGCCGATCGAGGGCCGTCCATGCGTGGCCGTCGACCGCCTCGACGGCATCATCTCGGTCGACGAGACGTCGAGAGTCCTTCATGTCCAGGCTGGGATCACGCTCAGCGCCATCGAAGCGAGGGCTCGGGACCACGGCTGGACCCTCGACGTACCGACTCGCTGGCATTCGAGCCAGGTCGGCACGTGGCTGGCAGACGGCGCGCCCGGACGACGACGCAAGGCAGACGACCCAGTGTCGCAGTTCGTCGCGGGCATGGAACTCGTCCTTCCCACCGGGCAGGAGGTCACGATCCGACCAGCCCCGCGGCGCGCGGTGGGTCCCGATCTCGTGCGAGCCGTCATCGGTGCTGGCGGTCGCCTCGGGGTGATTGTCGGAGTGCACTGCATCGCGGAACGAGCCGCTGCGCGGGCACGGCTGGCGTTCTCGTTTCCCGACGCGCGCAAAGCCTCGAGGGCGCTCAT
>JBCCEK010000239.1:0-6273 GCA_039030295.1 Myxococcota bacterium | reverse complement strand
GGGCGAATCGCGACGTCGGCCTCGCCGCGCCCAAGCCTGAACACTCGGTCGTCGAGCGACAGATCCACTCGAATGGATGGATGGATCTCATGGAAGCGACGAAAGTGGGGAGCTAGAAGCCGCAACGCTACGGTGTCGGTCGTCGTGACGCGAATCGCGCCCTCAAGCGCCTGGTCTCGTCCGGCGATGTCGCGCTCGATCGCGAGGACTTGCTGTTCCATCTGGGAGGCTCGCACCGCGAGGCTTTCGCCTGTCGCCGTAAGGACATAGCCGCGGCCCCGCCGCTCAAACAGCGTGGTACCGAGCGCGTCCTCGAGGGCGCGGACGCGACGAAAGATCGTCGATGGGTCGACGCGAACCGATGCCGCCGCCTTCGAGAGCGTTCGATCACGGGTCAGCGCCAAGAAGTCTCGGAGGTGACCCCAATCTTCAATAATTGCATTCATGCAACAATTGCTTGAATTATCACATATAGACGCCTATCTGCGCAAGCTTTAGAGAATGGGGAGCAAGACTTCAACCCCACCGAAAGGAATCCCATGTCGAACCAAATCGCGGACCTCGAGAACCAGTTGAACCAAATGATCGTCGCCGGGCAGGCGCTCGAGGCGTTCGAACGCTTCTACGCCGACGACGTCGTCATGCAGGAGAACAACGAGGCGGCCCGAGAAGGCAAGGAAGCATGCCGCAAGTACGAAGAGGAGTTCTTCGGCAACGTGGCCGAGTTTCACGAGGGTTCGCTTCACGGGAGCGCGGCCCAAGGGGATCGTTCCTACTCGGAGTGGATCTTCGACGTCACGTTCAAGGACGGCACGAGAATGCGCAACCACCAAGTCGCTGCGCGCCAATGGCGAGACGGCAAAGTGGTGCAGGAGCGCTTCTACTACGGCTCTTGACGCATGTTCAACTGGCTCGAGCCCGGGCATCGTCCAGCAATGCCAACACGATGTCGTCCGAACGCGTAATGTCCCGGCGGCGTCTGTGCTCGCGCATGAATCTCGCCAGAAGACGATCGCGCTCGTCTGGGTGTCTTACGATTCGGTCTCGCACGTAGTCGAGGCCGACGCGACCGACAAACGCGGACGCGCTTTCGTCCGAGCCGGCTTCGTCGTGATGAAGCTGAATGAAGGCCGCCGCGATCTCGAACACGACGCGTTCCTCGCTCGCCCGGCAGAGGTGCCAATGGTCACCGACCCGGACACCCCATTGCCCCCCAACTCTGGTGACGCGCACTTCTCTGATCGTCAGCCAGTCCTGTCGCCCGCCCGACCGCATGACAAGATCGTGGATCTCCAAGATTTCGATCGGGTTTCCGCCGCGCGAAGTTCTTGCTTCAAATGTCGGCCGAACTCAGAAGTGGAACAAGAAGCCCACCTCGGGGCCCCAGATGATCATGTCATAGACGAAGCGGTTGAGTCCGCTCCCCGTCTCGTACTTCATGAGCTGTCAGTTGCGCGGGTCGCCCGCTCACGGGAAGCTCGCCATCCTGACCGAGGCTCATGTAGATCAGATCCGTGATGATCGAGAACTTGGGATGCCGGGCCTGGAAGTACAGCATCAGCGCCCAGTTGAGCCGATCGAGGATGTCTGCGGCGTTCTTGTTGACGTCGATCGTCTGGTTGGCGAGCGTCATCGAACCGTTCATGAATGGACGCCGAAGATCCCAGCCGAAAACATGAAGGCACTCGGGAAGGCCGTCATCGAGCTCGACTTCGCCTAGCCTGCCAGGGGTAAGCGCTGGCCCTTGTTGGCGAGTTGCCGGGGTGCTCGTACGCTTTGTGCGGAGGACTATGTGATGCGTACAACAGGGAGTTGCTACTGTGGCGAGCTGAAGTTCGCGATCGAGTTTGACGAATCGAAAGCCTTTCGCGGGCAATGCCACTGTCTGCCTTGTCAGAAGATCGCTGGAGGCTCGCCCAACGTCTTCATGACTGTGCCTGAAACGGGTTTCGCCTACACCGCCGGGCAACCCGCGCAGTACAAACGCCCCGACCTCGACAACGCGGTGACCCGTGAGTTCTGTGGGGCGTGCGGAACGCCGATCCTGACCCGAAACCCGCACGAGGCCCCAGGGCTGCTAATCCTCAAGGCCGGCGCTCTCGACGACCCAACCGTGTACGGGGAGCCCCGGCTCGCGATCCACGTGGCCGACAAGCAGCAGTACCACTACCTGCCTGAATCCCTTCCTGCAGTCCCGCGGCTGCCGGGAGGACAGAAGTAGCCTTCTGGCCGAGGCCGGCCGCGGGCTGAACCGTACCGCTGGCTAACGGTGCCCGCTCGCGTCGACCGCAACGAGCACCTTTCCACGACGAACTCCGGACTCGAGCTGTCGCAGAGCGTCGGGAAGCTCGTCGAGTGTGCACCGGCTGTCGAACGAAGGCTTGATCCGTCCTGTTTCGACACAGGCGGCCAGCTCGGCAAGCCGTTCGGGGGTGACCTTGTCGACGAAGACCGCCACTCGGCGTGAAGAGACCGCGCCTCGAAGCATCCACCCCAATGGCCGGAGGAGCGGCCGGAGCCAGGGGTCGTCGGTCGGTCCGCCAACCACGACGTAGGTGCCCCTTGGCTTCACAGTTCGAAGAGCATGAGACATAGGGATGTTGCCGATCACATCGATGCATACGTCGTAGGGGGTACCGCTCTCGGGGAAACCCGCAGAGTCTGTGGTGATGACAGCGTCTGCGCCGAGGGCGCGAGCACGATCCGAGTGATGCGCGCGGACGACCGCAGTGACATGCGCGCCGCTATCCTTGGCGAACTGAATGACGTAGCTTCCGACGCTGCCTGACCCGCCGTTGACCGCGACCCGATCGCCCGCGTGAACGCGGCCTGCTTCTCGGACGGCCTGCCACGCGGTGAGCGCAGCGACGGGCAGCGCTGCGGCTTCGTCGAGCGGGACGTTGCCGGGGGCTCGGGCAAGCTGGTCGACCCGCGCAAGCACTTCGTCGGCCCACGCCGAGCCCAGGGTGAGCTCACCGAACACGGCGTCGCCCACTTGCCACGCGGTGACACCTTCGCCGACAGCACTCACGATGCCTGCGACGTCCTGGCCGAGCCCAAAGCGCTTCGGTCTGCGAAGCCCGAGCGCCAATCGCATGACATAGGGCGTGCCGGTCATGACGAGCCGGTCGCCCTTGTTCACCGAGGAGCCGTGTACCCGGACCCGTACCTCCCCCGGACCAGGTTGAGGAGCGGGCACGTCACGCATCGTGACGTTCTCGGCGGTCCCGTAGTCCGAACGTCCTACCTGACGCATGCGTCGGAAACCTAGTCCGTGCCCGCCAGGCGTCGAGCCGGCGAACGTCCGGTGACGTAAGTGACCGCCCTAGCCCTTCGTATCCTCGTCGGGCGCGGCAACCGGTACGAGCTCCGTCCATTCGAACTCGAACAACGCCTCATCGATCATCTCGTTTCGGCCCCCGCTCGAGATCCGATAGGTGTTGGTGTCCATCGACGTGTTGAAGCAGCTCAGGGCGCCGCGGGCCTCGTCCGCGACGCCGATACCCGGAAAGAGCGAAAGCACGTTGGGGAAGGTCCCTGAGCCACCGCCCTCGGAGGTGACCGTGGCATCGTGGGAGCCTCGGATGTCGAAGCAGAGCTGGACGGCGCCAGATTCCGCGTCGAGCGTCATCAGTCCCCCAAACGCACTGGAGAGCCCAGATGCCTGCTTGTCAAAAGCGACCGGCGTGGGGGCTCCCTGCGCGAGGACGTCGATCAGGAACTTCGGCGCGACTTGCATGGGTCCCCCGCCCGAGTACTCGGTGAGGTCGACTCCGTCGTCGCGGCTTCCGCTCCCGCGAACCCTCCCTTCGCTCACCGGCGAAACGTAGGTCTCCACGACTCGGTTGCGCGGCATCTCCGCGATGGCAGCCCTGAATCGATGGACGTCCGCACGAAACCGCAAGTCCAGCTCGACCTCGGACCGGAGAGACGATGTCGTGTCGCTCAAGGAAAACGTGACGGTACCGCGCCATTCCGTGAGAGGAACCTCGTTGCTCTCCACGCCGTCAGGGAACTCCACCGTCACCTGACCGGCGCCCGGTGACTCGAACGGAACGCGCGCAGTGATCTCCTGGTCCGCCCAACCCTCGACCATGGCTTCGACGCCATCGAGCATCACTTTGCCGCGGGTCGGCCCGAAGAGGCCCGTGAGCGTCAGCACGCCCCCGTTCATCTCGGCAGAGTCGTCCACGATGTCCATCCGTTCGATCGAGGGTGCAAGCACCATGTCGACGCCAGCCTCCTCGAAGAACACCACGTTCACCGTGGAGGGCGCCCCATCGTCTCGTTCGGGCATCTCAAAGCTATCGAGACCGCGTTGTTGGAGGTCGACCAGCACTTGATCCGAATCGAACGGGCGCTGCTCGGGGTCCTCTTTGGCGTACTCGTTGGCGCCGAGCAGCCGGTCAAAGACGTGCAGGATGCTAGGGCGTGCGAGTCCGGTGTTCGTGTAGGTATCGAACGAAACGATGAGTTCCGCGCCGACGTCGAACATCGCCTGCCGCAGAACCCTCGGATCGAGAACGTCCGGTGCGTCCGCCGGGCATGTTCCAAAGCACCGCGACTCGGCGTACGGGCTGAAAGGCGCACCGCCGGTGAAGCACGAGTGCAACATCACCACGCCCCGATCGAAAGACCAAGCTTTCTCGATGAACAGCTCGCTGACTGCGAACTTCGCAATCGCATAGTCTTCGTCCATCGCGTACGAAATCAGAAGCTCTTGGGCGATGAGCTCGTCCTTGAAGTTGCCGAGCGTGTCCTGGCCCACCTGCGTCGACGTCTGGAGGCCGAACGAGTACTCGGTTGCCGCGAAACCCCCGTTCCCGTCAGGAACAAACTTCAGAAAGGACGCAGAGTGCGTATCGAGGTGGAGAACCGCAAGGTCGGTGTAGTTGCGCATCGCGCTAAGGCCCGCCCCACTCGATACGCGCTGGTAACCGGCGTCGGTAAGGAGCCCGGCGACGTCGTTCGCGGTTTGTGTTCCGCCATCGTAGGCGGCCGCGACGAACCGCCGGGAGTCTGGGAGCACCGGCCCCTTGCGGACGAGATTCGAAGGCGTCGCCGGGATGGCGAGCGCTTCTTCCGGCGGGGGGCGATTGTTGATGAAAAGGATGGGGAGACCCTCGGCCGTGATCGCCGTGCCCGCGAGGTCGTGCCCGCTCAGATAGAACGAGTCGATTCCGTCCAGCTCGACGAGCCGCTGCCCGAGTTCGGCGAGCTCGCCCCGCAGGTCACGCTGTTCGGGTGGCGTGTCGGGCGAAGGAATCGTGTCGACGATGACGTTGCTGATCTCTTCGGTGAGGGAGACGACAGCATCCGTATCGAAGTCTTGAGGCGAGTCGCTTCCACCACCACCACCGGATCCGCCTGAGCCGCCACCGGAGGAGCAAGCCGAAGCGAGGATACACAAGTTGAGGACAGCAAAGCGACGCATCGAGGCACTGTGTCGAGTGACGATGCATCCGTCAACTGTGGCGCCACGCGCCCCTGATCAACAGGGGCGCGCATGCGAACCAATCCCTTACGGGAACGTGACGGAGACGTTGTCCCAATAGGTGTTGACCGTGCAGCCGGGGTTTCCGCCGCAGTCAGCCTTGAGCTGCAACGTCACGCCGCCTTCCACATCGGGACCGGTCATGGTCTGGAACTCGTAGGTCACCCAGCCGGAGGTCCAGTCGTTGGGTGGGTTCGGAAACAGCGGCCCGCCGCTGAGGATCTCGGTCGCCGAAGTGCCGCCGCCGTCCAACTCGGAGAAGAACTCCGCGAACACGACGCCGCCGGATCCGGAGATCGAGCCGAACAGGTCGAACTTGATCGTGACTGGGCTGTTGGTGGTCACCGTTCCGATGCCGATGTTGGCTTGCTTGAAGAGGGGGAACGAGGCGGGACCCGTGCCGATGGGAACGCTCGCCACCAAGTTGCCGGACCATTGGCCGCCGTTGGATTCGTCCATGGTTGCGTTGCAGACCCCGTTGTTGTCGACACAGAAGAGGGTCCAACCGTCGAGGTTGCCCGACTCGAAGTCGCCGTTGGTGGTGAGCTCGCCATCGCCGCTGCCTCCACCTGCACCGCCCGCGCCGCCCGCGCCGCCTGCGCCGCCCATGCCGCCTGCGCCGCCCATGCCGCCTGCGCCGCCAACGGATATATGGTGCAAGTTGTAAATATGATATATTTTGTTGTTTTGCGTGTTTTGTGCGTGTTTTTGTGATAGAATCGACTTATGGCGCTGCCATCTGGCCAGCTTGTATCTAGAGACTATACCTACTACGGCGT
>JBCCEK010000238.1:0-6276 GCA_039030295.1 Myxococcota bacterium | reverse complement strand
GGTCGGGGACGTCTTGGTCGGCAAAGCCCAAAAGGATCTCCCCGGACGGGTCGGGCGTGAGGTCCATCGTGGCGGTCGCGAGCGGGATGTCGAGGTCGTCTATGATGCAGAACGCATTCAAGTCGCACGCCGAGCTTCCACCCGCGTAGCCTTCGCCAATGGCCTCGCAAGCACCGCCCGGACCGCAGTCCGTGCTCACGGGGAGGTCGACGAACAGACGGGGAGCAAAACAAGGTACGCCCTGCACTCCCCCGAGACAGTCGGTGTTGCCCATGGACGGATCGTCTGGATCGAGATCGTTGGCGGGATCGCACACTTGGTCGAGGGGGAACTGACAGAAGCTCGTCAAGCCCGGTGAAATGGCGCTCGCGTTCTCGCGCAGCAGCACGTCGGATCCTGTGGCCCCCGAGCGAACCTGTGCCGTCACTGCAACCTCTACCAAGACCGCCTGCTGGATTCCCCCCGGCACGATGTTGCTTGCCGGCTGCAGGATCCCCCGAGGAAATCGCGCAACACCGCCGACCTCCGCCGTAAACGGCTTGGAGTCTGCCCCGTCAGGCAACGACGGAGTCTTGACGGTCAGATCGAGCCCGTAGAAGTTCGGCTCGAGGACGAAGCTAGTGCACGCGACGTTAATCGTCTTTGTCATCGCGGGCTGATCGTGCGTGACGTTGATCAAGTAGCTGCGCCACGCGTTCCCCGCCGTCGTCACGATGACGACGATCACCGTGTCGCCAAGCGCTACGTTGACGTCGTGCTCCGCAGCACCAGAGGCCGGGCTCACCCAGTTGGCACCCAGATAGCTGACCTGAATCGTCGACCCGGCCTCGGCCGGCGTGGCTTTGACGGTAACCGGGTTCTGGGAGACCGTGACGTCGTAGGTTCTTTGCTGCGGGTCGAAGCCAACGATGAGGTTTTGGCCTTCATCCTCGAGCTCGAGCAGAACGAGATCGGGGTTACCGCTCGGGCCACAATCATCTTGGCCGAGGATGAATGCGGCCAGCGCTACTATGGCTCCGCAGCGGCGGACGCGGCTCGAGATCAACTGCATGAGACCTCCGTGCGCGAAAACACTATCGCAGGGCGAACGAAATGGCTAGCGTGAGTCGAGGCCCCGCGAACCGCCCACTATGGGTGCTTTTTCGAGGTCATTGCCGATGAGGGGCGTTCAAGCCGGGGCCACCCAAAGTCCACTGACTGGAACACCGCGGGCTCTAACTCCCCGACATCCCTCCGGTGCGAGGAACAGGACTCGAACCTGCACGCCCTAAGGACACTGGAACCTAAATCCAGCGCGTCTGCCAATTCCGCCATCCTCGCTTGTGATGGGATTTCGAACGGCTAGCACGCTGGCAACACCGTTCAAATCGGGTGACCCCGAATCGAGGACCGCATTCATGACCGGAATGGTGACCGCCATCCCCCGGGCAGCGAATACGTTCGCATTCAAAGCGTACAGGAAGCAGGCAAGTCAGCTTGCGAAACTCCTGCACGAACGGCTGGTGCGACTCGGAATAGGCGACTGATGTGTTGTTTCGTCAACCATTTCGGCTGCATCGTGGCCGACATGAAATTCAATTCCGCCGAAGCGTGCCGGCCGCCCCGCTCAGGCCAGGTGCGGTCCGGAATAGGAAGCCGGGCGCGGCGTTGTCGGAGTGAGAGGTGACGAATCGTTCTCGGACGCGCGTCGGGCGCGGTCCTTATAGACACGAAGTGGCAACCCTAAGAAAGTAGGCAACCATGACCGACGACACACAGACATCGAGCGCGAATCCAAGCAGGTGCCCCGTGGTGCATACCACCGGGAGGGCGAGGTCGAACCGGGATTGGTGGCCGAACCAGTTGAACCTCACCATCCTGCACCAGAACGCTTCACAGTCGAACCCGATGAGCGATCGATTCGATTACGCGAAAGAGTTCGAGCAGCTCGACTTCGCAGCGGTCAAGGAAGACCTCTACGCGTTGATGACCGACTCGCAACCTTGGTGGCCGGCCGACTACGGGCACTACGGCCCCCTCTTCATCCGCATGGCATGGCACGCAGCGGGCACCTACCGGACCGGCGATGGTCGCGGCGGCGCGGGCTCTGGTCAGCAGCGCCTCGCGCCGCTCAATAGCTGGCCTGACAACGTCAATCTGGACAAGGCCCGCAGGCTGCTCTGGCCGATCAAGAAGAAGTACGGGAACAAGATTTCGTGGGCGGACTTGATGATTCTTGCTGGCAACTGTGCGCTCGAGTCGATGGGCCTCGAGACGTTCGGCTTTGGCGGCGGCCGCGAGGACGCGTACGAGCCCGAGGAAGATACCTATTGGGGTCCCGAAACGGAGTGGCTCGCCGACGAACGACATGACGGCGCGCGTGAGCTGGACGGGCCACTGGCCGCCGTCGTCATGGGTCTGATCTACGTCAACCCGGAGGGCCCGGGTGGCAAGCCGGATCCCGTCGGGTCTGGACACGACGTCCGCCAGACATTCGCACGCATGGCGATGAACGACGAGGAAACCGTCGCCCTCACAGCGGGTGGTCACACGTTTGGCAAGTGCCACGGCGCTGGGGACGCGGCGTTGGTTGGCCCGGCCCCGGAGGCTGCGACAATCGAAGAGCTCGGGCTCGGCTGGAAGAGCACTTTTGGGAGCGGCAAGGGCGGCGATGCGATCGGCAGCGGCCTCGAAGGATCCTGGACCCCCACTCCCACGACCTGGGACAACAGCTATTTCGACATGCTCTTCGGCAACGAGTGGGAGCTCTCGGAGAGCCCAGCCGGGGCATCGCAGTGGACACCGACCAAGACGACCCCCGAAAACCAGGCGCCCGCCGCCGACGACCCGTCCAAGAAGGTGCCCATCCTCATGACCGACGCGGACATGGCGATGCGGATGGACCCCGCCTACGAGCCGATCGCGCGGCGTTTTCATCAGAACCCCGAGGATTTCGCGGACGCCTTTGCGCGCGCCTGGTTCAAGCTCACCCATCGCGACATGGGCCCGAAGGCTCGCTACCTCGGGCCGGAGGTGCCGAAGGAGTACCTCATTTGGCAGGACCCCGTTCCCGTGGTCGATCATCCTCTGGTCGATGCGGAAGACGTTGCGAACCTCAAGGACAAAATCCTTGCCTCCGGGCTTTCCATCGCCGACCTCGTGTCGGTCGCATGGGCATCGGCGTCTACGTTTCGGAGCTCCGACAAGCGCGGCGGGGCCAACGGCGCCCGAATTCGACTCGCACCGCAGCGGAACTGGGAGGTCAACCAACCCGCGCAACTCGGAAACGTCCTCGAGACACTCGGCGCTATTCGCGACTCATTCAACGGATCGAATGATGCGAAGATCTCGCTCGCCGACTTGATCGTACTTGGGGGCTGCGCAGCAATCGAAGAAGCCGCCAAGGACGCGGGACACGATGTCGAGGTGCTTTTCGCACCCGGGCGCACCGACGCGACCCAAGACCAAACGGATGAGGCATCCTTCGCAGCGCTCGAGCCCACCGCGGACGGGTTCCGAAACTACCAGCACGCGAAATCGTCCGTTCCGGCGGAAAGACTCTTGGTCGACCGGGCCCAACTGCTGACGCTGACGGCCCCCGAGATGACCGTGCTCGTAGGCGGCCTTCGTGTGCTTGGCGCCAGCCACGGCGATTCGAAGCACGGCGTCTTCACCGAACGTCCTGGGAAGCTGACCAACGACTTCTTCGTCAACCTCCTCGATATGAGCACGGAATGGAACGCGACCTCGAAAAACGAAGATGAGTTTGAAGGGCGCGACCGCAGTACGGGGGCGTTGAAATGGACGGGCACGCGCGTCGACCTGGTGTTCGGGTCGAACTCGCAGTTGCGGGCTATCGCCGAGGTGTACGGGGCCGATGACGCCGAGGAAAAGTTCGTGCGGGACTTCGCGGTCGCCTGGAACAAAGTCATGAATGCGGACCGCTTCGACCTGACCCAGGGCTGACCTCACAAGCGTTGAGGCTCGCGCGAGCGTCATCGACGCTCGTTGGCGAACCCTCACGGTGATGGCGTTGGCACGTAGCGGCGGCCTGCGGGAACTCCGTACACCTCGCCCCGATGGAACAATCGTGCGCGGCGTCTTCACGACTTTGAACATCCGCAATATCATCCCGCTCGACATCCCGTAGGGATCTTTGTCTTCACGGTCTTCGTTCCGGACCCGTGCGAGGCAGCGTCGAAGGACCTCACCGCGTGAGCAACTCGCCTGTTTGGCGAGCGCGTCGAGTCGCCCGAAATCCTCTTCATCGATTCGCAAGGACACGATGCGGCTTGGCGCCCTGTCCAGGCGCGGAAGGCGCGCTCTGCGTTCCACCCAGGGGAGTCCTGATCGCCATGTGCCCGGGGCGCTGCTCGAAGCAGCCCAAGTTTTCGCTTGCGTCCTAGACGCGCGCGGTCTAATTGACGAAATTGATTTTCATTTTCAATAAAGGATGCAGGGGATGAGGTTTGCAGCGATAACTCTAATGATCACGGTCTTTGCCTTCGGTTGCTCGGACGATAGCGACGGGACCGGAGGGACCGGAGGCAGCGGTGGTTCGGGCGGCACGGGCGCCGCGGCAGGCGCGGGCGGCGCCGGCGGAGCGACGGGGCTGGTCGTGCCGGAGACATACACGTTCGAGCGCGATGGTGTGTCGACCGTTGCGTATACCGGTCAGAGTACCCGTCAGGTTCTCGTGTCGGACATGATCGAGGTCATGAAGACGATCAGCGACGACGTCCTCGGAGGGCAGAATCTCTCGAACTACGACACGGCGCAGAAGGTCTACGATCGCATTGCGCCGCTCTACGATTTGGGTGGCGAGGCGGACACGGCGCGGCCGATTCCCAGTCTCCTCCCAGACGGCGAGGCAACACTCCAAGCGATCTACGCTGATCTGAACACCGCGAACCTATTCGGCAAGACCGCCGGGAACGACGCAATCACCGACCATAAGGTTTGGACGGATCCAGGCGTTTTCGTCGGATGGGACGCCGCGAATCTGGCGACCAACGCGAATGGCGATCTCGGAACTGTGGGGTCACCGGAAGAACTCATCCGTGCGTACTTGTGGACTTTCGCTGTGCAAGCGTCGGATGGTGCAAACGGGACCCCTCCGATCGATGCCGCCACCGCCCTCTATCTCACGCCAGACGGCTTGGACCTCACGCAACTGCTGCAGAAGTTCGTACTCGGTTCGGTCAACTTCAGCCAGGGGGTCGACGACTACCTCGACGACTTCGATGATCCCGGGACTCCGGACGACGACGAGAAGGGTCTCCTCAAGCCGAACGTGATCGACGGCGACCCGTACACCGGCCTCGAACACCATTGGGACGAAGGGTACGGCTACTGGGGCGCCGCGCGAGACTACTCGCAGTACACCGACGATGAGATCGCCGGTTCGAGCGGGCGCCCGGAGTATGCGTTGGGCTACTTCGACTCGAACGGCGACGACCTTATCGATCTCGAGAGCGAGTTCAACTTCGGGGCTTCGGTCAACGCGGCCAAGCGAGATCGAGGAAGCGTTGCAGGTGCTCAGACGGATTTCACTGCGGACGCCGACCTCGCTTGGCGAACCGGGCGCGCCATCATCGCGGCGGCCTACGATGCCGGTGAAGAGGTCGACTTCGTCGCGTTGAACGAGCAACGCGACGTCATCGTGATGACTTGGGAAAAAGCGATCGCGGCCACCGCGATTCACTACGTCAACGACGTCCTTGGAGACATGGACTCCATCGGAACACCGGACTACCGCTTTGCCGATCACGCGAAACACTGGTCCGAGCTCAAGGGGTTTGCTTTGAGCCTCCAGTTCAACCCACGTAGCCCCTTGAGCGATGCGGACTTTGCCGCCGTTCACGCCAGCATCGGAGATGCGCCGGTGGGCGCCTCACCCGACAGCCCGTTCGACGACACCGACTACCGTGACGCGCTTCTCGAGGCGCGCACGACCCTCGGAGAGGCGTATGACTTCGACGACGCGAACGTCGCTGCTTGGTAGCGCAGCCACCCTCGTGCTGTGTGTGGCTCTCGCGAGCTGTAGCGGCGCGACCGGGGGCACACCCTCGTCCGGCAACATGCGGGGGGCGGTTCTTGCGTCGCTCGGAGAGAACGTCGTGATGCCTGCCCAGGAAGGATTCGGGATGGAGATCGCTGCGTTGGAAGCCGCGTTGGCTGCCGCCGTCGATGGGAGTGGCACGCGCGAAATGGCCCAAGCCGCTTGGCGCCAGGCGATGATGGCGTGGGAGCGCGTCGAACTGATGCAGGTGGGGCCGGCCGGTTCGAGCCTCGACG
>JBCCEK010000237.1:0-6312 GCA_039030295.1 Myxococcota bacterium | reverse complement strand
TGATCGGCTGCGACTTGTCCTCGAAGCCGCTCGCGGCGTTGCTCACCGCTTGAAATAGCGTTGCTATTCCTGCGGGTTCCCGCCTTGCGAGCGACTCCGAGTCCTGCGTCTCGCTCGCTCACTCTCAGGTGAGAGCGGTCTGAAGCTCTAGCGCCCGAGCAGCAGCACGCTGATGCCAAGCGCGATCGCGATCACCTGAGGCCAACCGGGCAGGGCGGGACGTTCGTGCTCGTGGGCCCAGTCGTGGGTGACGACATGAAGGAGCAAGCCACCGACCGCTGCCTCGATCCAAGGTTCGCCTTCCGTCCATGCAGACAACGGCGTGGTTCGTGCGAGCACAACGCCCGCGGCGCCTGCGAAGGCCAAGCCGAACGCGCGAACCACGCCGCTCCGACGACCGTGTGCAGAGGTGAATGCGAGAATCATGAGCGCGGTGACCGGGATCGAATGGACCGCGACCGCCGTCAGGACGTCGCCATGCCCGTGGCCGGCATGCGCGGCGCCCGTGAAGCTCCCGAGGGCGAGGCCGTCGCCGATCTTGTGAACGATCAGCCCCCAATAGCTGAGCTCGAGACCCAACGTCGACGAGTGATCGTGCTCCGGATCCTCGTGAGCGGCTCGCTCGATCAGCCAAGGGGTGAAGAACGCCGCGCCGGCCACCACCAAAACCCACGGGCCGGCCTCGCCGAACGCGTTCGGAAGCAACCGTCCGATCACGACTGCGACCGACGATACGATGGCGAACGTTCGGAGTGCATCGAGCGCGCGACCGCGCCCGGGCGCCGCGATGCCAATGGCCGCACCGATCGCCACGGAGCCAACGACAATGGCGATTGGCCAGTCCACCGACCGGGCTTACCACACCTAGGGTGCACGGGGTGGCAGAGACGCCCTCTTAGAGGCTCGCGACCTCGGTGGCCTCTTTGGCGAGCTGCTCTTGTGCGCAGGCAGGGCAAGTCATCGCCTCTCGGGCGATCTCGTAGCCTGCGCCTCCCGGGTCGTCGTGGAACTTCGACCGGCGACCGGCGCGGGCACGTTGGGCTTTGCTTCGGCTCGGGTACTCGGTGGGACGGCGTTCCGTCACGACCTTCGTCGCGCGTTCTCCAGGGCGCGAAACACGATTGCAAAGCTCACATCGATACATGCAGGACTCCTCGTTCTCAGACGAACGCCCTCTCTGGCACATGCGGCAGGCCCGAGCAAGGCAAGGTGGCGAGATGGCGCACCCCGTCGAGATCGGCTCTAGCCCTGCAAAAGCTTGGCGATCTCGAGGGCGGCGTACGTCAACACGCCGTCGGCGCCGGCCCGCTTGAAGCTCAGCATACTCTCGAGGATCACCGCGTCCCAGGCGAGCCAACCTTGATCGGCCGCGCCTCGGAGCATCGCGTACTCACCGCTCACCTGGTAGGCGAAGGTCGGGACCCCGTACGTCGATTTCACGCGTCGCACGATGTCGAGGTACGGCATGCCTGGTTTGACCATGACCATGTCCGCGCCCTCAGCGATGTCGAGCGCGACTTCTCGCAAGGCTTCGTCGGTGTTCGCAGGGTCCATTTGGTAGGTCCGCTTGTCGGCGGAGCCGAGGTTCTGCGCCGAGCCGACCGCATCGCGAAACGGCCCGTAGAAGGCCGACGCGTACTTGGCGGAGTACGCCAAGATGCCGGTGTCCTCCAACCCTTCGGAGTCGAGGGCGGTACGAATCGCGCCGATCCGGCCATCCATCATGTCGCTCGGCGCGATGATGTCGCACCCGGCTTTGGCTTGGACAAACGCCTGCTGGCAGAGGACTTCGACCGTTTCGTCGTTGAGGATCCGCCCATCGCGGACGATGCCGTCCTGGCCATGCGTGGTGTAGGGGTCGAGTGCCACGTCGCAGATGACTCCAACGTCGTCGTGTCGCTCTTTGATGGCCCTGACGGTCCGGCACACCAGGTTGTCGGCGTTGGCCGCTTCCCGTCCGTCTTCGGTCTTGAGGTCCGGGGGTGTCACCGGAAAGACCGCCACGGCAGGAATGCCGAGGGCGCCGGCTTCACCGACCGCTTCGACCACGAGGTCGATGCTCAGCCGCGAAACCCCCGGCATCGATGGAATCGGGGTTCGCTCTCCGTACCCTTCCTGCACGAAGACCGGCCAGATCAAGTCGTTCGTTCCGAGCGAGGATTCGCGGGTGAGACGGCGTACCCAGTCGGCGCGTCGGTTTCGCCGCATGCGTGTCGTCGGGTACTTGGGGTGAGCGTCACTCGGCATCGGGAGAGCCCGATCGTAGCAGCTTGTCTCGGCCGTGGCTCAATCCGGGTTGGCGTACTGTGCGAGCGTCCAGTGCACCGCTACTTGCCTTTGAACCGGGGAGTGCGGCGCTCGAGTATCGCCATCGCGGCCTCCATCGCGTCTTCGGAGTTGATGAGCGGCACCTGTGTCGGGACGATCGCGTCGATCGCCGTTCGAAATCCCTCCAAGAGCGACGCCTGCGAGTTGGCGAGCGCGGCACGAACCGCCAGCGGCGCTTGGGAAGCGATCAGCTCTGCCATCGCGATCGCGCGATCGAGATGTGTCCCTTGGGGCACCACCTCTTGGACGACGCCCAACCGGTATGCTTCGTTCGCGTCGAACTCCTCGCCCGTGAGCACGTAGCGCATCGCGTTCGCGTAGCCTGCCGCTTGAACGAATCGAAACGTCCCGCCGCCCGCCGGCATGATCCCCGCCCGCACTTCTTTCAGGCCGAACCGCGTCCCTTCTTCGGCGATGCAGATGTCCGAGCACAGCGCGAGCTCGGTTCCGAGTGTAAAGCACCGACCGTGGGCGGCCATGACCATGGGCGTGCTCCGCAGGCGCCCGACCACGTGCCACGGGTCGACCAAGTCTTCTCGGATCGGCACTTGCCCCGCCCGGAAGCTCGGTCCGACGTTCATCAGGTCGAGCCCCGTCGTCGTGTCTTGTCCGTGGCCATGAAGCACGATCGCATGCACGCCGATGTCATCGTCGGCCTCGGTGAACACTTCGGACAAGCGTTCGAACATGTGCACCGTGAACGCGTTTCGTTTGTCGGGACGATCGAAGCCGACGATGCCGACCTGCCCCCGTTTTTCGTAGCTGATTGCGCCATCGCCCATGGGGTTTCCATACCCTCGAGTCGCCTTCGGAGGGAAGGGCTCCCGCGCCTATTTCGAGTCCGTCGCCTTCTGCGAAAATGCAGCTACATTTGGGACCAAGGCTTATGCGTCAGATGCGGTCCCGCTGGCTTGGAGTGCTGCTCTTGGTCGTGGTCGTCGGGTGCTCCCACACCATGACCGGGCGCCGGCAACTCACGTTGATCGACGACGCCAAGATGGACCAGCTTGGTGTGGCCGCCTTCGCCGACCTCAAGAATGAGGGCAAGGTCAGCCAAGATGTGGTCGTCAACGCCTACGTGCAGTGCATCTCGACCGCGATTATCGAAGTGATCCCAGCGAACACGGGGTACGCGGATGCGAACTGGGAGGTCCTCGTGTTCGAGGATGAAACCCCCAATGCCTTTGCGCTTCCAGGCGCCAAGATAGGCGTGCATACCGGGATGCTCGACGTCGCCACGACGTCAGGGCAGCTCGCCGCAGTCATCGGACACGAGGTCGGGCACGTGCTCTTGCGCCACGGAAACGAACGGATGTCCCAGTCGATTCTCGCGGACACCGCGCTCCAGGCGGGGCAGGTCGCCGCCGGGGCAGCGGGATCCCAATACCAAGACGTGATCATGGGCGGCCTTGGTTTGGGTGCCCAGTACGGTGTCTTGCTTCCCTTCAGCCGCAAACATGAGAGTGAGGCGGACGAAGTCGGGCAGATCTTCATGGCCGAGGCAGGCTTCGATCCGTCCGAAGCGATTGCCCTTTGGCAGGCGATGGGCGCGCTAGGGGGTCAGCGCCCGCAGGAGTGGCAGTCGACCCATCCGTCGGACGAGACGCGCGTCAGCAAGCTCCGCGCGAACCTCCCTGAGGCGATGAGGGCCTACGGCGAGGCGCAGCAGGCGGGCAAGGCGCCAGACTGTACGCCCCCTGTCGTCTACGAGTAGCGGTGTCCGCTAGCTGTGCTTCTCGATGAACGACGCGACCGCCTGACCGATCTCGACCGGCGAGTCCTCTTGGATGAAGTGCAAGCCCTTGACGGTGATCTCGTCTTGGTTCTTGAACTTGCGACAGAACTCTCGGAGCTCGCCCCCAAGAATGATCCCAGGCTCCGCGTTGACGAAGAGCTTCGGCAACTCGGTGGTGGAGAGCCACTTGGCGTACTCGGAGACGATCTCGTGCACGTCTGCGGGCTCGCCTCCGATCGGGATCTGTCGGGGCCAGGTCAGCGTCGGACGGCGTGACTCCCCCGGTTCGACGAACCTCGCGCGATACCGCGACATCTCTTCGTCGGTGAGCTTGCGCATGATCGACGCCGGCAGGATGCGATCCACGAAGACGTTCTTTTCGAGCACGATCTCTTCACCGGCGGGGGATCGCATGGCTTGGAAGATCGGGACGGCGCCTTCGGACCAAGCGTCCCAGCCCGGGATCGGGTGCACGATGGCTTCCATGTAGGCGATGCCGCGAACCTGCGCTTCGTGTCGCCGGGCCCAGTGAAACCCGAGCCCCGAGCCCCAGTCGTGGATGACCAGGAACACCGGCTCGTCCCCCACGACCGCGTCGAACCAAGCATCGAGATAGCGCTGATGGTCTGCGAACGTGTAGCCGGTTGAGCTGTCGCCCGACTCGCCCATGCCGACCAGGTCGGGCGCGAGGCAGCGGACCCCGGGTGCCACTTCCCGAATCACGTTGCGCCACAAATACGAAGACGTGGGGTTTCCGTGGAGAAAGACGGCAGTCGTCGGCCCGTCGCCCGTATCCACATAGGCCATCTCGCTGTCGTCGACGGCGATTCGTTTTCGGGGGTGAGGGTCGTCCGCGGGAATCGTGCTCATGGGGCCGTCGTACCTCAGGCCGCTATGGCAATCAACATGGGACGCGTATAGTCGGGCGATGAGCAACAAGTCGCTTTGGAAGGCGCCAGCGAGCCCGTTCCTGGTGTCGGACGATGGCAAGTTCAAGATCGCGGATGCCCCGACTGAGCCCAAGCGCAGGGCCGACAAGGACGAACTCGAAGCTGAGCTCGAGGCCCAAGTCGAAGAGATTCGCAGCTTGCAGCGGAAGCTCTACGCCGACGACACCTATGCCGTCCTCTTCGTGTTCCAGGCGATGGACGCCGCAGGCAAGGACGGGACGATTCGGGCCGTCTTCACCGGCGTCAATCCCGCGGGCTTTCAGGTATTCAGCTTCGGGGTCCCTTCGAAGGAAGAGCTCGACCACGACTTCATGTGGCGCGTCGCGAGACGCCTTCCCGAGCGAGGTCGCATCGGGGTTTTCAACCGAAGCCACTACGAAGAGGTGGTCATCGCGCGGGTGCACCCGCAGATCCTCGCGAACCAGCGATTGCCGCGGATCGACGAGAAAGACGTATGGAAGGAACGCTACCAGTCGATTCGCGGCTTCGAGAAGCACCTAGCTCGAAACGGCACAGTCATCGTCAAGTTCTTCCTCAACGTGTCGCGCGACCAACAGAAGCGGCGGCTCCTTCGACGCATCGACGACCCGAAACGAAACTGGAAGTTCAACCCCGGTGACGTCGATGAACGCGAACGCTGGCCCGACTACATGGAGGCCTTCGAAGACGCCATCAACGCCACATCTCGCTCCTGGGCGCCGTGGTACGCGATTCCTGCGGACGACAAACCCCATATGCGCGTGCAGGTCGCCACCATCATCCGGGAGACGCTCGAGAGCCTCGATCTGCGTTTTCCTGAAGTCGACGACGAAACTCGCGCGGCCCTCGGCGCGAGTCGCGCTCGCCTCGAGGAGCAGTAGCCACCGTGGCCCCAGTCGTTCTGACCATCGCAGGCTCGGATCCCTCGGGGGGTGCCGGGGTTCAGGCGGACCTCAAAACGATTCACCAGCACGGTGGATACGGGGCTTCGGTCATCACCGTCCTGACCGTGCAAAACACAACGGGGGTCTCCCGCGCCGAGGTCGTTCCGCGCGACGTCGTCCGAGACCAACTCCACGGCGTTCTTGGGGACCTCTCGCCGGCGGCGGTGAAAACGGGGGCGCTCGGTTCGGCCGAGATCGTTCGCGAGGTTGGGGAAACCGCCCGCGCAAGCGAGGTGCCGTGGGTGGTCGATCCGGTGTCGTTGCCAAGTCGGGGTGTCCCGCTCGGGGACGGCCGGCTGACCGAGGCCCTAGCCACCGAACTCCTGCCGCACGTGACCTTGGTCACGCCGAACGCCCGCGAAGCGGAAGCGCTTGC
>JBCCEK010000236.1:0-6321 GCA_039030295.1 Myxococcota bacterium | reverse complement strand
ATCTCGTTGTTGAAGGTTTCGACGTTCTGGCAGTTTTCGACCTCGAGGCCGGCGACGTTCTCGTAGACGACGTTGTCGTGAACCGACCCGCCGTCACACTTGCCGATGTAGACGCCCGCATCGGACGCGCCCTGCGTCTGGCAGAACTCGACGATGGTGTTGCTGCAGTCGGTCGGGTAGACCCCATACGCGCCGTTCTCGACCCGCGGCGTACCGTCCCAGCTCACGCGCACTTTGCGGAACACCGAGCCGTTGGTGCCGCGCTGGACGACCGCGTTCTCGCAGGTGTTCTTGACCCAGAGGTTTTCGATCGTGACGTCGTCGACGGTCACGTTGATGCCTTGGTTGCCTCGGCACTCCCCGGACCCGTCGGCGTACTCGAGCACCACGTCGTCTGGCGAGGCGCCGATGCCCTTGAGCGTCAGCCCAGGCGTGAACGTGATGTCGACGGTTCCACCCATGTCGTACACTCCTGCGTTCAGGCAGACGACGCCGTTGGCCCCCGCTGTGTCGATCGCATCCAGGATCTGCGCCTGGTCGTTGTCCCCGGTCGCGTCCAACGTGAGCTCGGGAGTGCAGTTGTCGCTCGACGTGTCGGGCGCACCTTGCACGATGTACGAGGTGGTATCCGGGATGTCGTCGCAACCCTTGGGCGCGCTTCCACCCGCACCGCTGCTTCCACCGGCGCCACCGCTTCCGCCGTCGCCACCCGCGCCGCCGGTTCCATTGTCGGAATCGTCGCTACAACCGACGATGCTCAGCGCCGCCACGAGGGCGACACTCGTAAGTAGTCTCCAGTTCATAATTTACACTCCTCCTCCAGAGCCCCGCGTATGTAACACCTAACCCTCACCTTGAAAAGTGAGGAAACCTCATAATTTGAAGAAAACCCCAAAACCCTGCCTTTTCATGGCTTTCCTGCTGGGCTAGTCGGCCGCAGGGTGATCGGGCTGCCCCATATAGACAGCCAAGTAGCCTTTGAGCAACGTTTTCATTTCCGCGACGATTTCCGCGGATTCTTCGGGGTCGTCCATCGAGAGCGCCCAGTCTTGAAGGGCATTGACGGCCTTGATCGCCGACTTGGTTATCAGTGTGATCCGATCGGGCGGCAAGACGGCCTGCAATGCCGGGTGTAGGGCCATCATCGCGGCCACCCGATCGTTCGATTCGTCCGTGATCTCCCGGAACTCGGGGGTCGGACGGATACTCAGCAGAAGCTGCACATAGCCCGGTTGCCCGGCGTAGCCCTCGATGGTCACATCGACGGCACGATCGATCGCTTGGTCCCAGGACAGCACACCAAAGTGCTCGGCCACCAGCTCTGCCGTGGACGCATCGACGCGCTCCATCACCCGACGTGCCAGTTCCGCCAGCACCGAGAGCTTGTTCGGGAAGTACTGATACACGGACCCAATCGGGACTTCGGCGGTGTCCGCGATGGCCTGCGTCGTGATCTTGTCGACCGGCATTTCGTTCAGGAGCGTGGCCGTCGCCTCGAGGATTCGCTCCACACGGTCGCGGGAGCGCTCCTGGCTCGGTCGTTTTCGTGGCGTGAGTGTGTCGCGCTTTTCCAAGGGAAATCCGGGCCCAGGGTAGTGGGGTTCCCGTGAGAGTGCAATTTCAGCCCTGGCTCCCGGACCTACCTACACGCTAGACTGTAAGGCTCCTCATGAGTTCCACCCTCGCCAATACCAACGGTCGTCCAAGAGGAGAGGCGCTCGACGAGGGCGCCGATGGCGAAACGGCCCCGGCGATCGACCTCGACGCGCCTGAGAACTACCTCAACCGCGAGCTGACATGGCTCTCGTTCGTCGGGCGGGTCCTTCACGAGGCGCACGACACGCGCACGCCGATGCTCGAGCGGGTGAAGTTCGTCGCGATTACCGGACACATCCTCGACGAGTTCTTCATGAAGCGCATCGGCGGCCTGAAGCAGCAGGTGGCTGCCGGCGTGCACAAGCTCACCGTCGACGGTCGCACGCCCGCCCAGCAGATCGACGAAGCCTACGATGTCATTCGGCCGCTCATCGTCGAGCAACAAGCGCTTTGGGCCGACCTTCGCCGGCGTTTGGATGAGGCTGGCGTTCAGATCGCCAGCTACAAGTCGCTCCCGGAAGAAGACCGCGCTTGGCTCCGCGACGACTACCTCGACAACATCTTTCCGCTGGTCACGCCGCAGGCGATGGATCCGGCGCACCCGTTTCCATTCGTTTCGAACCTGTCGCTCAATCTACTCGTTTCGCTCCACTACCCGAAAGACCCAACCCCGCTCATGGCGCGGGTGA
Organism: Myxococcota bacterium; assembly: GCA_039030295.1. Taxonomy (GTDB): domain Bacteria; phylum Myxococcota_A; class Polyangia; order Polyangiales; family Houyiibacteriaceae; genus SG8-38. Next base: position 4,036 of record JBCCEK010000236.1, on the reverse strand, counting down.
AGGTGCCGCTTGGCGCTGGGGTCCCGCGGTTCGCTCGCGTTCGAAACTCGCTCGTGTTCGTGCCGCTCGAAGAGATCATGGCCGAGAACCTCGATCTGTTGTTCCCGGGCATGGTCATCGAGCGGACCGAACTCTTCAGGGTCACCCGAAACGCCGACGTCGAGAGTGACGAAGACAAAGCCGACGATCTGCTCGCGCTGATCGAGTCCGAGCTAAGGGAGCGCAAGTTCGCGCCGATCGTTCGGCTTCAAGTCGCTCGCGGCATGGACGCCACGCACCGGGGTCGCCTCGCGGCCGAGCTCGGGCTCGACGAACAGTCCGATGTGTTCGAGGTCGATGGCTTCCTCGGGCTGGCCGACTTGTTTCAGCTCGCGCGCCTCGATCTTCCGGAACACCACGACCCGGACCACCGACCCGTCGACGCGCCTGCGCTGGTTGGGCGAAGCAACATCTTTCATGCGATTCGGGACCACAAAGCGCTGCTCTTGCATCACCCGTATGAGTCCTTCGGCACCTCCGTCGAACGCTTCCTACGTGAGGCCAGCGAAGACCCGAAAGTGCGCGCGATCAAGATGACCCTCTACCGCACGTCCGCGAAATCGCGCGTGATCCAGCACCTGATCAACGCCGCGATCAACGGCAAACAGGTGGCGGTCGTCGTGGAGCTCAAGGCGAGGTTCGACGAAGAGGCCAACATCAACTGGGCCAGCAAGCTCGAGCAGGCGGGCATTCACGTGACCTACGGAGTTGTCGGCCTCAAGACCCACTGCAAAGTGATCCTGGTCGTGCGCCGCGACCACGATGGCCTTCGCAGGTACGTCCACGTCGGGACCGGCAACTACCACGACGAGACGGCCAAGCTCTACAGCGATGTCGGGCTCCTCACGTGCGACCCGGACATCGGGCGCGACGCGACCGAGCTCTTCAACTACTTGACCACCGGCTACAAACCGAGCCGCACTTACAAAAAGCTCTTGCCGGCGCCGAAGCTTCTCAAGCCAGCACTCCTGGCGAAGATCCGTCGTGAGGTTCGTCACGCCCAGAACGGCGACGACGCGCTCATTCAGATCAAGACCAACGCCCTCGAGGACGTGGACATCACGAAGGCGCTCTACGAGGCGTCGCAAGCCGGGGTGCACGTGGACCTGATCGTTCGCGACTCTTGCCGGCTGCGTCCTGGCGTGCCCGGGCTTTCCGATCACGTCCGTGTGGTCAGTCTTGTCGGCCGGTTCCTCGAACACTCACGCATCTACTACTTCCGGAATGGCGGAAAAGAAGAGTTCTACATCGGCTCGGCCGATTGCATGACGCGGAACCTCGTCAGCCGAGTCGAAGTCCTCGTTCCGGTCGATCCGCCGGCACTCCAGCAAGAGCTTCGCAACACGCTCGATACCATCCTCGAAGACCAGAGGAGCGCGTGGGACATGCAGCCCGACGGCACGTACGTACAGCGAAACGGTGGCCCGAACGCCGTCGGCGCGCATCAGCAGGCGACACGGTGGGCCGAGGCTCGGTTCGCAGAAGCCAACCGCTTGCGAAGGCGGAGCGCCCGCGGACCGCGGAGCGTGTCGGCGCCGGACGAATAGGCGGCCCCGGCGCGACGTCTCTTGGACATGCCGAAAACAGTACACAGCCTCTCGGTCGCACTTGCTCTCGCCTCGTGGTTCGCCCAGGCGGTTCCTGCCCATGCGCAGCAGACCCTGATGGCCTCGCCGACTTGCGAGGAGCTCACCATCATGGACTTCTTGGCGCGGCTCGATGACGAGAGCCGACGCGGGCGTCTCCTCACCGTCGAGGAGCAACGAAACTTGAGCCAGGTCAAACGAGACGTGTGCGCCCCCTTCGTGGGGTACCGTGTGACCCGACAGCCGGTCACGACCTGGACCAACGGCCGCCCGATCACGCGCTCGCTGTTTCAGCTCAATTACCCGAACGGCCGGATCGCCAAGAACCGACGCGACGAGTGGTTCTTCCCGAGCGGCCCCCGCGCGAAGAGCGGCTTGGGGACCTGGAAGTACGCCAATGGCATGCTTGCGCGAACGCCCGACGGCATTTGGTACACCCAGGATGGCCGATACGTTGAAGACCCCGAGCGAGAGAAGCGACGTGCTTGCGAGTATCTCGGAAGAGATCTGTGCCCCTTGGGCAAAGCCGAAGAAGACTTGCTCACGGTGACAGTGATGGGGTTGATCAATATGCCATCGGTTGAATCTGAAGAGTCGTCACCCGGCGACACCAAGGATAAAGACAAAGACAACAAGGGCGACAAGCCCGCCACGCCCTAGGCGAGGTCACCATCCGCGGCATCGAAGCCCGCGGGCGGGCGAACGTGTCGATCGAACGCCGATCATGTCAGGGCTGGATCCCACGGTCGTGCCTTCCGCAGGCTCCTGGTTGCGCGAAGCTTGCCTGGCCAACGGTTTCCGGGGATGGTTGCCTGTCCGGAGATGGAGTGACGCATGATTCGACGTTGGCTTATGGGTGCGGCCTGGCTTGCTTTGGTGGTCGCAGGCTGCAGTGATTCCGAAGATGGACCAGGGCCGTCGGGAGCGGTCCAAATCGTCGCCAATGAGAGTGGCAGTGTCGCCGTCGTGATCGACGGAGCCGAGCGTTTCGCGACGGCGCCGGTGGGGCCCATCGTCCGCAACTTCACCGAAACGTGGTTCGGCCAGCCCGAGAGCTTCGATCGGACGGACGAAGTCGTTGATCCGCTCCTTGTCGACGAGGTCTCGAACGACGAAAACGGCGCGACCGTCCGGTACGCGAACGAGAGTGGCTCGCGTACCGCAATCCTGACCGCCGCCGTCGTTGACGACGAAGCCAGTGAGTTTCGCCTCGAGGTTGCGGGCGACGCGGCCGATTCGATTGCCGTCGGAATTCGGTGCGACGAACTGGGTACGTTCCATGGGTTCGGCGAGCAGTACAATGCGACCAACCAACGTGGCGACGCGTTCCCCTTGTTGGTGACCGAACAGGGGAACGGACGTGATGCCTCAGGCGGGGTCGCCGGTGATGAGCATACGACGTACTTCCCGATGCCCTACTACGTGGATGCGCGCGGCTTTGGCGCCCTCTTCGACACAAGCCGGCGGGTTCTCGTCGACTTGTGCGCGACCGACGAGGACGTCGCATGGTTCGAGGTCGTTAGCGGGGCGCCCGTCGTTTGGCGGGTGTTCCACGGCCCGACACCGGTCGATGTTCTTCGGCAGCTGAACGACTTGGTCGGGCGACCTGCGCAGCCGCCCCTCTGGGCCTACTCGCTGTGGATTGGCTCACAAGGAGGGCGCGACGCCGTGCTTGCTGAGGTCAACCGGCTCGAAGACGTCGACATCCCGGTCTCGGCAATGTGGGTGCAGGATTGGGGCGGCGTGCGGATCAACTTCGATGGAGGCTTTGGCGTTCGATACGTGTGGGAGCCAAGGGAGGAGTGCATCCCCGAGAACGAATGCGCCGACATCGAGGACTGCAGTGTTTGCTACCCAGACTTTGGCGGGATGGTGCGCGGGCTCCACGATCGGGGCTACCGGTTCCTCACCTACGTGAACCCGTTCATCGTGGACAACGGCGACCAGCGCTTCGCGGACATGGAGGAGATGGGGCTGCTGGTCGATGATCCGGAGGGCGGTACCTACCTTCCAGCGATCGGGCCGAACATCCCGGAGATCAACGGGCACCCGGACTTCTCGAATCCCGATACGGTCGACTACATCGCCGAGTCGCTGGCCTCCATCGTGCGAGACTACGACGTCGATGGTTGGATGGCTGACTTCGGTGAGTGGGTGCCGCTCGATGCGGTCGCAAGCGATGGAAGCGATGGCGTCGAGCGAAGGAACACCTTTCCGGTAGACTGGCAGCGCTCGACACGGCAGGCGATGGATGCGGTTCGTCCCGATGGCGACTGGGTGATGTTCGCTCGCTCTGGGTACACTGGCGTTCAGGAAGTCGCCCAGATTCACTGGACGGGGGACCAAGAAACCAACTGGGGCTTGCTCGATGGGCTTCCGACGGTGGTACCGGCGATGATCAATCTCGGGCT
>JBCCEK010000235.1:0-6329 GCA_039030295.1 Myxococcota bacterium | reverse complement strand
TTGACCGCGCGATTCCGGATCAGCTAGGATTTTAGGGCCGAGGGGGATCGGCGGAGATTGCATGGCCGAGTGGGTATACGAAGCGCGCACTCGCGCGGGTGAAGTTCAAACCGGAATCATCGAGGCGGACACCAAAGAGGCCGTCCAATCACGGCTCCGCGCACGCCAGCTCAACCCGGTCAAGATCAAGAAGAAGGGTCGAGAGCTCAAGCTCGCACTCGGCACGGGCGTGACCTCCAAAGAACTGGTCGTATTCACGCGACAGTTCGCCACCATGATCGACGCCGGCCTTCCGCTGGTGCAGTGCCTCGACATTCTCTCGAGCCGCGGTGAGAACAAGAACCTGAACACGATCCTCAAGGACGTGAAAGACTACGTCGAGCAGGGAGGTACCTTCTCAGAGGGCCTCGCTCGTCACCCAAAGCTCTTCGACGAGCTCTTCGTCAACCTCATCCGCGCCGGCGAGATGGGCGGTATTCTCGATACCATCCTCAACCGACTCGCGGTCTACATCGAGAAGCGGGTCAAGCTCGCGCGACAGGTTCGCGGCGCGATGGTCTACCCGATCGCTATCTTCTTCGTCGCGATCATCGTCGTCGTCGTGATGTTGGCTTGGGTCATTCCAAGCTTCAAAGGCATGTTCTCGGAGTTCGGGGGTGAGGATTCACTTCCAGCGCTCACCCAACTCGTCATCTCGGCTTCGGAAGGCTTCCTGAGCAACATCGTGTGGATCGTGCTCGGTACCGCTGGTCTGGTATTCGGCATCCTGTGGGTCTACCGACAGCCCGCGGGCAAGCACTTCTTCCACAGAACCCTCCTCGTCTTGCCAATACTCGGCCCCGTGATGCGCAAGATCTCGGTCGCGCGGTTCACGCGGACGCTGGGAACCCTGCTCGCCGCCGGTGTGCCGATCCTCGACGCGCTCGATGTCGTGAAGAAGTCCGCTGGCAACGTGGTGGTCGAAGGCGCGATTCAAGAGACTTCCGACAAGATCCGAGAGGGTCGAACGATGGCCGAGCCACTGATGGAGACAAACGTCTTCCCGCCGATGGTCGTTCAGATGATCGGCGTCGGCGAGCAGACCGGTGCGCTCGACACGATGCTCAACAAGATCGCCGACTTCTACGAGGAAGAGGTCGATGTCGCGGTCGCCGCGCTCACATCTCTTCTCGAGCCTCTGATGATGGTGTTCATCGGCGGTATCGTTGGCACGATCCTCATCGCGATGTACCTGCCGATCTTCTCGATTGCGGGTAAAGTAAACGCGGAGTGATTCAGCCGACACCGAGGCCTCCTACGCCAAGAGAAGAGCCGCACCCGTATCGAAGGCTTCAGTGGGTGTTGGGCGGCCGCCTGGTCATCGCAACGGTCCTACTCGGGACCACGATGTACTTGGCGCAAGACGCGATCCAGTACGGGCACTTCACACCGAACTTCCTCCTCGTCCTCATCTCGATCATCTACGGCTCGTCGATCCTATTCGGGGTCTGGCTGTTGGTCGGTCGTCAAGAGCGCATGGTCGCGATGGCGGTCACCGGCCTCGACGTCGTCTTGATCACCGGGCTGGTGTACCTGACCGGCGGCGCCGGCAGCATTTTTTCGTTCCTCTACGGAGCCGAGATCCTCACCGCAGCCCTCACCCTGGGCGCGGGCGCGGCGTATTACACTGCGGCGACCTGCCTCGTTTGCTACTCGCTTCAGGGTCTGGCGCTCAACGTCGGGTGGCTCGCGCCCCCGCCCGACCAGCCACTCAGCCAGTACGTCCTCGACTCGAAGGACTTCATCTTCGCGCTGCTTTGGAACATGGTCGGAATCGGAGCGGTTGCGGTCCTTGCGACGAACCTCGCTCGACGTGCACAAGTCGCCGGCCAGCGACTCATCGCCGCCGAGGAGAGCGCCGCTCATCTCGCCCGACTCAACGACGACATCGTGAGGTCGATCGCCTCAGGGCTGATTACGGCCAACGAGAGTGGGACCATCCTCGGCGTCAACCGAGCCGCGCGAGACATCTTGCGTGACCCTCATGGGACGCTCCTCAACCGACCGGTCTCGACTGTCCTTCCCGGCTACGACGGCGTTCCAGTCGATCGACATGCCAAGCGGGCCGAAGCGCGCGGACGTCGCGCCGACCAAAGCGAGTTTCCCATGGGCTATACGGTGAGCCCTTTGCTCGATGCGGAGGGCAACTCGTCCGGCCTTTTGCTGGCGTTTCAGGACCTCACGGAGATCAAGAACCTCAAAGAGCAGGCCGAGCGCGCACAACGGTTGGCCGTCCTCGGGCAACTTGCCGCTGGACTCGCACATGAGATTCGAAACCCACTGAGCTCGATTTCGGGGTCTGTCGAGATGGTGCGCGAAGGGAACTCGCTCGGGCCCGAGGACCGACGGCTTCTGGGAATCGTGATCTCAGAGGTGGAGCGACTCAACGCTCTCGTCACGACAATGCTCCAAGCGGGCCGCCCAAGCCAGATCCATCCCCAGGAGCGCGACCTCCGACTGATCGTCAGCGACGTCGTGGCGGTCGCGCGGGGGGAAGCCACCGTAAGCAACGGGCTCTCGATCGAGGAGCGTGGGCCCGACGAACCCGTGGTCGCGATCGTCGATCCAGACCGAATGCGCCAAGTCGTCTGGAACCTCGTCAAGAACGCCGTGCAGGCTTCGCCGCGCCGCGGCACGGTCGAAGTCCGAACGGGTCGAGACGACGCCGGGCTCGCTTTCCTCGAGGTCGCGGACGAGGGTCCTGGGATCCCGGCTGCGCAAAGAGAGCGTCTCTTCGATGTGTTCTACTCGGGCCGTAGCCACGGCGTCGGACTCGGGCTGGCGTTGGTCAAGCAGATCGTGAGCCAGCATCGAGGCCGCATCGAGATCCTCGACCGGACGACCGCTGGGACCTGCTTCCGAGTCACGCTCCCCTTGGAGCAGACTTCGGTCAGGCCCGGCCCGCCAAGCGCGCCAGCTGAGCACCAGGGTCATCGGCCCGCATAAGGCCCTCCCCGATCAGAACGGCGTCTGCGCGACCGTCGGCGACGCGCAGGAAGTCGTCGCGGCTCTTCACACCGCTCATGAACACGGCGATTCGCTCGTCAGGAACTCTGGCGATGCAGTGCTGCGCCGCGTCGGGGTCGACCCGAAAGGTGCTGAGGTCGCGCGCGTTCACGCCGATGATCGTCGAGCCCAGCGCCACGGCCCGGTCGACCTCCTCGAGGTTGGCCGCCTCGACCACAGGTTCCATCCCGAGCGCCCGCGCCTTCGCCATCAGATCCGAAAGCGACCGATCGTCAAGCGCGCGAACGAGCAAGAGCACCAGCGAAGCCCCCACGTCATACGCCAAATCGACTTGAACCGGATCGATGACAAAGCCCTTGAACAGGACCGGCGCCGAGACCGACGCGGCGACCGATCGGACGAGTAAGGGAGAACCCCCGAACCCGGGCGCGTCGGCGAGGACGCTGACGACCGATGCCCCGTTGGTCTCATACGCCTTGGCGATGCGCACGCCCTCCCCCGCACCCCAAGGTCGGATCGATCCCGCGCTCGGGCTGCGGAACTTGATCTCGGCGAGAATGGCGGGTGGCGCCCCCGACGACCGGCGAAGGGCGTCGATGCCAGCACGGCCCCGCTTGGGTGCCGGAGGGCGCACGCGCGCGGTCATCGCGCGGACGTGCCGGTTTCGTCGTAGGTTCTCTCGCCGAGTCCTCGCGAGGATCGCCGACAAGTAGTCGGTCATGCGTCCCTCGTGAACTCGACCCATCGCGCGAGCAGCGCCTTCGCGCTGCCACCATCGAGAGCTTCGGCAACCCGTGCCACGCCTTCGCGTGGCCCCGAGACCGTCCCGGCCACACAGAGCCCCGCGGCCGCGTTCATCACCACGGCAGTTCTGGCGGGTCCCGGGTCTCCTTCGAGTACGCGACGGATGATGCCGGCGTTCGCGTCGGCATCGCCGCCGACCAAGGCCTCGACTGGGACCCTATCGAGGGCGAAGTCGTTGGGCTCGAGGGTGGTGGTGGTGACGTCGGTTCCCGTCCATTCGGCGACATGCGTCGTGCCCTCTGGCGACACCTCGTCGAGCCCGTCGTCCCCCCGTACAACCCAGGCCCTCTCGAGACCGAGCGCCCCCAATGCGCTCGCCAACCGATCGAGCGGCGCACCGCGGTACACGCCTATCAACTGGTGGGTCGCTCCGGCGGGATTGGACAATGGCCCGAGCATGTTGAAGATGGTCCGCCCCTTGAGCTGCCGGCGAACCGGCGCGGCGTGGCGCAGGGCAGCATGATGCGCCTGCGCGAAGAGAAACCCGATACCGATCTCCTCGATCGAACGCTCGACGGTGTTCGGTTCGAGGTCGATGCGAACGCCGAGGGCTTCGAGGACATCTGCGCTTCCTGCCTTCGAGCTTGCGGCCCGGTTCCCATGCTTGGCGACCGACACGCCCGTGGCGGCGATCACGATGGCAGCAGCGGTCGAGATGTTGAAAGTGTGAAGCCCGTCGCCGCCCGTTCCGCAGGTGTCGAGCAACGGCCCTTCGACTGTCGGCGAGATCCGAACGCAGCGACGCCGCATTGCGCGCGCAGCCGCCGCGATTTCGTCGACGGACTCACCCTTCATGCGTAGCGCCACGACGAAGGCCGCGATCTGCGCCTCGGAGACGTCGCCGGCGAGGATCGAGTCGAGCGCCTCTTCCATCGACTGCGCGTCGAGGTCTTCGCGCCGGATGACGCGCTCGATGAGCTCACCTATCATCACGAACCTCGAGCCGAGAGGTCGTCCAGCCAGTTCTTCAACATGTGGTGGCCGTGTTGGGTCAAGAACGACTCGGGATGGAACTGAACGCCTTCGATGGGGAGATCACGATGGCGGAGTCCCATCACTTCACCGTCTTCGGTCCACGCGGTGATCTCGAGCTCCTCGGGGATCGTGTCCCGCGCGACGATCAGAGAATGGTACCGGGTCGCTGTCAGGGGACTCGGCAGGCTCGAGAAGACGCCTGCCCCCTCGTGCACGATCTCGGAGGTCCGCCCGTGCATGAGTCGCTCCGCCCTCACAATCGAAGCGCCAAACCGTTGCGCAATGCACTGATGCCCCAGACACACACCGAAGATCGGGGTCTGGTCGCCCACGCGCTCGATCAGCCCGAGCGACACGCCGGCATCCTCGGGCCGGCCTGGGCCTGGGCTGATCAGGATCCCCTCGGGATCGAGCTTCTCGACTTCGCCGAGCGTTTTGGCGTCGTTGCGGCACACCGAAACCTCGGCGCCGAGCTCGCCCAGATACTGCACGAGGTTGTAGGTGAACGAGTCGTAGTTGTCGATCACGAGGATCATGGGCTCACCGCTAGCGGCTTGGCGCGAAGGCGTCAACCGGCCCCCGAGGCCGTAGGCTCGTAGCCGCGCTCTCGAAGGAACTTCTCAAGTCGCAGGTTGAGCATCTCCGGGTACTCGAAAGGCGCGTAGTGGGTAGCGCCTGGAAGCACCATCAGCTCCGAGCCTCGGATTCGGCGAGTCATTCGCTGCGCCGCGGAGCGCGGCGTGAAGGCGTCACGTGAGCCGGTGATCAGCAAGGTGGGGACGTCGATCTGCGGGAGGAGATCCCACGCGTCGTGCTCGCCGACCCGCTCGAGCAATCCGATGTAGGTCTCCATGTTCAGCGAGCGCGAGTCTTCCACCAACGCCGAGAAAAGGGTCTCGTCGAGCGTTCGCGACGCGAGGCCTGTCCGCTTGAGCCACTGCCCTGGATCCCGGAGGCGCGAAGTCTGCTGAATGATCGTTTCGATGACCCGCGGGACAGAGCGCAAGCCGCGAAGAAACGGCGGTAGAATGCGACCCGTCACGTTGAGATTGAACACGTAGTCCCACGGGCGGCCCGGAAGCCCGTTGACTAGGGCGAGCGACGCGACTCGCTCCGGGGCGGCGCGAAACATCTCGAGCGCAACCTGCGCACCCATCGACCAGCCGACGAGGGCGGCCCGATCGACTTCTTCTTCTTCCATGAGGCGCAGCCCATCTCGCGCGTGTGCTGCGATGGTCATCCCCGCACCGTCGGCGGGGAGGCCTGACTCGTAGAGTCCGCGATAGTCCCAGGTGATGAGGCGGTACCGATCTCGGAAGTACTGGATCTGGTGACTCCAGGCCTTCCAGCTCCCCGCGAGGCCGTTGCACAGCATGATCGGGCGGCCGCGGCCGAAGCTCCGGTAGGCGATTTCGGTGCCGTCATAGGACACAAAACGGCGTTCTTCGGCAGGAGGTGGCATCATCGGGGGTGAAAAAGCCTATCAGGGGCGGCGTGTGGGCGCCCTTCCTTGACAAGATCGGCCAAGACCGGATAAATTTGGA
>JBCCEK010000234.1:0-6360 GCA_039030295.1 Myxococcota bacterium | reverse complement strand
TTACGAGCGCGGTGCAACCGGGACATCACCGTACCGATGGGTGTGCCCATCTCCTCGGCGATCTCCTTGTAGGACCAGCCGTCGACGTCTGCCCGAACGACGATCGAACGACCGGGTTCGGGGAGCTCTGCGATGGCATCCTGGATGGCCTGGGCCACCCTCGGCCGCTCCACACTACGTTCGGCCGTGCGGCCCTCGCGGAGCGTGGCTTGGCTCGTGCACCGGTTGTGAATCGCCTCGAGCGCCGATTCCGTGAGGAGCGCGTGTTCGCGTTTCTCTCGGCGGTAGCGGTTGACGAACACGTTGCGTTGGATCTGTAAGAGCCAAGCCTTGAAGTTCGTCCCCTGCTCAAAACGGTCGTAGTACCGATATGCACGGACCATCGTGTCTTGAACCAGATCGTCGGCGTCCGCTTCCGTTCGCGTAAGCCGCCGGGCGTTGCCCCGAAGCATTCCGAGGTGAGGTCGGGCCTCCTCCTCGAATCGCCGGCGAATGCGAGCCCGATCGGGTTCTGATTGCGTCTGAATAGGCATCTACTTTCTCCATCCTTTCGCTCTTTGTGAGCGACTCCGAGATGCTCATTCCCAACGCCTTAGTCAACGCCATAAATCAGCTTTTCAAGCCGACTTATTGAAGAAAACGACGCCTATCTGATCAATAATCATAATGTGAAGCTGATTTTTGCGAACGCATCGCTTGAACTCACAGTCGCACTACGATTCCGGGGAATCGTCGCATTTTTCGCGATCGATCCGACTTTCGGTCGAGGCCGTGAGGCATCGCACAAAGGAGTGCGGGTTCGGGCTCGCCTAGGGAGCGAAGGGTTCGCCGGGCTCTGGACAGTTCGCACCTGGCCAGCTGTCCACGAACCTCGCGATGATCAGCATCGTCTCGTCACCGTCGTGGTCGGGGCTCGCGCGTCGATCGATGCCGCCTTCCACCGACACCACCAAGGGTTCGCCGATGGGGACCCCGGATGCGATATACGCCTCTTCGAGAGCGACGTTGTCCCCCTCTTGTGCCACCCGCCATCGTTGTCCCGTCGTGCAGTCTTCAAACGTGCCCGCGCTCCCGAGATACTCGTACGTGCCACGGAGGCTCATCGTGCCCGAGGGAGACGGAGGGCGCTTGGGCTTGGCGGTCGCCGCGGTTTCCGTCTCGTGGCCTTTCTTGCAGGCGCTCAGCCCGAGCGGCAGGGCGAGCGCGGCGAGGAGGGTCAGAGTTGCGTTCGCTCGTCTCATAGTTCGAATCCTCGGTGTCGTTTAGCGCACGAGAACGCCAACATATGGCGTGACCCATTGTTCCCGCGAATTGAAGAAGTTCCCGGCTCCCGAGAGCGAGTACTTGATCCCGACGTCGATGTGGACGCCGTTGCGGGCGCGTAGCCCGACGCCCACCTTGCCGGTGAAGCCCGGGGTGAACTCAAAGACCGCCACCGACGTGCAGTACCAGAAGTTGCACCGCACCTCGGTGTCGCGAAATCGCCACCAGTTGATGTCGAACGCGGCCGCGAGATACGGGAGGATCGGGCTCTTGTTCGGGACTTGCACCCGCGCCTCGGGGGAGATGTAGAGACGCGTCAGCGGGCTGCGTCCGGGGTTGAGCCCAGGCGGGAGGTTGGCGACTTGGTTCAAATCGATGGGCGTCCACATCGCGCCAAGGTTCAGACCGAACATCGCGTAGCCGATGTCGTATCCCCCGAAGAACTGAAGGTCCGCGCCGGGTCGCACCACGTCTCGATCCACGTCGAACCAGATCGGGACACCGATCGTGAAGCCCCCTTGCAGTCCCCGATGGTCTCCCACTTTCGGTTCGGGTGGCGGCGCGTACTCCGGCTCCGTCGTGTAGGGCTGATTCTGAGGCGGCGGGGTTGGGTAGGTGTAGTCCTGGGCACTCGCTGAGGCGCAAGCCATCCCGACCACGACCGCCACGGCAAGCCCAACACCTCTGCTCCGATCCCCCGTTGTCATCTCGTCCCCTCTCGAGTCGCTCTTGCCGCCCGCCGTCGCCCCACAGCCTCGGCCGGAACCTACAAGAACCTGGGCCCGCGACCAAGGGAGTGTTGTTTCGAAGCATGCCCCCGGCCCGCAAAGTAATAGAGAATCGAGCATTCCCAGGGTAGATGGATCGGGTGGGGAACGCGGGGGAAGGATCGAGAGGTTCGGTCGCGGAGCGCTGGCATCCGGCCTGGGTGGGCCTTGCCGGCGTCCTCGCTTACCTCCCGACCCTTCGCTACGGGCTCACGAGGTACGACGACCCCTGGTTGATCGGGGACAACGCGCTTCTTCAGCGCTTCGAGTGGAGCACCATCCGGACGGTCCTCTTCGACTTCTCGGTCGAGCGGCGTCTGCTCTTGGGCGCCGAGTACCTCCCGCTTCGCGACCTTTCGGTCCTGCTCGACTTCGCGGTGTGGGGCGATGCCTACGGCGGGCATCATTTGACGCAGGTTCTTCTTTACGGGGCGCAATGCGCGGTCGCGGCGTGGTTGGTGCTCGAGCTGTTTGGCAGCCGGCCTCTGTCATGGTGGGTCGGTGCTGGGTTCGCCTTACACCCCGTTCACGTCGAGGCCGTGGCTTGGCTTTCCGAGCGCAAGGGTGTTCTGGGCGGCGTTCTTTTCTTCTCCGCTGCGCTCGTCGGGGTTCGCTACCTGCGGCGCGGGGCGCCGTGGCGCCTGGCATTGGCCCTCCTGCTTCTCGCGGGGGCGGTACTTTCGAAGGGCCACATGCTCGCCGGCGCTGGCGCTCTGGTCATGAGCGCCTTGTGGTTAGGAGACGTTCCTCCGCAACGACGCTGGGCGATCGGCGTCGGTTCGCTCGTCGTTGGCGTGCTCGCGTTTCTTCCGGTCTATCTGGCCGGCCAGGCCGTCGGGATGGTGCAGGCCTATCATGGGGGCGGCCTTCTCGAGACTGCGATGCTCTTTACTGTCGTTCACGGGAAGTACCTTCTGCTCACCATGCTCGCGGGGCCCTACGCGATCGCCTATCCGCTCGGGGCCGACCTCGACGGCGCCGCGGACCCGTGGCTCGCGTTGCTCGGCGGAAGCGCACTTCTCGTGTTTGCTTTCTTCTCGGTGCGCGCCCTGTTCCGACCGGCCTTTCGAACGCCGACGAGCTTCGGGCTTAGCTGGTGGCTCGTCTTCCTTGCGCCGGTCAGCCATGTGGTCTTCCCGCTTCAAAACCTGCTCGCCGACCGGTACCTACTTGTCGGCATCTGGGGTCTTCTCCTGGTGTTTGGGGTCGGGTTGGTGCGGCTCCCCGTGCGACCGGGCCGCATCTTGGGCGCGGCTTGGCTGATCGCGAGCCTCGCCTGGACGATGCTCCAGGTCCCGCATTGGGAGTCCTCACGGCGTCTTCGGACGCATGCCGTTGCGGTGCATCCCGGCCACATCGATTCCTGGCACAGGCTTGCCTCCGAGGCGCAGGAACGCGGCCACTTCGACGAGGCCGAACGCTTCGTCGAGCTCGGGCTGGCCCAGGCGGAGGGCGCCGAGGACCGTTGGAGACTTCACCACCGTCGTGCCTTGATCCTGAAAGAGCGCGGCGACATCGATGAGGCGATTGTCTGGATGCGACTCGCGGCAAGCGGGCGGCGAGCGCACAAGGCCTACGCGAACCTTGCCCACTTGTTGGCCGCACGCGGTGAGTGGGTCGAAGCCCTCGCGGCGGCGCGCCAAGCCACCGAGTACGAGCCGCGTTCGGCCCACAACCAACGAACGCGAGGCATCATGGCGCTTCGAATCGGAGAGGTCGAAGAGGCCTGCCTCGCCTTCGATGAAGCCGTGCTTCTCGAGCCCTTCAACCCCGACAACCACTTCAACGTCGGTCTGTGCGGCCTCCGCAGCGACGACGATGCGAAACGAGATTCCGGTTTCGAGCGTGCGATCGCCCTCGATCCCTCGCTCGCCCCGCAGGTGGAGCAGATGCTGCGGTCGGGTCCGCGATGAACGACGCCCGACGGTCTAGCCAACGAACCCTGGCCTACGCAGCGCTCGCATTCGCGCTTCCGGCATGCCTCGCGCTCTCGGCACCCCTTCGACCCCAAGGCGGAGACACGGTCCCCGCAAAGATCGGCATGCACGTCTGGCAGTGCGAACAAAGCTTCGATCTCGCCGGGGTTGAGTGGCTCAGGGCACAAGTCCTCGACGGGAAGCGACCATACTTTGCCGTGGTGACCGCCGACAAGGCCAGTTTGGTTTCAGCCTGGGGGCCCGTCCCCGCCCTTTGGGGCGCCTTCACCACCGTTCCGCTACCTCCCGGCTCCGAGGTTGACGACGATCAAATGGCACGTCGCGCCCGTACCTCGGCGGCGATCGCGCTTGGCCTCTGCTCGCTGTTCCTCTTCCTCGCGATTCGTGTTCGAAGGCCACCGCTCATCGCGTTCGTTGGCGCGATCACAGCCGCCTTGTCGTTCGCCGGGGCGGCCCTCCTGGGGCAAGCGTTGTGGCAACAGTCGGTGTCGTGCATCGCGCTTTGCGCCTCGTGGTGGGCGCTTGCGCAGGGAGCGGCAGCCCGTCCGAGGGCGCTTGCCCTCGGCGCGGCGATCGTCCTTTCGACCCTTGCGATCGCCATTCGCCCCGCGGACGCGATCGTCGCACTCGCCGCGGGCGTCCTGGCGCTGCGCCTCTTGTGGCGAATCGAGCGGCGCCACGTGCTCGCGTTGTCCTTGGTGGGCTCTTTGGCGGTGGTCATCGCATTTGCCTTCTGGAACCAGAACCATTTTGGGACCTGGTGGCCGTCTGGTCAGGCGCTTACCCACAGGGGGGACACCCCGCTCTTCGCCCATGACGTTGCGGATGTCGGCATGGCGTACGCCGGCCTTCTGCTCAGTCCGAGCCGCGGCCTCCTCGTTTTTGCGCCGGTCGTGATCATTGCGATCGTTGCCGGCGCGCGGTCAAGCCCTGAAGCCCGCGCGTTCTCGTTGTCGCTTCTGGTGCAGCTGGTCGTCTGCGCTGCGTTCTACAAATGGTGGGGCGGCGTCTCGTTCGGACCCAGGTTGACGTCTGCCGTCGTCTGGGCTTCCTGCTTCTCGCTCTTTGCGTTCGTCGAGCCGAAGTACGCTTCCAAACGCGTGGTCGGTCTCGCCGCGATCGTCACGGTGACGGTCGGGATGGTCGGCCTCTACGGATACGACCCACGCAAGTGGGACCTTCGGGTCGACGTCGACCGCGCGCCTTCGTCGGTCTGGTCGGTGTCCGACTCGACCATCGTGTCGTCGCTCCGACCTTTGCCGCGGGGAACTCCCGACATCGTCGACAGCCCCGAAGGGCCGTTTCTCTACTGCGTAGACCGAACCCTCAGTTCGAAGACACCGGAAAGCTGAGCGGGCTGCCGACCAGCGACTGCGAATCGACGCAACTCTCTGGGACGCTGAAGTCACCAAAAGAGATCGCGACGGCCGAGATCGCGAACTCCACCGTGTCGGCGCCCCCCAACGGCACGACGGTTTCGGTGATCGGGATCAGCTCGAACCGATGTGGCCCTGGGGTGCCGTCGTCGTCTGGGTCGACGCTCAAATCGAAGTCTTCGATGGGGGCATCTGCGAGCAGGGTGGTCATCGTGGTCGGCTCCGCCCCAAGCAGTCGTGTTTGTACCGACATCGAAGTGACATCGATCGACTCGACCCCGGCGTCGATCAGCGCCTCGGTCGAGGCTTCGGTCAGGGTGACGGCGGGCCCGAACGTCGCATCGCTCGAGGTGCCGCGGACGAACGGCTCGCTCAACCGCACAGCCAGCTCGATCTCGAGGTTGAGGCTCACGTCCGGCCGCATGCACCCAAGCTCGAACGTCTGCGCCCCGGACGGCGAAAGCGGCGTTCCGCTCGTCCCACCCGTGGCGTTGGTTTCGCCTCCAGTGCCCGAGTCGTCTTCGGTACCCCCGCAGGCGGTCGTCGCGACCAAGGCCACCAACGCAACAAGCTCTTTCCAATGCACCAAACGCGACTCCTCGAATGTCCAAAAACGGCCAGTCGGCGCATCGGACATAAGCACTGAACTCCCAACCTTGGTCGCTCCCTTCGGCTCCGGTCAAGTCGCCAATGGTTGCGCCCAAAGTGAAACGTGATCTCGATCACCTGTGAGGACCGTCACAGTCTGCGGACCCCGATGTGCACTTTCCCCGTGCATGACGCGATTTCGCAAGGGGCGTGTGTACGTGCACGTGGTCGGCTGTACTGGTGAAAAGATCGCACGCACTTGAAGCTTGTCGTGAGTTGTCAGCGCTGGTGACTTTACGCTTGGAAATCAAAGACGTTCCTGCGATAAACGGGGTCCCGTTTGGCCCGAGTGCCCGCTCTGGCTTGCCCGCAAAGTGTCGGTTTATCTATGAGTCCACGCTTCCTAGCTTTGGTCGCTCTAACTCTCGT
>JBCCEK010000233.1:0-6376 GCA_039030295.1 Myxococcota bacterium | reverse complement strand
ATCGGCATTGGCTGGAAAGAACGACGGGACACTCGAGGGTAGGGTATCGAGGTACGCCATGATGTCGTTGCTCTCGATGTGGACCACACCGTCGTGCACCAACACCGGGACGACGCCGCGCGGATTGATGCCCACGAACCACGGCGTCGCGTTCTCGTCGCGAAGGATGTTCACGTGGTGCGACACATACTCGAGGCCTTTGGCCCCGAGGAACGTACGAACCTTCTGAGAACACGAGGACCCTTGGAAGTGGAGGAGGTGGAGCCCTTTCCAAGACTTCACTTCGTCTGTCGTGACTTGCTGATCGGGTAGCTGCATGGTGTTTATTCAATCGAACTACGACAGCGGTATTCGCTTGTCAAATGAATAATCGCCTAAACGGTCCCGGTGAAGCGTATTGGCGTGTCTTATCGATCGCGAAGAGGGAGCAGCCAGGCTCCGTGGCCCTTGTATTCATTCAGCTTTTACTAGAGGTCGCGCGAGCGCACGGTGGACCCCCAATACTTGTCAGTTGAAAAATAAACCTCGCCGACTCGAGCGCCCATGATATGAACTTCAATAGACATGACCATCGAAGCCGAGCCTCAACCCGACCCGAAACGACGTTCCGTCCGTTCCCAGGAGACCCGCGAGCGTATCTTGCAAGCCGCGCTCAAGGCGTTCTCAGAGTCGGGGTTTGACGGGGCTTCCACGCGACAGATCGCTGCACTCGCCGGGGAGAGCCAAGGGCTTGTGACCTATCATTTCTCCACCAAAGAGAACCTCTGGAAAGCTGCCGTGGATTCGCTCTTCGGGCCGTTCATCGAGGAGCTCAATGCGCGAAAGGCCGCGCTGGCGGAAGTCGACATTCGCACCCGCCTCCGGCTCTTGTTGGTTTTCTTCGTGCGTCACGCGGCGAATCATCCCGAGCAGAACCGGCTCATGATGCAGGAGGCTCAGTCCGAGACGCCTCGCATGCGGTACATCGCGGAAACGTACCTCAAGGATCAGTACGAGTTTGCTTGTGGGGTCCTTCGCGAAGCGATCGATGCGGGCCTGCTTCCCCCGGCGCCTCACATTCACTACTTCTACATCGTTGTCGGTGCGTGCAGTCGGCTGTTTACGGCGACTTCGGAGTGCGAGTACCTGACCGGGGACGACGCGATGAGTCCTGCGATGATCGAGGCTCACGCCGAAGCGGTCGCCAATCTCATCATCCGCTGACAGCTGGCGAGCCCACGGAGAAGGGCCTTTCCGGCGGATCGCACCGCACTAGTCTATCGACCAGCAGGATCATCCAATAGTCTTCTAATTTGTCGAGCGAGAGATAGACGCAGAATCTGCAGAACGTGATTCTCGAGTCCTCAGACAACTGTGGCAGGCCAGTTATACTTTTCAAAACAAGGGTTTATAGAAGGCTTGGCCGCGCGCGGTAGCCGGCTCCGCCACCTCCTCGGTCGGAACACATGTATTTGTCAATTGACAAGGAAGGGTCTCTCCAGTAACCAAAACTGGTCAATCGAACAAACAAGGATGACCTGGAGGAACCGATGGAGACAATCAAGACCGATGTGCTGGTGATCGGGGCAGGGCCGGCGGGGCTAACCATGGCGTGCCTCCTGGCCCGGCTCGGCGTCGACTCACTCACCTTCACGAAGTACGGGACGGCCGACGCGCCACGGGCCCACATCACGAACCAGCGGGCGGTGGAGGTCTTTCGCGACCTCGGGGTGGAGGAGCAGGCCAAGGAACGCGCTCTCCCCCACCACTTGATGGGCAAGCAAGTCTTCGCGACTTCGTTCGCGGGCCGAGAGCTCTCACGCATGATGACGTGGGGCACCGGCGACGACCGGATCGGCGAGTATCGCGCCGCGAGTCCCTGCGAGATGTGCAACATCGGCCAGCACGTTCTCGAGCCCATCCTCCTCGCTCGTGCCGAGGAGCTGGGTGCGGACGTCCGTCAGCACCATGAGGTCCTCTCGGTGGCGCAGGACGGCGAGAAGGTCACGGCGCGTGTGCGCCCACGTGACGGGAGCGCGGAGTTCGAGGTGGTGGCGCAATACGCCATTGGTTGCGACGGCGCGCGCACGGTCGTCGGCCGGGACGGAGACTTCGCCTACGAGCGAGGGAACAGTTTGGGCGACGCCATCACGGTCTGGATCGAAGCGGACCTTCGACGCTACACGGCGCACCGGTCCGGCGCTTTGTTCGGCACGGTGACGCCGGAGAGCAAGGACCTGCTGAGCATCTGGACGTGCGTGGAACCCTGGACCGAGTGGAGCACGATCTTGCTTCGCCCGGATCTCTCGCCCACCGATCTCGACGAATCGGCCGTGCGGGAAAGCGTACGCGCCGCCATCGGGAACGACGACGTCGAGTTCAAGATCAAGAAGATCAGTTCCTGGCAGTTCAACGACGTCGTCGCGTCGCACTACCGTCGCGACCGGCTATTCATCGCCGGCGATGCCGCACATCGTCACCCGCCGGCGAATGGGCTCGGTAGCAACACGTCGATTCAGGACTCGTACAACCTCGCTTGGAAGCTTGCGCACGTCATCCAGGGAAAGGCCGACGACGGTCTACTCGATACGTACAACGACGAGCGCCAGCCAGTTGGCCGGCAGATCGTCAGCCGTGCCAACCAGAGCGTGGTCGAGGCGTTGGGGTGGGTGGCTTCGCTCGGGCTGGTGCCTGGGATGACCCCGGCTCAGGTCGACGCCCGGCTTGCCGAGATCTACGGGCCGGGCGGAGGCGCACAGCGAACGCGTCTGTTCGCGGGGATCGATCTGATGAACTTCCAATTCAACGCGCACGGTGTCGAGCTTGGCCAGCGATATCGTTCGAGGGCCGTGGTCGACGACGGGTCGCCCGCACCGACTCCCGACCCCGATCGCCATCCCGCGCTTCACTACGACCCGTCGACGTCTCCCGGAAGCCCGGTCCCGCATGCCTGGCTGATGGTCGCCGACCAGGACGTTTCGACGCTCGACGTTTGTGCCTACGATCGTTTCACCCTCATCACAGGGCCGGACGGTCAGCCTTGGCTCGATGCGGCCGGGCGGGTCTCGGCGGCGCTCGGGGTCGAGATCGAGGCCGTTCCCGTTTCGCTCGGGTTGCCCGTCAACGATGTCTACGGCGATTGGATGCGTCGTCGCGAGGTCGGCGATGCGGGTTGCGTCCTCATACGGCCTGATCGGATCGTCGCGTGGCGCGCCGCTGATCGTGTCGACGACCCAGAAGCGGCACTGCGGACAGCAATGTCGTCCGTGCTTGGTTCTTGATTCCGCGTGCCTCGCGCGTAGCGATCACGGGTAGAGCGACCAGGACACGATCGGCGCCGAATTTGCGACGCAAACGGGCCTTGTCAATCGAATAAACGGTGTCACATTGAGTGCATGCCCAAGGCAACGGTCAAAGCCGCTCCGAAGAAGAGAGCCAAAGCCAAAGCGCGCGCCGCCAAACCCAAGGCACCGCGCAAGGCGCCCCGGCAGGAGGCTTCGACGAACAAGTCGACCGCGACACGCGAGAAGATCATCCGCGCAGCGGTCGACGCATTCGCCACCTACGGCTTCGATGGCGCTTCCACGCGCCAGATAGCGGCGATGGCAGGCGAGAACCAGGGCCTGATCACCTATCACTTCTCGAGCAAGGAGAACCTCTGGAAGGCCGCGGTCGATTCGGTGTTCAACACGATGAAGCAAGAGCTCCTCGAGCGCGCACAGGTGTTGCTCGACGCCGACGTTCGGACCCGCCTCCGCTTGTGGATCATCTTCATGGCGCGCTACGCCGCGCGGCGCCCGGAACAGATGCGCTTGATGGTTCAAGAGGGGAAGAGCGAGAGCCCGCGCATGCAGTGGTTGGTCGACACGCACATTCGCGGGCCGTTCGAGATCGTGGCGCCGACGATTCGCGAGGCCATCGAGGAGGGGATCATCCCGGAGGCCCCGGTGCTCCACTACTTCTACATCATCGTCGGGGCGTGCTCGCTGATCTTCAGCTCGGGCCCAGAGGTGCGTGCCTTGACCGGGGACGACCCGTTCGACGAGAAGACGATTGAGGCGCACGCGGAAGCCGTGGCGAACCTCGTCCTTCGTTGACCGGCGCCTTGCCCGCGGGCCCCGCTAGCGCGGCGCGTACCAAATCGGCGAGGTCCAGGCGCGCTCCTGGATCGTCTTCGGCGTGAGCGGGCGGCAGCAGCTCGCGAGCTCATCCGGGACGTCGCCGGTGCAGTCGACGTCTTCGGCTTCGCACTGCGCGGGGGTGAGGTCGCAGCATTCTTCGAAGCCCTCGCTGACCGTCTCTCGGTCGCTGCAGTCGACGCCTTCTTCGTTGCACGCGTATTGGCTCCACCGGCAACGTGGGTTCTCGATGACGCGCGCGTAGTAGTAGGCGCGCTCCGTGGTATCAAACTCGGGGTCGACCCAGCGTGAGCAGAGGCTCTCGAAGCCCCCGGCTCCGGGTTGCGGTTCGCAAGTGGCAAGGTCGACCGTCGCGCCGTTGTCGGGGTTGCCTCCCACATCGTAGACATGCACGCGATGCTCGTTGGCCTCGTCGAGCCAGCCTTTGACGATCTGTAGGCGCTGGAGCGGCATGCCCGGATCGCCTGGCGTGCCGAGGTCCTGTCGGGCGGAGACCACGAAGACAGGCGCCGCACCGTTCGGCGACTCGGCTGGTAAGTCCGATCCCATCGGCACACCTTCGGCGTATCCGAGGGTCGCCATGTCGGCCGCGTCGCAGATGTCCTCGGCGTACGACCACCCTCCGAAGAAGCGCACGACGATCTCCGGGCCGCTCGTCCCAAACGTCTCGCGTCGTCGCATCGCATCGAAGATCGAAGCGCGCGAGTTCTCTTCGGCCCACACGGCGGCGAGCCCGCCCGGGCTATGGGTCGGCCGCATCACCAGCCCTGGCCGAAGCTCACCCGAAAAGTCGGCCTCTTCGTAGATGTTCCCCGGTGTGTCGCGCTCTCGCACGTTTCCGGCGGCCCCGAGGTGTGTGTCCGTGCTCGCGATGATTCCGTACTTGAATGGGTTCTCGCCCAGGTTGGCGGCGTGCTTCATGCCCTCGCCGAGCGCGTCTCGCACAAAGCTCTTGGGGTTCGGGTCAACGAAATCTCCGATGGCTTCGCTTCCGGCGTTGTCGAAGGGCAGGATCTCGAAGCCGCACAGCTCATCCGAGATCAGCTCCCCGGGCTTGCACTCGGACTGGCCTTTGTTCTGGTAGATCTCCACCAACGGCTCCATGGCGGCGCGTTGGGCCACGTAGTCGGCGTCAAAAGGGCCGTCTCGTCCCACTGGCGCGAAGGCGAGCCCAGACGACATGTTCGGGTTGTGGGGGATGGCCAGTGCGTCGCATCCCGTGTCTGCCTCGAGGCACTCGGTTCGCAGGTGTTCCCACAGGCCTTCGGCGTAAGGCTCGTCGAAGTAGCTCACCGCACGGTCGGGCACGGTCGCGTTTCGAAACACGACGTTGCGGTGCAGATGGTTGGTCTGCGGGTTGGCCGTCCATTCGTAGCCGATGAACGCCGTGAACTCGCATGCCGCGCTCGCGTCGTTGGCAGCCTCTGCGGCCGCGATGATGTTGCCCGTCCATACGTCGACGCCCGCATCGAGACAGCCGGTCGCATCTTCTCCACAGAGTGAAGGATACGCGGCGTCTTCGGGTGACGCCGCGCCGAGAAGCCCGATCGACGTGAAGGCTACCTGACCCCCTTCACGATAGTCGGCGCAAAGCGAGTCGTCGTAGGCAGGCTGCGTCGGGTCGGTGCAGAGCGGGATCGTCCAAAAGAACTCGGCGTGGTCGGCCACCATCGCAAAGTCGAGGGGGCGCTCGCGCTGGATGGTTCGAAGCGAGTTGCCGTCCGCGTCGTACGGTTGCACGCCGATCGGTTCGCCGCGCGCGAACGCGTACGCCTCGCTCGGGCCCACCCGCGTGCCTCGCGTGTTCGCATCGAACGAGAGCGCGGTGTGGACGTGCATGTCCCCGAAGAGCGGCTGCCGCAGGGGCTCGAAGTCATCGCATTGCGGGGGAGGGCACTCTCCCGCCTGGCACGGCCCACCATCACCCTCGTTCTGAGCTTCGTTGCTGCACGCGGCGACCCCGATCGCCAGGGCCAACACGGCGTACCTCTGAGGTCGTTGGAACATTGGAGCTACTCCCAATTATACGAGAAGTCGAAGACGAAGTGGTTCGCACGGAGCGCGTACTGCCCTGCGCCTCCGCAGTTCGGGCACTCCGCGAGGAAGTCTGACGTGTCCACCTCGACGAACTTCGACGCCCACGCGCGCGCATAGGCGAAGCTGAACTGCCAGGGGCCGTGGTTGTATCCCGTGCCGAGGGTGAACAAGTACTCGGGGGCCGGGGGCGGGCCGAAGGCGTTCGGGAAGTCGGCGCTCGT
>JBCCEK010000232.1:0-6377 GCA_039030295.1 Myxococcota bacterium | reverse complement strand
TGGCTCGCGTACCGCGATGACGTCGCCCGCGCCTGTGGCGTGACGCGCGAGACGCTGGCCCGAGCGGGCTAGACCTCAGAGCTCCAGCAAGCGCTTCTTCTGGACCTTGCCCATCGCGTTTCTGGGCAGCTCCGAAACGATGCGAACCTCCCGGGGGCGCTTGTGTGGGCTCAGCTGGGCCGCCGCGAAGTCCATGAACGCGGCCGCACCGGGCGGATCGATGGCGCTTCGGACAACGACGAAGGCGATGATGCGTTGCCCGAGGTCTTCGTCGGGCGCACCGACGACGGCCACCTCGGCGCAAGACGGATGTTCCAGCAGACAGGCTTCGATCTCGCCGGCTCCGACGCGATAGCCACCCGTCTTGATCAGATCGGTGCTCCGACGTCCGAGGATACGAATCGACCCCGTCTCGCTCCGGGTCGCCAGATCCCCGGTGTAGAACCAGCCCGCCGCGTCGCGGACCGCCGCTGTGGCCTCCGGTCGGTTGAGGTAGCCTGCGAACACCGAGTCGCCCCGAACGGCAACCTCGCCGATTGTCTTGTCGTCGTGGGCATCGATCGGCCGGCGTTCTTCATCGACGAGGATGAGCTCCACCCCGGGGAGTGCCGGCCCGACATACCCGGGCATCGGGGCATGACTCGCCGGTACGGCGCAGTTGATCAGGGTCTCTGTAAGGCCGTAGCGCTCGTGGACGCCGCGGCCGCAGATCGTTTCGATCCGCCGGTGTTCTCGGACCGGGAGGCCCGCGGACCCGGAGATCAACAAGCGAGGTCGCGCGAGCGCGTCGGCCACCGTTGGGTTCGACTCCGCGACGTCTGCGAGCCGATGGTACATCGTTGGCACCGCGAAGAGCATCGACTGCGCGGACGACGGTTCCGCGAGGGCGTCGGCGATCCGCTCGGGGGAAAACCGTGAGATGTGTTGTAGCGATCCGCCGACGCGAAGGCTTCCGAAGAGGCCGAGAACGAGCCCATGCACGTGAATCAGCGGGAGCGCGTGGACGACCGTGTCTTGCTCGGTCCACCCCCACGCGAGGGCGAGCGCATCGAGATTGGCGGCGATGTTGGCGCGGGTGATCATGGCGCCCTTTGGAGCGCCGGTGGTCCCGGATGTGTAGAGAATGAGGGCTGGCTGTGAGTCCACATGGATCCGCGTGCCCGCGCCACGACCGCGTTCGTATCGTGCGGTTGCCATGTCGACGGCCGACAACGCCGGAGGAATCGGGTATCCCGAATCGGAGAACACCAATCTGGGAGACGCGTCCTCGAGGATGTGAGCGAGTTCGGGCGCGGCGAGCTTGGGGCTGAGCAGTACCGTCACCGCGCCCATGGACATGTTGCCGAGGATCGCCGACACCGTCGTGACGCTCGTGTGCGCGCAAACCCCTACGAGATCGCCCTCTGCGACCCCTCGTTCTCGCATGCTTCGTGCGTGCGCGTTGGCCGCGTCGGACAACTCTTCGTACGTCCACCCGTCATCGTCGATGCGGAGCGCCTCCCGCGGGTCGGGCCTCGTGAGTCTTTCGAAGAGGTCGGTCACGGGGTTTCGGTACCAGCTTGTAGCCCTATTGTCTCGAAACCCACTTGACGGCGTCTCGATTGGGCGCTTTCTACGTAAGCCCCACCTTGAAGAGGAGAACGACATGAGCCTAGGGCTAGGAACCATCGCACCCGACTTCGAAGCTGACACCACCGAAGGACGTATTCGCTTTCACGAATGGGCCGGCAGTGACTGGGTGATCTTTTTCTCCCATCCCGCTGACTTCACCCCCGTATGCACCACCGAGCTCGGCCTCGCAGCGAAGCTCAAGGATCGACTCGCGGAGCGCGGCGCCAAGGCGCTCGCCGTGAGCGTGGATCCCCTCGAATCCCACAAGGGTTGGATCGAGGACATCGAGCAGACGCAGGACGTCAGGATGAACTTCCCGATCGTGGCAGACCCGGACCAGCTCGTCGCGAAGCTCTACCACATGATCCACCCGGAAGCCGACGCGAAGGTCACCGTGCGTTCGGTGTTCTTCATCGATCCGAACAAGAAGGTACGTGCGACGATCACGTATCCACCCGCGACGGGCCGCAACTTCGAAGAAGTGCTCCGCGTCCTCGACGGCCTTCAGCTCACAGACAACTACCAAGTCGCCACCCCAGGCAACTGGGAAGATGGTGACGACGTCGTGATCGTCCCCTCGATCACGGACCCCGACGAGATCAAGCAGAAGTTCCCGAAGGGCCACCGTGAGCTCCGCCCGTACCTCCGGATGACCCCACAGCCCAACAAGTAGGGCGAAGGCTCCCCGTCTGGCTTCCGGGCCACCGGGGAGCGCGGCCCGGCTTATTGGATCTCGACCGGTTCGAGGGCGACGTCGCCGGTAAGCGTGATCCGAATTGCGTGCGCCCCCTTGGTCAGGTTGACGGGAATCGGGGCGATGGTTCCGGTAACCTTGGTCGATGTCAGAACGGAGTCGCCGTCGACGTCCACCGCGATCGACCCCTCCCCGCTCGCTCGCAGACGGACCTGGTAGGTTCGCGTCGACGGTGCGATCAACATCCAGCTGAACCACTCGGCACCGTTCGAGCTTCCGAGCCAGGGCAGGTACTGGTGCCACCAAGGCTCGTCTGCCTCGACGGAGTAGCCGTGGGACCAGTCCGCGGCTTTGGTGGTCAGGGTCGCGGGCAGCACAGCGCCGTAGGTCGGTTCGGCGCGTAGCCGCTCGGCAGCCGCACGGAAGCTCTTCATGATCGGATACGTAGCGGCGTTGTCGAGGTCGTAGAGCGGAAAGTAGAGGTACACGCCCCACACGCTCATGAAGCTCCCGGACTCGTCCCAAAGCTCGATGACGCGGTCGTTGACGGCCTTCGCACGTGGATCACGAAGCTTGGTCCAGTTCTGAATCGGGAGCTGGTGAAAGTCGCCGCCGAGCGACCATCCCGACTCGTACGACACCACTTGAAGTCCGAAGGTGCGCGCGTACTTGGCTTGCGATCGGAACTGGTACTCGAGGTCGGGGTTCCCGACTTGCCCTTGCGCCTTGCCGGTATCGAAGCCGCCCTCGATCATCGCGT
Organism: Myxococcota bacterium; assembly: GCA_039030295.1. Taxonomy (GTDB): domain Bacteria; phylum Myxococcota_A; class Polyangia; order Polyangiales; family Houyiibacteriaceae; genus SG8-38. The sequence continues at coordinate 3,312 of JBCCEK010000232.1, read as the reverse complement.
CAACGCTCGCGATTCGGATGTCATCGAGAAGCACGTGTTGGTCCCCCTGGCCGCCGACAAACCGGATCGTGCGTGGCCCCGGAGACTCAACCGCGAAGACCGTGCTTCCCCACGCCTCCTCGAGGTTGTCGATCTTGCGGCGCCAGCCCCCAAGCGACCATGCACCTTCGGCGGGACGGATGTCACTCTGACGCCGAGGGCTCACCTTGGTGTTGTCGACGTAGATGTCGAAGGGCAGATGGCCGGGCCAACCCTCGCCGGTTCCGGCCGCCTTGAATGCGATCGCGTACACGCCTGGGCGCTCGAAGTCGACGCGCTGACTCAGCGAACCACCCGCCATCAGGAATGCGTACTGCTGACCGTCGATGGGCTCGGCCAGATCGTCAAGCTCCGCAATGCTGCCTGGCTCGACTGGCCGGACGACGCCAGCCCGGCCCGAGAACTTCCAGGCCGACCCTGAAGGCGCCACCTTGCGAGTACCGTCGGGAATCGCAGGAGACTCGAAGCTCGCGTCGGCGAGCGTTGTATCGGTCTGCATTCCGTCCTTGTTCGCGAGCCCGTAGTATGTGGCGCCGCCGCCGCCCCAGACGTAGTGGCTGACGGGATGGGGCTTCGGCGCCCCCGGGCGTGGCTGACCAAAGTACTCGTCGAGGAAGAAGAGCGAGCTGCTCGCGGTCCCCTGGAAGTCGTCGTATTGGTACTGCAGCAGGGGCCTGACGCGAGGACCCATCGCCGCATCCCCCCACGCCTCTCGAAACGCATTGCTCGCAGCGACCGTACGGAGGGCGAGCCACCGCCGCATCGAGCGAATCCCGGCCGGCTCGGTGATCGCGCCGTCGTAGTTCATCGCCGCCCAGGTCGTCGTGTTCGCGTCTGCTTCGGCCGCAGCAAGCCGCTTGGCCCGCACCGTCGATGGGAATACCCAGTTCCAGATCTCGTTTCCGAACTCGACGTAGACACGCAGGTTGGAGTTGAGTGGCGGGTACTTGGGGTTGTCCGTCGTCTGGCGATACGGCTCGTTGCCGTCCGACCCGTATCGCATGAGGAGAGCAAGCTTCTCGAGATAGGTGTCGTCTGCCGCAATGGGGGTGGTGATCGAGAGGTCCTTACCCGTCTCGTTGGCCAGCATCACCAGGTACTCCCAGTTCTCCTGTTTCCCATCCTGACGAAAGAACGCGTCACCGGGGCGCGCGCGCTCGGCCCACGTGCTTTCGGTGTCGTTGTTCGCACCCTCGAGCCATCGGATCGCGGTGAAGTCGTCTTGGAGGAGCCGCTTGAAGGGCCGGTACACGATCTCGTCGACTCGGTGATGGCGGTCGCTTCCCGGGGAGAGCGGTCGCATGAAGCGAATCCCCGTCACGCCTGGGGAGCCCCGCCGGTCGCGGGCGGCTTCGTCGAAGAAGATCATGGTCCGCGACCCGGTCGCGAGCATCGTCACAGTCGTCTCGTTGCGGGCGGGGTCGTAGCCGGTTCCCTTGGGCGCGATACGTCCGAGGCGGGCCCCGTTGGAGAAGAAGCTCAGCTCGCCACAGCACGACTGGCGAACGTCGGCTGAACCCTCGAAGCGAAGCAGGTAGGCCCCGCTGAGCTCAGGGTCGCGTGCGTCCATCTCGGCAAGGATCAACTCGGTCCCATCCTGCGTTGGCCAACCGCGGGCATCCACCGTGTCGCGCTGCTTTCCGTAGCGCGCAGTCTTCATGGCATCCGCCCACACGTAGCGAACGAAGGACGCCGCGTTGAGGCCCTGCTGTGTCACCGGATCGATGATCTCTCGAGGCGTGCTCGGGCTCGTCCACCCGAGCGAACAGCGCGGGCCTTCACCGCTGGCGGCATAGGAGACCTCGATGTCGTAGGTCTGACCCGCGTCGAACCCCATCGGTCCTGACTCGAAGGCACCGGTATTGGCCTTGGCCATCACGGCGGTGGTCCAAGCCGACGAACCCGACCGACGCCAGCGAACTTCGAGCCCTCCGTCGGCCTCTCCGACGAAACGATACGGCTCGGAGAACCTCGGGATGAACCGGCCGGTCCACCGAACAGAAAAACCGGTCGAAGGAAACGAACGATAGGGTTCCGCCACCGACCCACCCACCGGCCGGCCCCTGCCCCACCGAAAATCGACGCGCACATCGCGTCGGACGAACGAAGCTTTGCCCTCGAACACAGGGTTCTCGAAGTAAGCGCCAGAGAGGCCAGAGTCTGCGTACCCGCCTCCCACCGCGTCCGGGCCGTTTGCAGCGGCGGACGACGGCCAGAGGCACCCCGCCCCAAGGACGAAAAGAAGAGGCCAGCACCGAGTCCGATCGGCTAGCGCGCGCGCAGAAGGCATCGGGACACCTCTTGGGACCGACATCGACCGCTTCACTGTTCGACGGGAAACGCCGCGCTGCTTCCCCACTCCGCCCACGACCCATCATAGAGCCTGACGTCTTCGTATCCGAGATGGGTGAGCGCGAGCCACGCTACCGAGCCCCGCCAACCGATCAAACAGTACGTGACGGTCGTGACCCCAGGATCCAGGCCTTCGTGAAGGGCGGCGATGTCGTCCAGCGAGCGCAGAAGCCCGTCTTCGAGATTGTCGGTCCACTGCACGAGGCTCGCGGTCGGAATTCGGCCCGCCGCGAACTCGCCAGGGGAGCGCGCATCGACCAACTGAATCGATGGCATGGCGTAGGGCGCCTCCCCGATCGACGACAGGACGAAGTCCGAGGTCACGCGTAGATCCTCGTCGACCCCATCGATCGTGTAGTCGGTCGGCGTGGAGGACGGGGGGCCATCGTCGATCTCGCCTCCTCGCTCTAGCCAGGCCGGATAGCCACCGTCGAGATAACGTACGTCGCCGTGTTGGTAGTAGCGAAGCGTCCAGACGATCCGTGCCGGGTCGAACTCCGGAGGCTCACCGTAGACCACCACGGTGGTTCCTTCCCGAAGCCCCGCCGCCCGGAGAACCGGCTCCGCCAAGCCCGGAGGCGCCACCTGGGATGGCACATCCCCTTCCGGCGTCGCGAGTTGCGGAGGCAGCAGCTGAATCGCGTTCGGGATTCGACCTTCTTCAAAGGCCGTGCCCGCACGGGCGTCGACGAGCTGCAAGTTTGGATCCGACAGGTTGTCTGCGAGCCAGTCGACGGAAACGACGATCGGCGAATCCGTTGGTTGAGAGTCAGGTGGTTGAGAGTCGGGGGAACCCCCATCGCCGCACCCGAGCGCCAGGCTCAGACCCACGATCGCAAGCATCTTCGAAAGCATGCACAGACTCTACCGGAAACTGGCGAATTGCGGTACGAGGCTTTCACGATGCTCGACCCCGAAACG
>JBCCEK010000231.1:0-6422 GCA_039030295.1 Myxococcota bacterium | reverse complement strand
TCGCACTTCGAGATCGCCGATGCCGCCCTTGCGGCAGGCAAAGACGTGTTTGTTGAGAAGCCCCTTTGCTTGTCGTCCTCCGAGGCTCGCGCACTTTGTGAACGAGCAGACGCGGCGGGCCGCATTCTGATGGTTGGACACCTGCTTCTGTACCACCCGGCGGTGGAGCGCCTTCGCGCTCTCGTTCAGAGCGGGGAACTCGGAGACGTCCTCTACATCTACGCGCAACGAGTCAACCTCGGTGTCGTCCGTCAGGACGAGAACGCTTGGTGGTCGCTCGCCCCGCACGACATCTCCGTGGCGAACTACTTGTTCGAAGCTTCGCCGGAGGCGGTCAGCGCGACAGGCTCCTGCTACCTCCAGCCCGAACGCCAGGTCGAGGACGTGGTCTTCGCGACGCTCCATTACCCGGGCGGCCGGATGGCGCACATTCACGTGAGTTGGCTCGACCCCCACAAGATTCGAAAACTCACCGTCGTCGGCGATCGCAAGATGGCGGTGTTCGACGATACGTCCGCCGATCAGAAGCTTGCGGTGTTCGACAAGGGCGTCGAACCGCCCGCCACCCTCTCTTACGAAGAGGGCGTTCGAATTCGCACCGGAGACATTCGTATTCCCGCCCTGCAAATGGCAGAGCCACTTCGACGCGAGTGCCTCTCCTTTCTCGAGGCGGTGCGTTCGCGTACGGCGCCGGTGGCTGACGGGCGTTCCGGTCTCGACGTGGTGCGTGCGCTCGAGGGTGGCGCGTCGTCGTTGAAACACGGGGGTGCTCGGATCGAGCTCGACGGAGGGACGTGATGTCCGAGCCTTTCGTCCACCCGACGGCTGTCGTCGACGACGGTGTCGAACTCGCCGACGACGTGAAGGTCTGGCACTTCTGCCATGTATCCGCGGGCGCACGCATTGGGAGAGGAAGCGTCCTCGGTCAGAACGTGTTCGTCGGGCCGAAGGTTCAGATCGGTTCCGGTACCAAAGTGCAGAACAACGTATCGGTCTACGCGGGTGTGACCCTCGAAGAAGACGTGTTCGTAGGCCCGAGCTGCGTGTTCACCAACGTTCTCACGCCGCGCGCGCACGTCGAGCGGAAGGACGAGTTTCTCGAAACCAAGGTAGGACGGGGCGCCACCCTAGGTGCCAACGCCACCGTGGTTTGTGGCCACTCGATCGGGTCCTATGCACTCGTCGGCGCTGGCAGTGTGGTGACTGCAAACGTGACGGCCCATGCCGTGGTCGTGGGCAACCCCGCGCGTCGGATCGGGTGGGCATGCCGTTGCGGGGAGGTCCTGCCGAACGACGGCGTCTGCGGTCGATGTGGAGATCGCTATGAACTTACGGAGACGACATGCAAGCGAGTCGACTAGTGGCTGACGAACCGATCCCGATGCTGGACGTTGCCGCCCAGAACGGGCCTTTGACCGAAGCGTTGGTCGCGAAAGCCGCAGAAGTGATCCGGTCGGGGCGGTTCATTCTCGGCCCCGAAGTCGATGCGTTCGAGCGCGAAGTGGCGGACTACCTTGGCGTCGGCCACGCGATCGGCGTGTCGAGCGGAACCGATGCCTTGATGGTCGCGCTGATGTCCCTTGGAATCGGCCATGGTGACGAAGTCATCACGACGACGTTCTCCTTCTTCGCGACGGCTGGCTGCATTGCGCGCGTCGGTGCGACACCCGTGTTCGTCGACATCCGGTCGGACACGTACAACCTCGACGTGGCAGCCGTCGAACGGGCCATCACGCCGAAGACCAAGGCGATCCTCCCGGTGCATCTCTTCGGGCAGGCGTGCGACATGAAGCGCCTCCGCGAGATCGCCGACTCCCATCAGCTCTGGCTGATCGAAGACGCGGCCCAGGCGATCGGGACCCAGAGTCCGATCGGCCCGGTGGGCGGCCTCGGTCACTATGGCTGCTTCTCGTTCTTCCCCTCGAAGAACCTCGGCGGCTTTGGCGACGCCGGCTTGGTGACGACGAACGACGAGTCGCTTGCGGAAAAAGCGAGAGTGATCCGCGCGCACGGCAGCAAGCCCAAGTATTACCATCACGTCGTCGGCGGGAACTTCCGGATCGACGCGCTCCAGGCGGCGCTCCTGCGCATCAAGCTTCCCGCCCTGGCCGGCTGGACCGAGGGTCGCCGCCACAACGCCGACGTCTATGACGATGCGTTCTCGAAGGCCGGGCTCGACCCCACACGTCTGCAAACGCCGTTTCGCCGGTTCGAGGGACACATCTTCAACCAGTACGTGATTCGCACCTCCGAGCGTGATGAACTCCAGCTTCATCTCACCGACTGCCAAATCGCCTCGGCCATCTACTACCCGGTTCCGCTCCATCGGCAGGCGTGTTTCTCGACGCTCGGCTATGAGGCGGGATCCTTGCCGGTGGCCGAGAAGGCCAGTGAAGAGGTACTCGCCCTTCCGATCTTCGCGGGCCTCGGCGAGGCGCGCCAGAAGCGGATCATCGACGCCGTGACCACCTTCCTGGGCTAGGCTGCTCGGCCTGCGACTCGATCCGAGCCACCCGACAGCCCATAGGCTGGCCACCTGACGATTCGCGCTCTAGAGTGCGCCATCACCAGATGACGAACCGCTATCATGCACCGTTCGGCCAAGGGGGAACGCACGCGATCGACGCCGACATCGCCGAGCGGCTCTTGCGCGTAGCGTTAGAGGCAGGCGGCGACTATGCCGACCTATTCTTCGAGTACGGCGTGAGCGGGGGATACGCCTACGACGAGCAGATCCTGAAGTCCGCGCGCCGGGCCGTCTCGATGGGCCTCGGCGTCCGTGTGATGAAAGGCGACGCGACGGGATACGCGTACTGCGAAGACCTGGACTATGGCGTCATGAAACGTGCGGCCCAAACCGCTGCGCGAATCGCGACCGGCGGGCGCACCGTGGAGCCAGTAGCCGTAGCAGAACGCGACCTTCCAAGTCGCTACGAGGTCCCCGAGGAATCATTCGAGGTCGAGGGGTTGGCGAAGAAGGCCCTTCTCGAACGCGCGGACGCGGCGGCGCGCGCGGCGGACCCGCGTGTCGTGCGGGTCGACGCATCGTTCAACGAGAGCGTGCGAGAGATTCTCATCGCGAACAGTCTTGGACACATGGCCCGCGACCGGCAGCCGCTGATTCGATTTGGCGTGCGGGTGATCGTGGAGCAGGACGGGCAACGACAATCCGGCTCGTCCGGCGGAGGTGGCCGACTCGGGCTCGGCTACTTCGATGACAAGACCCCCGAGTGGCACGCGAAGGAAGCCGTGCGGCAGGCGATCACGATGCTCGACGCGCGCGAAGCGCCAGCAGGGGAGATGGACGTGGTCCTCGCGCCCGGGGACAGCGGGATCCTGCTTCACGAAGCCGTCGGGCACGGGCTCGAAGCCGACTTCAACCGCAAAAAGACGAGCAACTACAGCGACGCCATCGGCCAAGAGGTTGCGAGTTCCCTTTGCACGGTGGTCGACGATGCCTCCCTCGAGGGGTCGCGTGGCTCGATCAACGTCGACGACGAGGGGCAGTTGCCGACCCGTTCGGTCTTGATCGAAGACGGGGTGCTTCGCGGCTACATGCAGGATCGGCACAGTGCCGACTTCTTCGGCACCCCACCCGACGGTCACGGGAGGCGCCAGAGCTTTCGCTCGCACCCGATGCCGCGCATGACGAACACCATGCTTCTTGCCGGCGACGAATCTCCCGAAGACATCGTCCGGAGCGTGAAGCGCGGGGTGTACGCCAAGCGGTTTGGCGGGGGTCAGGTCGACATCTCCAATGGTGATTTCGTGTTCTCGCTGACCGAGGGCTACTTGATCGAGGATGGGGCGATCACTGCGCCGCTCAAGGGCGTGAACCTGATCGGCAACGGCCCCGACGCGATGCGAAAAGTCACGATGCTCGGCCATGACTTCGAGGTCTCCGACGGGATCTGGACATGCGGCAAGGAAGGTCAGTCGGTGCCCGTCGGCGTTGGATGCCCGACGATCAAGATCTCGCCCATGACGGTCGGCGGTACGCAGGTAGGCGGTTGATGGCAGACCCGAGTAAAGAGGAAGCGGAGCTCGTCGACCTCGGGCGGTCAGTCGTCGAGCGGGCGATCGCTGCGGGGGCCGACGTCGCCGAAGCGAGCGCGCACAGCGGGTCTCACCTCTCGGTCAAGGTTCGCATGCGTGAACCCGAGCTGGTCGAGGAAGCCGGATCCAAAGCGCTCGGCTTGCGCGTCATGATAGGGCAGCGGGTGGCGGCGACGTACACGAGCGATCTCAGCGCTGGCGGCCAGCAGACCCTGATCGACGACGCCTTGGAACTCGCTCGACTCAGCGAGGCCGACGAGTTCGCCGGCCCTCCTGATCCGAGCGCGCTCTCGCGCCCTGAAGACTGGGAGGAGCTCGACCCCTTTGATCCCGCGGTCAGCGAAGTTGCGGCCGGCGAGGCACTTGCTCGATCCCTCGCGGGCGAGGAGGCCGCTTTCGACCTCGATCCTCGGATCACCAACAGTGAAGGGGCTTCCTTTACCCGAGCGACCGGCGCCAGCGCGCTTGCCACCAGTCATGGGTTCGCGGGCAGCGACCGCGGGACCTACGCGTCGATCGTCGTCAACCCCGTGGCCGACGACGAAGGAGGTAAGAAGCGAAGCGGCTATCATTGGTCGGCGGCGCGCCACTATGCCGACGTCGAGCCGAGCGACGAGGTTGGCCAAGAAGCGGCGCGGCGAACCGTCGCGCAGCTCGGGGCGACCAAGTTGCCGACCCAGGAGCTCCCGGTGGTGTTCGACCGGGATGCGGCGCGCTCGATCGTCGGGCTTCTCGCGGGCTGCGTGCTTGGGGGCGCGATCTGGCGCAAGAGCTCGTACCTGGTCGATCGGGTGGGGTCGAAGGTCGCCAGCGACCTCGTCGATATCGTCGACGATCCGCTTCTGCCACGAGCACCCGGGTCTCGTGCCTTCGACGGGGAAGGGCTTCTCTCTCGGCGAAACGTCGTGGTGGAGGAGGGGGTGCTCAAGACCTACCTTCTCGATACGTACAGTGCGCGGAAGCTCGGCTTGAACAGCACTGCCAGTGCGTCTCGATCGCCCGCCGGCGGCATTTCGCCCTCGACGAGCAATCTGATCCTGCGGCCGGGTTCGCTCTCGCGCGATCAGCTCGTCGCCGACACCCAACACGGACTCTACGTCACGGGGATGATGGGCTTCGGCTTCAACGGGGTCACTGGAGACTTCAGCCGTGGGGCCTCCGGCTTTCTCATTCGAGGCGGCGAGCTCGCAGAACCGATCTCGGAAGTCACCATCTCGCTCAACCTCGATCAGCTGCTGCAGCGGATCGATGCGGTGGCGGACGACCTGGAATACCGAACCTCGATCGCCGCGCCGACTTTTCGCGTCTCCGAGATGACGCTTGCAGGCACGTGACCTCGGGGGCGCCCGTGGGCTAGACCGCTCTCACCTGAGACTGATCGGCTGCGACTTGTCCTCGAAGCCGCTCGCGGCGTTGCTCACCGCTTGAAATAGCGTTGCTATTCCTGCGGGTTCCCGCCTTGCGAGCGACTCCGAGTCCTGCGTCTCGTTCGCTCACTCTCAGGTGAGAGCGGTCTAGCGGCCGACGCGTGACCCTGGGTGTTCGCCTCGGTCGCGACGGCGCCGGAGCAGCGCCAGCGCAAGAAGCGCGAAGATAGTCGCGGCGAGCGGGGCGTGGCCTGAGCCACCGGCCGCGCACCCACCACCCCCGAGGTCTGACGGATCGGCGGGGAAGCCGTTGTTCCCGCTGTTGCCGCCCGTTCCTCCTCCAGGAGTCCCGCCCGTTCCCGGGATCGGATCGGCGCCCTTGGCCACGCGGAGCGCCGGGTCCCCGAAGAGGTGGTAGACGCGGATCATGTCGGGGCCGGTCTCGACGTCTTCGATCGCCCGAAGCGCTTCGTTCACGATTGGCCCAAGCCGGACTTGGCGGCCGGCGCTGAGTTCTTCAAAGAAGACGCGTGACACGGTGGGGACCTGCTCGTTGACCGATTCGCCAGAAGGTCCGAGCACCGCCACTCCGACATCGTCGTCGAGGGCGAACGCCTCGCCGAGCGATCGGCGCTCTGGCAGAAGGGTTGACGGCACGGCGAAGCGGTTGAGCCCGCAGGTCATCATGGCGAAGATCGGAGGGGCCCCGTCGACTTCGAGTGTGGCGACGTCGTCGACATCGAACAGGTTCTCGAGCTTGCCGAGCGCCGTCGTGCCCGAATGCCCCGCGTAGTTGACGACTCGTGGCCCTTGTCGAACAGCGTCGACGAACGCAGCTCGAGTGCTCTCCACGTCGTCGTACTCGGAGCGATACACCAGGGTCGGCGCCCACTCGGCCGGCAGTTGCCCGGCCACGGTGTCCTGCGTGTCGCTGAAGTCGCCGCCGGGATCGGGCCCGTCGGCCAAGAGGGTCGTTTGCGTTCCGGTCGAATCGAGATC
>JBCCEK010000230.1:0-6437 GCA_039030295.1 Myxococcota bacterium | reverse complement strand
GCGCCTTCATGAGCATCCTCGATACCGTTCGCGCGGTTCAAGCGATCGGCATCTCAGAGCGCACCATAGAGGACATGATGCGCGAGATGATCGCGATCTTGGTGCACGGTCTGTCGGAATCGGGTTAGCGGGTCGACACCCGGCAAGCCCGCGTTCATCACAAACCCGGCCACCGTAACCTGAGGAAGCGGTCGTCTGTTCCGCCGGAGCTTCCTTAGCGTAGAGCGACGCTACGCCCTCGCGGACGACCGCATGACCTTCGACGGCGGCACCCCATAGTGCCGCGTGAACTCGCGGTTGAACTGCGAGGCGCCGGAGTAGCCGACGCGGCCGAGATTCTCGACGACCTCCTTGACCGAGTAGCCCCGATCGAGCCCGTTGCGTACGGCTTCCTCTTGAAACTCCGCGGTGAATCTGATTCGCCATACCGACCTTCAAAACAGAATCGTACTTTCGAGGGTCTACGGTGGTGGGGGAAGTCCAAACTCCCTCTAGACTCACTGGCGGTTTTCCGGTTAGCCTATTTCCCATGACAGGGCAGCTCAACAGGTTGATGGTCGCGTTGGCCGTCGCTATGTCGATGCCCCTCCAGTCTTGCTCACCTAGCGATCCGAAGGAGATGTCGCCAGACGATTACGTCACCGCGTATAGGAAGGTGACGTGTACCGATAGAGACCCCCGTACTGGGAACTGCATCTCGGCGGTGTGCGAGGAGGATACGGAATCCGACTGCCAGGACCCCGCGTTCGAGTGCATCGACTTCGGGTGGTGGTGGACAGGATCGAAGAAGAAAGGAACCTGCACCATGACGGCGGACGTCTAGATGAAGTGGACGATGCGCGGGACGAGCGTAAACGTATTGCTGTTCCTCGTGTTAGCGGTCCTATGCGCGGGCTCCGACTGCATCCCTGGCGACGGCGATGTCAAACTTTGGCCGGACGAGCCAGGCGATGTAGCCGCGAAGACGGTCAAGTGCACGAAGAAGGACGGCAAGCGTTGTGTTGAGTCAACCTGCAAAGAGAGCGGACTGACGGACTGCGCCTCGTGGGCCAAGAAGTGCGTCAAGGACGGGCACACGTACGACGGGAACAAGAAGGGCGGCACCTGTACCCGGACCAAAGTCCAACAGTAGTCCGTAACTCCAGGCCCCTCCAGGTCACGAAGCCCTGGTGCCTCGACTCGATCTGACGTGAGATTGGTGATGGCCCCCGGTTGAGTTGGACAATCCTGGAGTGGACGCCAGTCCACGGAGCCGGAGCGTTTCACGTGCGAGCCGAATCCGGCCCCCACAGGCAAGGCGCCCTGGTCTACCCAATCATCGGCGGGAATGGGGGCCTTAGGACGATGTATCGTAGAACGGATAACAGCACGATACCCGTGCCGATCACATAACTGACCTCGCGAAACAGCGAAACCATCGGTTGCAGTGCGACTTCTGGCTCCGGAGCCCGAATCGCGAGCGCAAATCACGGTGTTTTCCCGTGGTTCTGGCTTGTAGACGCTTCAGGCACAAACCGATAAGAATCAAGAGTTTAGGACGACGATAGCTCCAGGTGAAACCGAGAACCGCGCCGCATCGAATGCTTGGGAGACTTTCAAAAAAGGCGCAGCGACCTTAGGAACCCGGGACTAAGAAACGCTCGAGCCGTCCAACTGAAGATTCATCGACCGCCTACTGGAGAACACCATGAGCCCCATTACCGGACTGGCTGTTGCCGCTGAGCCGACAGCAGAACTGCCGGAAGAAGTATCGACTGACTATTTCGACCAGCTCCGACCCGAAGCCGTGCTTGTGCGGCAAGCCCTGTTGGAGAAGGGGCTTGAGACCCCGATGATCCACAACAATCTGAGCAACGCTGAGAAACAGGAGCTGATTCAGGATCGTTTCACAGACATCATGCACACGCTCGGACTGGATCTGTCGGATGACAGCCTATTCGAGACGCCGCGTCGCGTCGCCAAGATGTTCGTCACTGAGATCTTCTCGGGGCTCGATTACCGCAATTTCCCCAAGCTTACCGTCATCGAAAACAAGATGAACGTCGACGAGATGGTGCGTGTGAACAACATCAGTCTCTCGTCGACATGCGAACACCACCTTGTCACGATCGACGGAAGCGCCACCGTAGCCTACATTCCCGGCGACAAAGTCATTGGCCTGTCCAAGATAAATCGCATGGTGCGCTTCTTCGCTCAACGTCCGCAGGTGCAAGAACGACTGAACGAACAGGTGCTGGTCGCTCTACAAACCCTGCTGGAGACGGACGACGTCGCAGTCAGCATCACAGCGACGCACTACTGCGTCAAAGCTCGTGGCGTGATGGATTCGAATAGCAGGACGACGACAACATCGCTCGGCGGTCAGTTCAAGACCAACCCGGAAAGCAGACAGGAGTTTCTGCTCGGCCTTCAGCAAGCGATTTAAGTGCAAGCGGACCCGCTGTCATCGCGCCGGCCTGGATGGCAAAGCCCACGTGAGATAGGAGCCGTAGCGCAGACCTTGCTGACGCTCGATGTCCGGTCCGCGGGGGTTGCTGCAGAAAAGTACGCCTCCGGTCACCAAAGCCCGACGGAGCTCGTCGAGCACCCCGCAGCAGCCCTACAGGTCGACGACCAGGTCGGTCGTGGGCCGACTGCAGCAGATCAGGACTTCGCCTTCCTCGGGCGGGTCGAGCGGCTCGAGCACGTACTCCACCTCACCCTCTTCTAGCCGCGACAGGCAGGTCTGACAGACACCAGACCGACAGCTGTAGTCCGGGGTGAGGCCGACAGCTTCCGCGAGGTCGAGAATGCTGTCGAGCGACGGGTTCCACTTGGTGCTGACGTTCGAGCGGGAGAACGTCACGTCGATCGTCCCGCTGCATGCCGACGTCTTGGCACGCGCCTTCGACTGCGCCACCCTGCTGCGCTCCAGCAGCTGCGACGCCGGGCCGAAGAACTCATAGTGAATGCGTTGCTCGGGGACCCCGAGATCAAGCAGGTCGTTCAGGAGGGAACGTAGGAACGAGGTTGGCCCGCACAGGAAAAAATCGCACTCACCGATGAGCTCGCCAACCGCGTTTTGCACGGCCGCGCCGTCGATATGCCCCGACGCGTCGTAGTCCCGGCCAGCCACATCACTCGGTTCGGGTTGGCTGTACCAAACTTGTTGCTGTGCCTGTACGCATCGTTCAACGGCGTCGAGGACCGGCGCCCGCAACGCATGCGTGCGGCCGTTGCGTGTGCCGTGCAGAAACCACACCGGTCGGGTCGAACCCGATTCGGCGATGGCGCGCAGCATGCTGACCAACGGCGTCAGACCAACCCCGGCACTCACCAAGCACACGGCTCCGTCTCCGGCGGGGTCCAGCACGAAGCGACCCCGTGGAGCCTTCGCCAAGAGCTTCGAGCCCACCTCGACGCTGTCGTGAAGATACGTCGAGGCCACGCCCGGGTAGGCATCCGGTTGGTTTGGCGGCGCGTCCTCCCGTTTAATGGTCAGGCGATAGTGCTCGCACTGCGGAGCATCGGAGAGCGAGTACGTTCGAAACGCGAGCCGGTACTGCCCGGGAACGTCTAGCTTGATCGGAAGAAACTGACCCGGCAAGAACGCCCCGAGCGGCTGTCCGTCTTCGCGCGCCAGGTAGAACGAGGTGATGTTCTCGCTCTCACGCTCCTTCTTGGTGACGACTAGCGTCTGATAGCTCTCTTGGGCCTTGCCGGCTGCGGTGGCTTTCGAGATGCGGGCTTCGAACGATTGCTTCCAGCCGGGCGAGAGGGCTTCGATTCGCAACGCGCGTTCTGCAGCGTCGAGATCGTCCTTATCGAAATAGAGAAGATTGCTCATGTCGCGGACGGTCAGCCCCTCGGGGTCCCGTCCGACACGCTCGATGATGTCGCCCGCGCCCACTTCACCTTCCTCGAGAACGCGGAAGTAGAACCCGGGTCGGCCCGCCTCGAGGAGTTTCGCGTAGAATCCTTCGACCTCCATCTTCATCGCGAGCTTGTAACAGGGTACGCGCGGCTGGCTGACTTCGAAGAGCGCCGTGCCAATCAGAAACCGGTCACCGACTTGGACTTCGCTGCTCGGCATACCTTGCACGGTGAAGTTCTCGCCAAACTGGCCAGCCGCGAAGTCGTCGCGCCCAAGCTCTCGCGCCCAGAACTTGGAGTCTTCCATCGAGTAGACGAGCACGGCGCGCATCTCGCCGCCGTGTGCGACCAAATCGGCCTGTCCGTCGCCGTCGAGATTCAAGGTACGCGCCACGACGCGACCCTCGACCGGCTCCTTGAAGATACCCGTCCGGACCGTCTTGCCCTTGTGCGTGACCTCTTTGGGCCGGGAAACGTTCACCGAGAGGAGTTTCATGTGGCCTCGTCGAGCGGGGCGAGACGATTCAGGATGGTCGGGTAGAACTCGGCGATGGTCGGGTGAACCGGAAGCATCTCAAGCAATACGTGACACGGTGCATTGGCATGCATCAAGGCGCTCACCACCTGCACGATCTCGTCGCCAAACAAGCCGAAGCACGATGCGCCGAGGAACCGGTCCGTGCTCTCGTCCACCAGGATCTTGATGAGGCCTTCGGTCTCTCCGTCGAGCACGGCTTTGGTGAGTTGGTTCATCGGGTAGGTTGCCGAAAGCACCGGCTTGCCGGTCGCGCGCGCTTCCGCCTCGGTCATGCCAACACGACCGAGCGGCGGGTCCGTGAACATCGCGTACGTGATGATGCGGTCGTCTGCGGAACGGTTGCCGCCTTCCAAGTGGTCGACGAGGATCTCGTAGTCTTGATAGGACGTGTGCGTAAACGCCCCGCGCCCGTTGACGTCCCCAATCGCGAAAATCCCGTCGACTCCCGTCCGGAAGACGCCGTCCGTCCGGATGAAACCCCGCTCGTCCGTCGTGATCCCAACGTGCTCGAGGCCCAGCTGATCCGTGTTCGGTACGCGTCCGGTCGCCAAGAGTAGGTGCGATCCATGAATCACGTCCCCATCGTCGAGCACGACTTCAATCGCTCCGGGTGAGCCAGTGACCCGGGAAACCTGGACGTCCACGCGGATGTCGAGGCCCTCCCCGCGCAACATCTCGTCGATCGACGCGGAGATCTCGGGGTCCTCGCGTGATGCGATTCGGGGTCCGCTCTCGAGCACGACGACCTCGCTTCCGAAGCGCCGAAACATCTGTCCGAACTCGAGGCCGATGTACGACCCGCCGACAATGAGAAGCTTCGACGGAAGCTCTTCGAGATGCACGATGTTGGCGTTCGTTAGATAGGGCACCTCGGCGAGTCCCGGGATCTGGGGGATCCTCGCGCGGGCACCGACGTTGAGCACGACGGTCTCGGCGACGATGGCGCGCCCGGCGACTTCGAGCGTGTGCAGACTGTCGGCGCTGCCGGTGAACGCCGCATGTCCCCGAAGGATCTCGAGCTCCGGAGCAGCACTCAACGCCTCGGTGTAACCATTGCGCCAGCGGTCGATCATCTCGTCCTTGCGTCGGACGACCCGCGGGAGGTCGGCTTGCACGTCGCCTCCGACGTTGACCCCGTAGCTGCTTGCCCTTCGACAAAGGTACGCCACACGAGCGCTGGCCCGCATGGCTTTGGTCGGACGACACCCCGTATTCAAGCAGGTGCCGCCGATTTCCGACCGCTCGACGAGCGCCACCCGCTTGCCCTTCCCGGACAGGTAAGAGGCGACCGGAGGGCCAGCCTGGCCCGCCCCGATGACGATGGCGTCGTGGGTTGGCTTCATAGCCGCACAACTAGGGCATTGCGCCGAAATTGACCAGGCCCCGAAGACGACGTCCCCTAGCCCGCAGAACCTCAAGCGTGAGTTTCTGAACTGGCAAGGGTAGCCGAGTGGTCCCCACGGACCTCAAGCTCCGAGGGTTGCCGGGGGCGGTTCACTGGGTTGACCCAGACCCCGAGTCGTCGTTCCACCTCGGGTTCCCAAACCGCCCAAACGAACTGTCCTTCCTCAAAACCCAGTCGACCCCGCGACTGGGCTCTCACGCGGACACCGAAGCGTGGTTTCGCTCGATTTGCAGCACGACATCGCGTCGGTACTAAACGAGAACGAGAGGCTGAAGCGCAGTGCGGAGAGACAGACCGCCATCATTCGGCTTCTCGTGCTGTTGCTCAAGCTCTCCGGCTTTCGCCTCGATGAACAGCGTCTCCCAGATGGCAAGCCCAAGGCCAAAGTCCTGCGTACAGTCGAGCGGTCGAACCGGCGCAGGCCCAGGCGCTATTCTTGAACTGATGCCTTCCGCGTCCAGGGTCGATCACCGGGCCGGTGCACCGGCGACACACTGGCGCATTCCGTCGATCAGCATGCCGATCGCGCCAAGCGATCTATTTCCGCACAAGCAGCGGGAAATATGAGCCTTTTGGCCCTCATCTGCGCTCGCCCTCGCCACTGACGGCTTTGGTTATCCCTTTGGCGGGATCTGCGAGTTC
>JBCCEK010000229.1:0-6465 GCA_039030295.1 Myxococcota bacterium | reverse complement strand
GCCGCAGCACCAAGAAGGACAGCGGTTTGTTCCGCGGGTGCGGTGCAAAGGACGACGTCGTAGCGGCCGAGGGGCTGGCCCCGATCGTCTTCGAGGCCCCATCCGGGGCCGTCGCGCACGACGCGGGCCACACGGACTCCGAAGCGAACGTCGAGTGACCGGGCGATCGAGCGACAGATGCCATTCATCCCCGGGACCCCCACGTACCGAACGGTGTGACGCTGAGATCGGGTGACGCCCTCTTGGCCGATCGCCACCACATCGCCATCCCATGTGGCAGCGACCCCCTCGCGCACCCAGCGCTCCACCGCTTCCGCGAAGTTCGGCGATCGGACCGTGAAGTACTGCGCCCCGTGATCGAAGCCCACGCCCTCGCCGAGCTCAGGCACTCGCCGCGTGGACATTCGACCTCCTGGGCCCCGCGCCTTGTCGAAGACGACCACACGGCACCCTTCGGATTGGAGGGCTTCCGCGCATACCAGCCCGGACATGCCGGCACCGATGATCGCGATCCGCCGTTGTGCGCTGGCCGTCATGCGTGGGGTCTAGGTCGGTGTGCGGGGATCCTCAACCGGATCCGGCCCGCCCACCACGGACGACAAACACCCGATGAGACGGCGCCCCTGTTGGGCCCAAGGTGC
This sequence comes from Myxococcota bacterium, assembly GCA_039030295.1. Taxonomy (GTDB): domain Bacteria; phylum Myxococcota_A; class Polyangia; order Polyangiales; family Houyiibacteriaceae; genus SG8-38. The sequence goes on along the minus strand of JBCCEK010000229.1, from coordinate 5,824 downwards.
GAAGGGAGCTAAGAACAGCCGAACGATGACCCACGATGCCATCGAACTACCCCTGGTCGACCTCGACGACCCCCACGCGACCGACGCCCTCCGGCACGGTTTGTTCGATACCGGGTTCTTTCTGTTGGCGGACCACGTGATCCCCCGGCAGCTGCTCGATGAGGTGCGTAGCGTGACGCTCGAGTTCATGGCGAAGCCCGTCGCCGACAAGGAGCGCTTCGTGGGCCCGCTGCGAGGCTGGACGGCATATGCGGCGGAGAATGTCGCCACGGCGTACGGTGCCGAGGATGCCCAGACAGGGCCCGACCTCTGCGAGAAGTTCTCGATGGGCCCGTTCATCACCGACGACATGCGTCGCGCCGAGCCCGACTACTACGAGGACCCCGCGTGTCAGGAGTTCCTGCCCGACAACTTGTTCCCCGAGGCCGAGATGGAGCGGACTTGGGTCGACTACTACGACCGAATGCAGGAACTCTGTTTTCGTTTGCTCGACGCGATCCGCGTCGTGATGAAGCTCCCTCAGGGGGTGTGGGATCACTACACGCGGGACGCCCCGTCCGTGCTTCGCTTCTTGGCATACCCCGACAACACCGGAAGCCATCGCATGGGGGCTCACTTCGACGACACCCTTCTCACGGTCCTCCATCAGAGTGTACCGACAAACGGATTCGCCGCCCTCCAAGTCCAGTTGCCGGGAAGCGATGAGTGGCGTTCGGTCGTTCCAAGCGATGACGTGTTCGTCGTCAACGTGGGCGAAGCGCTCACCTTTCTAAGCGGCGGGCGTATCGTCGCCACCAAGCACCGGGTCATCTCCCCTTCGCGTGACCAAGCAGAGGGGAGTGCCCGAACCAGCCTCGCACACTTCTTTCTCCCGCGTTGGAACGCCGCGCTGACCCCGACGCTCCCCAAGGCCAACGACGGGATGCGGACCTCCCTCGACACGCCCGGCCTCGCAGAACCCGACGGCTCCGTCATCTTCCACAAAGTCTCGCGAGGCCAGGTGGACCAGATGTTCGGAAAGGACACCAAGTCCTAGGCGAAAGGGTGGGCGCCCATTCCAGGGTGAGACTTCGCAACGGTATGCTTGGCGGCGGTGGGGCGTCCGTCCTTTGCCCAGACCTCCGGCCTTAGTAGCGCGCGAGGAATCGGTTCGGGTGGCTGGCGGCCGTCTCGGCCAACAAGACTTCGGGTCGTTGATGGTGCGCGGCTTTCTCGCGTTCGCGGGGGTTCTGCGGAGGTGGGCCGCAATAGCTGCCGAGGTCGCGACTCCACGCCAAGGCGGCTTTACCATAGGCGAGTCGAGCGCGTTCCCATGACTGCATGTCGCCCGCGTCGCCAAACGCGGTGGCGAGCAAGGTCGCGTCTTGCGCCGCTTTGGTGACACCAAGGCCGACATGTGGCCGGGCCGTGAATGCCGCGTCTCCGATGATGATCACCCGGTCATGGATCAACCGATCGCAGCCCACCTCGAAGATCCCCTGAAGGTACGGATGCGGAGTCGAAGCTACGATCGACTGAATCGGTGGCGCCAGGTACTCACGGCTCTCGTGGCGCAAAGTGTCGACAAACGTCTGGCGTACGAGGTGATGCGGAATGCCATGCGAGTAGAGGCGCCCGTGTTGGTCGGTGAGGTGGTCACGATAGAGTTGCTCGTCGGCGGTTCGGTACCAAGCCCAGTTGTAGAACCGACGGCCTCGGGTGACGTCGTCGTGAGGTCCTGGGACGAGGTAGCCGAGCCAATGTCCACCTGGCGCCATGTTGAGTGCCATTCGCTCGCCCACGATCGGAAGCACCTCGGGCGCAAGACGGTTCTCCTCGATGAGGCCTCGCCAGGCGAAGTAGCCACAGTACTCGAGCGTCGCCTCCGGTGCGACCAGCCGACGAACCGTCGACCGGGCGCCGTCGGCGGCGATGAGGTAGTCACACTCGACCGCCTCACCGTTGGCGAACCGCGCTTCGAGGGCATCTCCCTGAGCGACGATGTCTTGGAGCTCGAAGCCGTGGTGGTACGCGGCGTCGCCAAACTCGTGACGCAGCAGGTGGTAGAGGAGCCCCCAGGACGTCATCCGTTGTGGTGAGTCAAGCTCGCCCACGACCGTACCGGCCGCATCGAACATCACGCGTCCGGTGGATTGCACGCCCGTGTCTCGATGAACGTTGATCCGCGCCCGCTCAATCGCTTCGTCAAGTGCACTGTGAGTCGCGACCCCCGCGCCGCGATTGGCCAGCCCTTCGCTGGCGCGCTCGTAGACCTCCACCGAGTAGCCCCGCGCCCGCAAGGACACGCCTGCGAACAGGCCGGCCATCGAGCCTCCGACGATGGCGATGCGCGGCCCATTGTCTCGCGAAGCGCGAACCGATCCCATCGACCGAGGCTAGCATGCAGGGTTGCCTCTCCGACGACGAGACGACCCACTCAGTACGATGTTGGCCGTCGTGCTCGCGAAATCCGTCCGAACAATTGCGTATGGACCGGGTCACCGGGGTGGCTAAGGTAGTCATTCGGATACAGGGCAGCGCTGATGCACGCACAAACGCCATCGGTAGCTGCCCCGAAGAGTTCGGAGATATGATGAAGCCACGCTACATGGTGCTATTGGCGGTGATTTCGACGGTCGCGTGTAACAAAGTGAGCATGTCGCGGACCTCGCCGACCAAGTTTCCGGCGAAAGAAGGTCCCGCAACGATCATCTGGGACGATCAAGCTCGTGGCATCGACCCAAGCTCTTACGAGGTCATTGGAACCGGCCAGAAGGGCGGAGCCCTCTGCGGGAAACAAGCGATGGCGGATACAGAGAAGCACCAGGCCCTAGCAAGGGAGGCATCCGCTATCGGAGCTGACGCGGTCTTCTTGTCCTGCGGCACCCCCGGCACGACGGGAGAGTGTTGGTGTACTGGGAGGGCGGTTCGATGGACCGCCGGCGCCCCTGGTGTGGGCATCACTTGTGAGCCAGGAGAGACGCAACGATGTGTCGGTGCTGGCGCGTGTGAGGGCGCGCAGGCTTGTGTCCCTGATGGCACCAGCTGGGGGCCCTGCCAGTGCTGATGCCTACGTCGCGACGACCGACGCCGTGAAAGAGAGTTCTTGTATCGGCGCCCACCGGTACAAGTTCGACGGGGTCTCAGGGGGTCAAAATTGATTGCATCAGGCTGCAATGATGTGCTAGTTCATTGCAGTCGAATGCAGCAGATTCTGGTACCTGCCGGAATGGAGGACTTCATGACCCGCATCAACGCCCTCGAAAACACCGAGGATCACTTCATTTTGGGCGAATCCCTCCGGCCGCTTCTCACGGTTGCGATGGGTCGTCGGTCGAGGTCTTCGACCTTCGCGGGCCCGCCGGCTCGGGGCCGCCCCCGCACTCGCACCCATGGGAGGAGATTCACGTCATGCTCGACGGAGAGGTTGAGGTCACGGTCAACGGCGAGCCTCACGTGCTTCGAAAGGGCAACGTCGCGCATGTTCCAGCGGGCGCGGTGCACTCGTACCGAAACCTCACCGAGGCGCACTTCCTCACCATCGCGACCAAAGGCAACGCGGCCAGGTTCTTCGCGCAGGTTGCGAGCGAGGTGAAGATGAGCCCTCCCGACATCCCCGCATTGGCGCGCGTCGCCAGCGATCACGGCATCACGATGGTCGAATGACGGAGTCACGCCGATACGTCAGTGCGAAGCGGGAGGCCCAGGCGGCCGCCACGCGGGACGCCATCCTCGCCGCGTTTGCGGAACAACTCTGCCATTCCGGCCGCACAGCGTTCTCTCCAAAGGAAGCCGCGGCGCGAGCGGGGGTGTCGGTCCGAACCGTGCACCACTACTTCCCAAACGCCGACTCTCAGATCCTCGGGTTGGCAGAGTGGTTTGACGCGCAGGTCTACCCGCAGGCTGTTCCGGTGGCCGCAGGCCCCGACGATCTGCCGCGCTACTTTCGAGAGATCCATGCCAACGCGCTGAAGACCCCGATCGCGCGCGCCTTGGCAGACTACCGAAGCCCCATGTGGAACGACGTCCGGGCGCGGCGGCGGTCCAAGCGTCTCGACGCCATCCGGAAATCAGTCGCCGCGATCGGTGCACCCAAGCGCGACACCGAGGATGCGACCGCGATGCTCCTCGGCCTTGCCGGCGCAGACGTGTCATGGCCCATGCACGAGAGCTTCGGTCTTCCGATAGACCGAATCCCAAACACCATCGCCAACACCGTCCAGCTGATCGTCGACCAACTCAAGACGAAACACGCCAAGCGACGCCGCTGAGGGGCTGGGGAGCCGAAACGCCCCAAGCGATGCTCGCCGAATAGGTCTTGCACCGCTACGCCAGCTCGTTGCAACCCGGTGCGATCAGCAATCCCGACTCGAGGACGACACCCTGGCCTTGCCGATCGAGGAGCCGTTCGGCTTCTCGGATGCCGGAGACGATGGCGCCGTCCACAGTGCTGTTCGTCGTGCCATCGCCCGCGAATAGAAGCCGGTCTCCGACCGGGGCTGCCATGGCTTGGTAGCTCAAGCCGATGGCTTGAACGTCTGCGACGGATGCGCGGATTGGCTCACCCGGGTACGAGCCCAACGCAAAGGGATCGTCCTTCCATCGCGTCACGCGGACCGCGTTGGGTTCAGGTCCTTGGGTCACGGTGAACTCATTGACGATGGCGGCCGCACGTCCGGCGATGGCTTCGTCGGACATGCTTGCAACACTTCGGCCGTAGTCCCCGCAGTAGAATGCGACCAACGTGGGTTCGCCACCTGCGAACGGGGTGTAGTCGACGATCAGGGGAAGCTCCCCCTGGGTGGCACCGAGATAGAGAACGTTCCCGCTTCCGGGCGCCTGCCAAAAGGGTTCGCTGTAGCGAAGGACCACCTTCTCGAGCTCCGCCATGTCGATGAGCTCGATCGCGTCGCGTTTGTCAGCCGGAAGCGCTGGTGAGAACTCCACAGAGCCAGCCTTGAGCACGCCGAGCGGGAGCGTCACGACTGCATGCGAGCCTCTCTCGGTGCCATTGGACGTCTCGACGGTGACGCCACGTGTGTCGTACTCGATTTTCGAGACGACCGAGTTCAGCCGCACGTCGACTCCCCGCGCCAACGCCTCGATCAACGTGCGGTAGCTTCCCGTGGGGAAGTTGTCGCCGCCCGCGTAGCCACCGCCTGCGCCACCGTCGTCTTCGTCGTCACCGATGTAGCTGATCAGGGAGAGGTCGCCTGCTGACTGCGCGGCGAGCAGTTCGATCTGTGTGAGGAGCCCGAACCTCGTATGGCGGCGAGCCGTGCCTTCGAGGCCCTCCTGGTCGAGGAAGGTGGTGACTGCGTCGGTCATCGTCGCATCGGGTCCAAGGGTGTCGAACAAGGACGGGATCGCCTCGTCGAACGCGTTCAGGGACGTGATCATGGAGACCCGTTCGTCACCCGTGGCGTAGCGCCCGAGTTCGGCGTCGAACACCCGCGTATCGAACCCGAAGAACTCTGCCGACTTCCAACCGACGCCTTCATGGTTGAGAATGCAAGCGGCCGTGTCCCCGGCTGGGCCGTGGATCCACATGCCGCCCAGGTCGACTGGGACGCCGTCGACGTCATCGGTCCAGACGCGTCCTCCGATACGGTCCCGCGCTTCGAGGACCACGGTTTCGATTCCGGCGGTGGTGAGTGCATTGGCGGCCGTCAAACCTGCGGCTCCCGCGCCGATCACGAGCACGCGGTCAACTGAACCGGCGCTGTCGCTGTTGCTCCCGCAACCTGGTGCGACGAGCGAGACGGCGGACGTGCTCACGCTGGCGCCGACCAATCTGACAAAGTCCCGTCGTCCGAGTCGGTTACTCCACTTCATCTCTTCCCTC
>JBCCEK010000228.1:0-6485 GCA_039030295.1 Myxococcota bacterium | reverse complement strand
GTCGCGTCATCCAGGACCGCTCAACAGTTCAACTGGAGAGTTTGATCCTGGCTCAGAGCGAACGTTTGCGGCGGGCCTAACACATGCAAGTCGAACGAGAAAACCTTCGGGTGAGTAAAGTGGCGGACGGGTGAGGAACGCGTAGGTAATCTACCGTTTGGCGGGGGACAACACTCCGAAAGGAATGCTAATACCGCGTAAGACCACAGTTACTACGGTGACAGTGGTTAAAGGTGCCCTTAAAGCACCACCAAACGATGAGCCTGCGTCCCATCAGCTTGTTGGTAAGGTAACGGCTTACCAAGGCGAAGACGGGTAGCTGGTCTGAGAGGATGATCAGCCACACTGGTACTGGAACACGGACCAGACTCCTACGGGAGGCAGCAGTGAGGAATATTGGGCAATGGGCGAAAGCCTGACCCAGCCACGCCGCGTGTGTGATGAAGGCCTTCGGGTCGTAAAGCACTGTGGGGAGGGACGAACATACGCATGAGGAAATGCTTGCGTACTGACGGTACCTCCTTAGCAAGCACCGGCTAACTCTGTGCCAGCAGCCGCGGTAATACAGAGGGTGCGAACGTTGCTCGGATTTACTGGGCGTAAAGCGCGTGTAGGCGGACTCGCAAGTCGGTTGTGAAATCCCTGGGCTCAACCTAGGAACTGCATCCGAAACTGCTTGTCTTGAGTTATGGAGAGGGTGGCGGAATTCCCGGTGTAGAGGTGAAATTCGTAGATATCGGGAGGAACATCAGTGGCGAAGGCGGCCACCTGGACATTTACTGACGCTGAGACGCGAAAGCGTGGGGAGCAAACAGGATTAGATACCCTGGTAGTCCACGCCGTAAACGATGAGAACTAGGTGCAGCGGATATTGACCTCTGCTGTGCCGTAGCTAACGCGTTAAGTTCTCCGCCTGGGGAGTACGGCCGCAAGGCTAAAACTCAAAGGAATTGACGGGGGCCCGCACAAGCAGTGGAGCATGTGGTTTAATTCGAAGCAACGCGCAGAACCTTACCAGGGCTAGAAAAACTAAGAATCCTGACGAAACTCGGGAGTGCTCGCAAGAGAACTTAGGTCCAGGTGCTGCATGGCTGTCGTCAGCTCGTGTCGTGAGATGTTGGGTTAAGTCCCGCAACGAGCGCAACCCTTATCCTTCGTTGCCATCATTTAGTTGGGCACTCAAAGGAGACTGCCGGGGTCAACCCGGAGGAAGGTGGGGATGACGTCAAGTCCTCATGGCCCTTATGTCCTGGGCTACACACGTGCTACAATGGTTGGTACAAAGCGCTGCGAAGCCGCGAGGTGGAGCGAATCGCAAAAAGCCAGCCTCAGTACGGATTGCACTCTGCAACTCGAGTGCATGAAGTCGGAATTGCTAGTAATCGCTGATCAGCAGGCAGCGGTGAATACGTTCCCGGGCCTTGTACACACCGCCCGTCACACCATGGGAGTCGAGTGCTCCAGAAGTGGCCGCGCTAACCCGCAAGGGAGGCAGGTCCCCAAGGAGTGTTTGGTAACTGGGGTGAAGTCGTAACAAGGTAGCCGTAGGGGAACCTGCGGCTGGATCACCTCCTTTCTAAGGAGCATTTCCTGGCAACAGGAATGTATCTGGTCATATCCGAGTAGTACCTAGGTGAGTCGCCAGTTGTATGAGCGACCATCAGATTCCGATTCAGTTTTCAGAGAGCCGATCGGGCAAGGCCGATCACGACGGGAGTAGCGCGGCGAAGGCGAGTTCGGCTTGTGCTCGTACCTCGCTAGGATCCTCGCCGGCTGCCGCTTGGCGTAGCGCGGTCGTGATCTGTGTATCGAGGTAGCGGCCCGCGAACTCGCACGTGACGTCGCGGCGAACGACGCCTCGTTCCTGTCCTCGGCGTACGATGGCCTCGTACGTGTCGAGAAGCGCACGCGACATCTCGTCGACGCGCGCCCCGGCGGTCGGCCCGAGCCGATTGCGCGTCCCGCGGCTCTTTGCGAGGAGGCAACCGTCCGGGGTGTCGCGTTCTCCGGTTGCAAAGTCGAGAAGAGCTTCGGTGCTTTCGTCGAAGGAGCGGTCGGGTCCGAGACGCTCCGCGATAGGCGCAAGGACCGACTCCCAGTAGTGGTCGAGTGCTGCCGCAAGGAGTCCATCTTCACCCCCGAACTCCCGGTAGAGCGAAGGTTTGGGGAGCCCCACCCGTCGGCAGAACTCATTGACCGAGAGTGCTTGCGGACCCTCGAGCCAGTAGTTCGCCATCGCGAGTGCGACTGTCTGCTCCCGCTCGAAGGTTCGGGGTCGTCCCCGTTTTTTCTTGGTTTTCATCCGTGAATCGATCTTTTTTTACCGATCGGTACCTTAATGCTTGACCGGCGGGCCCGCCACCCGTAGTTTTAATGTACCAGACGGTACTTAAATAGTGCAACCCCCGAATCTGGAGGCCCCGATGAACCCTTTGGCACGCCCACTCGAACTCCCCTGCGGAGTGACTCTGAAGAACCGAATCGCGAAGGCCGCCATGTCCGAAGGGTTGGCCGACCCCGACGACCGTGCGTCGGCCGAGCTCGCGACGCTCTACGGTCGGTGGTCTGACGGGGGCGCAGGCCTGCTCATCACGGGCATGGTCATGGTGGACCGTCGGTTCCTCGAGCGTCCAGGCAGCCTGGTGATCGACGACAACGGCGGGTTCGACGCGCTTCAGCGGATGGCAGAGGCAGGTACCCGCAACGGGAACCATCTGTGGATGCAACTGGGTCACCCTGGCCGTCAATCCGCGCGCGCATCGGGCCATCAACCCGTGTCGGCGTCCTCGGTGAAGATGAAAGGGATGCTCGGTCAGATCGATGCGCCGCGCGCGCTCGAGATCAAGGAGATCCACGAGGTGATCCGCGCTTTCGCGAGGGCGGCCAAGACCGCCAAGGACGCGGGCTTCACCGGGGTCGAGCTCCAAGCCGCGCACGGATACCTCTTGAACCAGTTTCTTTCGCCGTACACCAATCGGCGCACGGACGCGTGGGGGGGTTCGCTCGAAAACCGCGCAAGGTTTCTCTTGCAGACCTATCGCGCTGTCCGCGAGTCCGTCGGAGATGCGTTTCCCGTCGCGGTCAAACTCAACTCGTCGGATTTTCAGAAGAGCGGCTTCACCCACCAGGAGTCTGCCCAGGTCGCCCGTTGGCTCTGCGAAGACGGGATCGACCTCCTGGAGATCTCTGGCGGAACCTACGAACAGTTGGCCCTTTTCGGGAGGCCAGCCGAGGGTGAAAAAAGGGCCGAGAGTACGCTCCGGCGCGAGGCGTTCTTCCTCGAGTATGCGAGCCACATCCGTGAGGTTGCCCGGGGCGTACCGTTGATGGTGACCGGCGGCTTTCGCACGGTCTCCTTCATTCGCGACGTCATCGAACGCGGCGAAATCGACGTGGTCGGGGTCGCGCGCCCCATGTGCGTCGCGCCCGATCTGCCAACGGAGATGCTGCAGGGGACTGTGACCGAGCTCCCCACGCCCGAGAAGGATCGTCGCCTCGGGCCTGGGCTCCTCGGACCGGTCAGCCCGTTCCGGAGTGTGCGTACACTGAACAACCAAGCCGAGATCGCGTGGTTCTATCGTCAGATTCTCGCCTTGAGCGAGGGTCGCGAGCCCGACCTTTCGCTCCGCACCCGCGCCGCGCTCAAGGCGCACTTCCGCGATACGGCAGCGCTCGCGCGGCGCCGATCGTTGCGCCCGATGCCCGAGCCCGCCCCTGCGCCCAACGAAGCCGATGCGAGTCCCCGGACGGCCGATGGCGGCCTCTAGCCGACTCTCAACCAAGGAAGCGAAGTCATGTCAGTGAAGAACAAAGTCGTGGTCGTGACGGGTGCGTCGAGTGGAATCGGCGCGAGCACCGTGGAGCAACTTTCAAAGCAGGGCGCACGCGTGGTGGCTGCAGCGCGGCGCAAGGAGCCCCTCGAGAGGCTGACTGCCGGCCTTCCGAGCGAGGCGTTGGCGGTCGTGACCGACGTCTCGAAGAGAAGCGACGTCGATGCCTTGATCGAGGCAACGGTCGAGCGCTTCGGACGCGTGGATGTGTTGGTGAACAACGCCGGGATCATGCCGGTGTCGCCACTGTCGCTTGGCCAGGTGGACGACTGGGACCGTATGATCGACGTGAACGTCAAAGGCGTTCTGTACGGGATCAACTCGGTACTCCCGCGGATGCTCGAGCACGGTGGAGGGCACATCGTGAGCACCTCGTCGGTTGCCGGCCTCGCGGTCGAACGAGGCGGAGCCGTCTACTCCGCGACCAAGTTCGCAGTCCGCGCGATCTGCGAAGGGCTTCGAAAGGAGAATCCCGGCAAGATTCGCGTGACGACCGTCTACCCCGGGCTGGTCGACACGGAGCTGACGAACTCGGTTACGCACCCTGCGGTGAAGGAGCTCGTCGACAAGATGTACGACGGGAAGTCCATTGCACCGAGCGCGATCGCGTCTGCGATTTGCTACGCGATTGCCCAACCCGATGAAGTTGCCGTTAACGAGATCGTCGTACGCCCGACGGCGCAAGAGTTCTAGACCGTCTAAAGGAGAAATCACCATGGAGACTCATCGAAACACGCAGATCAGTGCCGACCAGGTCGTCACGATGCTGGAAGATCTCTACAACCGGGGCGACGCCAGGTTGCTCCGCGAACTCGTCGACCCGGACGTTGCGCACTACTCGTCTGCGGTAACCGACGGCGTCGACGCCTGGATCGAATTCGCTGGTCGCTTTCAGGGCCAGAAGCCCTTGGTGGCGGTGCACCGAACCGTCGAAGACGGACCGCGGATCGGGGTCCATGCGCACTACGCATGGAACGCGGAGCGTGCGTTGGATGGGGGTCCGGGCGTGGCCGTGGCGCACATCTTCACCATCGAGGGCGGGAAGATCGTCCAAGCGATCGAGGTCACCCAAGCGGTGGCCACCGAGACCGTGAGTGGCAACGATATGTTCAGCCAGGTTGCCGACTCGGTCTCGGATCAAGACGTCGACCGAAATCGCCAAACCGCGACCAAGGTCGTGACCGAGTTTCTGGCTGGAAACACACGGCTCGCCGATGAGCTGCTCAGCGACTACACGCAGCACAACCCGTTCATCCCGAACGGCGCCAGTGGAATCGCCGGCTTCATCGATGCCATGGGCGGTTCGCCGAGCGAGTTCAAGTTCGCGATGGCCGAGCGCGATTTCGCGCTCACGTTCCAGAGGTATGCAGCGAACGCGGCCATCGGCAGCCCCGCGTTCACCGGGGTCGATCTGTGGCGCTTCGACCGCGAAGGGAAAGTGACCGAGCACTGGGACGTGCTCGAACCGACGTTCATCAGCCCGAGCGGGAGAGACCTGTTCGCCCAGTAGCGACAGTCGTTTCGAGGAGATTCCGATGGTCATGACTTCGACTCACGGACCCGGCGATCGAGGTACGGCAGACGCCGACGTCTCCGAAGCTCTCGAGTGCTTCTACGGTGTGTGGCAACTGAGGGAGTGGTCTGCCACCGACGCCGCGACGGGACGTATCCGGTTGGCGTACAACGGGCGTGTAGACGGCCATCTGATCTACAGTCGTGACGGCTGGGTGTCCGCCACCTTGATGGAGCTGAACCGGCCCGTGGTGTCCGAGGATCGACACGCGCTTCGTCAACTCAAGGACCGCGTGGTCGCCGAGGGGTTCGGAGCGATCGAACAGCGCGATGCAGCGCTGATGGTTCCGTACTTCCTCGCTGGGTGGGGGTACGTCGGCTACTGCGGCCCATTCCGGGTCCAAGGTGCGGAGGTCTTTCATGAGATTCGCAACAGCTTGGTCCCCCAATGGACGGGTACGACGTTGGTGCGGACGTTCGCATTCGATATGGACGCACGGCAGTTGACGCTTCTCGCCAATCGGGATGGGAAGACGGACCGATTGGTTTGGCAACGGGCGGACTCCGACGTGGAACAGAGGGAGCTAGGATGACGATGAACCGCTCGATCCGACTCGCCGAACGCGCGTATGCGCTCGACTACCAGGCACTCGTCGATCGTCAGAGAGCGTACTTCAGAAGCAATGCGACTCGTTCCCTGACGTTCCGAATCGAGCAACTGAAGAAGTTCAAAGCACTGTTGTTGGAACACGAGGACACGCTCCACGAGGCAATCTATGAAGACTTCGGAAAATCTCCCTACGATACCCAGCTGACCGAGCTTCTTCCGTTGCACCATGAGCTCGACTTGACGATCAAGAAGCTACGTCGATGGGTCAAGCCGCGTCGCGTCGGGACGAACATGATGAACTTTCCAGCACGAAGTTTCATCGTTCCCGAACCACTCGGTGTTTCATTGATCATCGGCGCGTGGAACTTCCCCTACAACCTGTCGCTCGTTCCCGTCGTAGGATCGATGGCAGCGGGAAACACGACGGTCTTGAAACCGAGCGAGCTTCCCGCCGCCACGAGCCGTGCGATGGCGAAGATGATCAACGACAACTTTGACCCTGACTACTTCAAGGTCGTGGAGGGTGGAATCCC
>JBCCEK010000227.1:0-6517 GCA_039030295.1 Myxococcota bacterium | reverse complement strand
GGGTCGGCGATGAAGAACTGGCTCAGGGCCTCCATCGTCGCCTCGAACCGCTCTTCACGGGTTGCCCGAAGGAACAACGAGGGCAGGAGGGCGCTCCAGTGGTTGAGCATCTCCGCGATGACGTTCTCTCGGAGTTCGTCCTTGGACTTGAAGTGGTAGAGGAGACTCGGCTTCCGAATCCCAACGGCGTCCGCGATCTCCTGGACCGAGGTCCCGTCGTACCCCTGCTCCGCAAAGAGCCGGGTCGCGTGCGTGAGAATTCGTTCGCGTACGTTCATGTCCCTACCGAGCGGTCGAATCCTCTCTACCAAATGGTAGACTCGGCGCAAGCCCTTTGACCTGGATATGCCAATATCGTCTCTCAGAGCGGTCGATTACGCCATTTTTGTCTTGGTTCTCGTCAGAGCGTGGCTCGGACGTCGCCGTGGTCAGGCGGCCGCGGGCTTCTTGACCCGAGCATGGGTCCGCTCGCGGAGGGTCTGGAACACCACGTACAGACCGGGAACGAAGATGATCCCGATGAAGCTCGCCAGAGTCATCCCGCTGAAGACCGTCGTCGCCATGGCGCGGCGCGCATTCGCTCCGGCGCCCGTGGCGACCAGAAGCGGCACCAACGCGAACAGGAACGAGAGTGCGGTCATGAGCACAGCTCGAAAGCGCGCCCGCGCACCTTCGAGGGCCGCGTCCAAGATGGCGACGCCGCGCTCGCGCTGTTCCTTCGCGAACTCGACGATCAGGATGGCATTCTTGGCCGAGAGGGCGATCAGGAGCACCACCCCGATTTGCACATAGATGTTGGCCTCGCCGCCGGTGAGCCAGACGCCGACCATCGCGCCGAAGACCCCAATCACGACGGAGACCATGACCGCCAGTGGAGCCGTGCTGCTTTCGTAGAGGGCGACGAGAAAGAGATACCCGAAGAGGGCGGCGAGCAGGAAAATCCACCCTTGGCCCTGCGACGTGGTGCGTACCTCTTGGTACGACATTCCCGACCAATCGTACGCGTACCCGTCAGGAAGGGTCTCCCGAGCGATTTCCTGCATGGCCTCGATCGCAGCGCCGCTGCTCGTGCCAGGCCCAGCTTCGCCCTGAATCTGGACGCTTGGGAACATGTTGTAGCGTTGGACGAACTCCGGCGCGACGCGTGTCTCTACCGTCGCCAGGGTTGCGAGGGAGACCATCTCGCCGCCGCGCCCCTGGACGTACAGGCGTCCAATGTCTTCGATCCCCATTCGGTGCTGGGCATCGGCTTGAAGACGTACCTGGTAGATGCGCCCCATCAAGTTGAAGTCGTTGACGTAAACGGACCCGAGGTTGGCTTGCAGCGCCGCGTAGATGTCCGACACGTCGACACCTAGCGACTCCGCCCGCGTGCGATCGATGTCGATGAAGACCTGCGGGGTCTCGGGCCTGAACGCCGTCCCGACCCCTTGGAGTCGAGGGTCCTCGTTCGCGCGGTGGATGAGCGCGCGCGCGACTTCGGATAGCTCGCTCGAGTCTTGGCCCTCCGTTGCCTGTAGTCGGAAATCGAAACCGCCTGCGTTCCCGAGTCCGCGTATCGATGGCGGTGTGATCACGCGAACCTCGGCGTCCGGATATCGTGCGAAACGCTCACGAAGCCTCCGTGCGACCGCCTCGGCGTGGTCTTTGTCGAGGTCTCGCTCCTTCGCGTCCGCGAGATCCAGGGGGAGGAAGCCGACGTTGGCGGAGTCTACGCCCGAGATGATGCTTCTACCGGCGACGGCCACCCGTGTCTTGATGGAAGGCTCTTCGCTTGCCGCGATTTCGGCGACTTCGTCGAGGACCGCTTCGGTGCGACCGTAGGACGCCGCGTCGGGCAACTGGACCTCGGCCATCACGCGGCCGCGATCCTCCTTCGGAACGAAAGCCTTCGGGAGCGAGGGGTAGAGGAGGGCGGTGACGACTGCACAACCGAAGACCGGGACGATGACCCACGCGGTCTTGCGGGTGACCCGTCGCACGGCGCCGAGGTAGCGTACGCGCCATCCTTCGAGGCCTCGCTCAAACAGCCGGAAGACGGGTCGTTGATGGCTGGCGGGTTTGCGAAGCAGAATCGCCGACAACGCAGGGCTGAGGGTCAGGGCGACGATCGACGAGATGACCACCGCGATCGAGATCGTCACTCCAAACTGACGGTAGATCTCACCGACGATTCCAGGAAGAAATGACACGGGCGCAAAGACGGCCAACATGACCAAGGTCGTGGCGATCACCGGGGCGCTCACCTGCTCCATGGCGCGAATCGATGCCTCGCGGGGGCCGAGGTCGTCTTCCACCATGAGTCGCTGCACGTTCTCGATGACCACGATCGCGTCGTCGACCACTAGTCCGATCGCGAGGACCAACGCGAAGATCGTCTGAGTATTGGCCGAATACCCGAGCGCCAAGAGCGCGCCCAGCGTCCCAAGCAAGGACACCGGAATCGCCAGAGTTGGAATCAACGTCTGCCGCCAGTCTTGGAGGAACGCATAGGTGACAAGGACGACCAGCAGGATCGTGAGCAGGATCGTCCAGAGGGCTTCGTCCACACTGGCTTCGACAAACTCCGTAGTGTCGTAGCTCAGCTGAACGTTGACGCCCTCCGGGAACCGCGGCTCAATCCGTTCGAGCTCGGCCATCACCCGGCGCTTGGTATCGAGCGCGTTGGCTCCGGGATTGAGAAAGAGCCCGATGGCCACGTCGGGGCGCCCGTCGAGTTTGACCCCCGTCCCATAGCTCTTGGCCCCCAGCTCCACCCTCGCGATGTCGCGCAGACGAACCACCGCACCTTGCTCGTCGCTTCGAATGACGATCGCCCCGAACTCTTCGGGAGTTTGGAAGCGTCCGTCCGCCTGCAGATTGTATTGAACCAACTGGGCGTCGCTCGCCGGAGGCGCACCGATCTGGCCGATCGCCGGCTCGACGTTCTGATGTTGGATCTGTTCGACGATCTCTGCCGCGGTGATGTTGAGGTTGGCCATCCGGACGGGGTCCATCCAAACCCGCATGGCGTAGTCCGAGTCGCCAAAGATCATCGCCTCGCCGATGCCTTCGACGCGATTCAGAGGATCGACGACGTTGACCTTGGCCCAGTTCGCCAGGAACAAGCTATCGTCATCCCCGTCGGGCGCGAGCAGGTGGACGATCAGGAACAGGCTTGGACTCTTCTTGCGAACCACAACCCCCTGGCGACGGACATCTTCAGGCAGCTGGGTGAGCGCGAGTTGTACGCGGTTCTGAACGTTGACCTGAGCGATGTCTGGATCGGTTCCCACCTTGAACGTCACCGCCAGACGATAGTTGCCGTCGTTTGAGCTCGTCGACGACATGTAGATCATGTCATCAGCCCCGTTCACCGCGGACTCGATGGGCGCGGCAACGGTCTTCTCGAGAACTTCCGCGCTCGCGCCCGGATACGTCGTGCTGACCGACACCTCAGGCGGCGTGATCTCGGGGTACTCTTGGACCGGCAGAAACGGAATCGACAGCGCGCCCGCAATCGCGATGAGCGCCGACACGACGATCGAGAGTCGCGGCCTCTGAATGAAGAACTTCGAGATCATGAGCTGGTCAACTGGCTGAGCGCGCCCTCCACGAAAGGCACCGCCTCGACCACGGTCCCAGGCGCAGCGCTTCGGAAGCCGGACAGAATCACCCGCTCGCCGCCGGACAACCCGGACCGAATCGTGACGCCCTCGCCGACGGGTTCACCGCGCTCCACGTCGCGTCGTTCGACCACGTCGTTCTCGTCGACCAAGTACACGAACGTACCTTGCCTATCCTGCTGGAGCGCTCCCGGGGAGACGACCGGCATGCGATGCACGGTTTTGGTCTCGGACTCGACGTGGACCAGATGGCCCGGCAGAAGGATCGCGTCGGGGTTCGGAAAGGAGGCCCACACCGAGATCGCGCCTGTATGCGGGTCGACCTTGTTGCCTGTGAAGTCGATCTGCCCGGCATGCGGGTAGCGTTGCCCATCGGGTAGATAGATCCGCGGGACGAACGCTTGCTCGAACTCCTCGAGCGATTCCGGCGAGAGTGACGCCCAAGCGGCAAGTCGTTCGCGGTCCGTGACCGTGTAGTGCACGCGAATCGGGTCGATCTGGACAACCTCTGCGAGCGGCCCCGAATTCGGATTCACCAGGTTCCCTCGGGTGTACGCCGCCTTCCCGATCCGGCCCGAGATCGGCGCACGGATGGTCGTGTAGTCGAGTTCGAGTCTGGCCCGCGCGACCGCCGCTTCAGCGGAACGAATGTCCGCGCCCCCTGCGACGAAGCGCTTCTCCGCTTCTTCGACGGACTCCATGCTGACCGCATCGGATGCGATGAGCGATTCTCTCCTTGCGAAGGAGCGTTTCGCCTCCTTGCGTTCGGCGCGCGCGCGGGCAAGCCTGGCCTCAGCGTCCTTCAGGTTGGCCCTGTAGTTCTCCTGTTCGATAACGAAGAGAGGTTCGCCCTCGGTCACGGTCTTGCCCTCGGCAAACGACACCTCTTCGACGAACCCCTCCACCCGCGCCCGCAACTCGACCGACTCGACCGGCTCGACGCGCCCCAGAAACCGAAACGTGTCGGCGACCTCGTCGAGCTGGACTTCCTCGACTCGGACGATTGGGGGGCCTCGGCGTGGCTCGTCCTGGCCGCCCTGGCATCCGAGGATGGTTGCGCCGAGCACAAGGACTCCTGCGGCGAGAAGTGGTTGGGATTGCATGGTGGTACGCCCTCGCTTGGCCGGGTAACCCACCTTGAGAGCCGCCTATTCCCGCACGATAGGGGCGCTCGACCCATCGCGAACAGCGTCAACCATGAGGAATGACAGGTCTTTACCGAGCCTCAGTCGATCGGCCGCGGAGGCATCGCCCACGTTTCATCGGGGGCTCCCTCCGGCTCGTCGAACGGCAACTCGCGTACTGGGGCGGAGACCTCACGCCACCAAGGCGACACTGCCTCGACTCTCGATGGCTCTATGGGGGCTCCAAGCTCGGGCATGACGAGGTGCACACCTCGATCGGGGGCGAGGGAAACGAGCCTCTCCGCGGGCTCGTCCCAATCGTGTAATGCGAGGTCGAACGTGCCCCAGTGAACCGGCAGAAGGCTCCCGCCGCCGAGTCGCTTCAGCGCTTCGAGCGCGTTGTCTGGGCCGAGATGGATGCTCCCCCAGGCCGGGTGAAAGGCGCCCACTTCGAGCAGCACCAAGTCGAACGGGCCGAGCCGTTCGGCGATCGTCCGGTAGTCGTCGGTGAGCCCGGTGTCGCCGCTGAAGAAGACCGCATGGTGCGGTCCCCGCAGCGCGAACGAAGACCACAGCGTATGGTTGCGGTCCATGGTGGCACGTCCCGAGAAGTGTTGAGAGGGCGCGGCGGTGATCCGAAAGTCGGCGCCTTCGAGTTCGACGCTCTCCCACCAGTCGAGTTCGTGGATGCGGTCTTCAGGGACCCCCCATGCCTCGAGGTGGGCTCCCACCCCCAGCGCGGTGAAGAAAGGCACGTCGCGGCCACGAAGCTCGAGGATGGTGGCGTAGTCGAGGTGGTCGTAGTGGTCATGCGAGATCACGACGGCGTCGATCGGCGGAAGAGCGTCAACGCGGACCGGAACGGGCTGAAAGCGTTTCGGCCCGAAGAAGCGGCTCGGAGACACGCGCCGGCTCCATACCGGATCGGTCAGGATTCGGACTCCGTCGATCTCGAGCAGCAGCGTCGAGTGGCCGAGCCAAGTCGCCCGCAGTCCGGTTTCGGCTGGCCTCGCCCAGGCGTCGAGGGGGGATTGCGATGGGAGTGGCGCGCTCGGGATTCGACGGCTTCGGCTTCCGAACAGGAACTCTCGCATGACGCCCAAGGTCGACCCTTGTTCGAGCCCGGGGCCCGCCCGCGAGGGGTTGCGAAACTCGCCGTCGATGAACCTTGGCGAGGACAGGATGCGCTCTCGGCGTAGGCCGCGCGCTCGACGTCGCGTCATCGACATGGGCCGAGCGTTTATAGGGCGATCTCGTCCGGTGTCACGCCCGCCAGCGCGTTGCCAACGTGACGGGGCCGCGTGACCCAGTTACGCTCCCGCACATGTCGCGACTCCAAGAGGCGATCCGGAAGATCGACGAGGCGAACGCTGAAGATCCGACCATGGAAGACGTCAACGGAACGGCATACCCGAAGGAGCTCGTCTACGGGCAGCGAATGTCGGCCTGGCTCGACCGCTTCGCCCCGGACGCGCCCGAAGTCGTACGGTTGGCGGCACGGGCCCAGCACATTCGGCGGTGGGAAGTCCCTCGGGACTCTTATCCCGAGGGCCGTGCGGGCTACCTCAAGTGGAGGACGGACCTCTACAAGCGACACGGCGACATCGTCGGCGAGATCATGCGCGAGGTCGGCTACGACGATCCCACGATCGAACGGGTCAAGACGCTTCTCCGAAAGCGGGGGCTGAAGACGGATCCAGACGTTCAGCTACTCGAAGACGTCATCTGCCTCGTGTTCCTCCGCTATTACTTTCACGACTTCGCG
This sequence comes from Myxococcota bacterium, assembly GCA_039030295.1. GTDB lineage: Bacteria > Myxococcota_A > Polyangia > Polyangiales > Houyiibacteriaceae > SG8-38. Next base: position 23 of record JBCCEK010000227.1, on the reverse strand, counting down.
AAGCAGCATATGGAAGAGAAGCT
>JBCCEK010000226.1:0-6526 GCA_039030295.1 Myxococcota bacterium | reverse complement strand
GGCGAAGCTCTGAACCTAAGCCCCAGTAAACGGCGGCCGTAACTATAACGGTCCTAAGGTAGCGAAATTCCTTGTCGGGTAAGTTCCGACCTGCACGAATGGCGTAACGACTTTCCCACTGTCTCAACCATGGACTCAGCGAAATTGAAGTACGAGTAAAGATGCTCGTTAGCTACAGAAGGACGGAAAGACCCCGTGGACCTTTACTATAGCTTGATATTGGTGTTTGATTTGCGTTGTGTAGGATAGGTGGGAGACTAGGAAGTGGATGCGCTAGCATTCGTGGAGTCACCCTTGAAATACCACCCTGCGTACGTTGGACATCTAACCTTGACCCGTGATCCGGGTTGGGGACAGTGTCAGGTGGGTAGTTTGACTGGGGCGGTCGCCTCCCAAAGAGTAACGGAGGCGTTCAAAGGTTCCCTCAGACTGGTTGGCAATCAGTCATCGAGTGCAATGGCATAAGGGAGCTTGACTGCGAGACCTACAAGTCGAGCAGGTACGAAAGTAGGACATAGTGATCCGGCGGTTGCGTGTGGAAGCGCCGTCGCTCAACGGATAAAAGGTACCCCGGGGATAACAGGCTAATCTTTCCCAAGAGTCCATATCGACGGAAAGGTTTGGCACCTCGATGTCGGCTCATCGCATCCTGGGGCTGAAGCAGGTCCCAAGGGTTGGGCTGTTCGCCCATTAAAGCGGTACGCGAGCTGGGTTTAGAACGTCGTGAGACAGTTCGGTCCCTATCCTCTGTAGCCGAAAGAGATTTGAGGAAGGCTGCCCCTAGTACGAGAGGACCGGGGTGGACGCAGCTCTCGTGTGCCAGTTGTCCTGCCAAGGGCATGGCTGGTTGGCGACCTGCGGACGGGATAACCGCTGAAAGCATCTAAGTGGGAAGCCCATTCCAAGATGAGATCTCTCACCGGGTTAACCGGGTAAGGCCCGTGGCAGAACACCACGTTGATAGGCCGGAAGTGTACGTGCGGTAACGCATTCAGCTGACCGGTACTAATCGGCCGAGGGCTTGAATTTCCGCGATCCTTGAGTCGTCAAGACTCTGCGATCGAGGTCAGTCAAACGCTACGAAGACGTTCGTGCTCGCTGTTCAGTTCTTTCAAGGACCACTCACCTTTTTCGGTGGTGGTAGCGAGAGGGTCACACCCGTTCCCATTCCGAACACGGAAGTTAAGCCTCTCAGCGCCGATGGTACTTGGGTGGAGACGCCCTGGGAGAGTAGGTCGCCGCCGGATTTCGAACATGCCAGGGCTCCCCGCAGGGGTTGCAGCCGGGCGAAATCAGAGAACAAGAGCCCCCACCCGGGGGCTCTTGTGCGTTTTGGCCGTAGCCTCGCCGGATGGCCGATGACCGTCGCGGGCGTGGATCCCGTTCCAACCAGCGCGGTTCCAACAACCGGAGCCCCAAAGGTAAACGCGACGGAGAGCGGGGCGGAAGGGCTCGAGGCGGAAGCTCCCGCGGCGGCCAGGGGAGTCGTGGCCCACGGAGCGGGTCCGGGGGCCGTTCCGGAGGAGATAGTCGACGCAGTGATCGCGACCGCCGGCCGAGCGAACGCGGCGAGCGCCGCTCGCGGGACGACAACCGTGATGGTCGTGGCGGCCGTGATGGTCGCGGCGGCCGCGATGGTCGGGACCGCCGTGATACTCGGGACAACCGTGGGGGACGGGACAATCGGGACACTCGCGATCGCCGGGACGGTGCTCGGTCGCGGCGCGACGCGCCGCCGGAGGGTGCCGGCCCGGCGAACTGGGGCGGGCTGGCGCGTCGAGGCGCAGCCCGGATGAACGATGCGGCTTCGGAGAAGGATCTCCGCGACGCCGGCGAGCACATCTACGAGGACGGGGACCCTCGCGACGAGGACGATGAGGCGCGCGCCCGACGCGAGGCTCGCCAAGCCAAGCGTGAGGCCGGTGAGCGCAACCGGGCCCGTTTGCGTGGCGAGGCCCAGGCGGCGATCACGCGGGCGAATCCCTCCGGTCCGCAAGGAACGGGCGGTGCACGTCGTTCGAGGGCGTCCTCGGACGAACGCATCGATCGCTCGCCGCTGGTCGGGCGCAAGCTCCCGGATCCCAAGTTCCAGCTGGCTGATGTCCTCGGTAAGTCGGCAGGTGGTCGTGCCTGGACCGAACTTACGACCGCCGCGGATCATCTCGAGGCCGGTCGAGCCGGTGCAGCTCGGCCGATCGCCCAGTCGCTCTATCGCAAGGCTCCCGAGGTGCTCGAGGTCGCCGAGGTCTGGGGCCTGACGCTTTACAACCTCGGTAAGTGGCGCGAGGCGATCGACGTCCTCGAGGACGTGCGCGAGCTGTCGGGCCTTCCGGACACGAATCCGGTGCTGGCGGACGCGCATCGAGCGGTCGGCAATCACGCCGACGTGCAGTGGCTCTGGAACGAGCTTCGGGAAGCATCCCCGGCAGCGGAGACCATGACCGAGGGACGCATCGTCGCCGCCGGGTCGCTTGCGGATCAGGGCGATCTCCAGGGTGCGGTGCGGTTGCTCGAGAAAGGCTGGAAGCGCCCGAAGCGACCTTTTGAGCATCATCTCCGTCGGGCCTACGCCTTGGCCGATCTCTACGAGCGGGCGGGGGAGCGTCCCCGCGCCAAGGAGCTCTTCGCGTGGGTCGCCCACCACGACCGTGGTTACGTCGACGCCGCCGAGCGGGCGCAGTAACCCTCGTGTCAGCGACATCCGTCGTGCCTGTCACACCCGATCGGTAGGGTCTCACCCAGTTGGCTTCCCCTCAACTCCAAGCTCTCAGGAGTCGTTGTGGAATCCAAGCAAACCCCGGAACCCTCAGGAGCGAGCGCGCCTCTCGCCGAGGTTGATGCCCTGCCGGTTGCCTGCAACCGGGCGCTCATCGTCGGTGAGCTCGTGACCGAGCCCGACTGGCGAACGCTGCCCGGCGGGACGGAGATCTTCGCCTTCGGCCTCACCGTCCGCCAAGCCGACGCGCAGACGACCTCGGTCCCGCTGATCTGGTACGACCCACCACGTCGAGTACGCCAGTGGAAACTCGGCATGCGCATCGCCGCGACCGGGCCGGTCGTGCGCCGCTTCTACCGGGCTGGCGGCGTCACCGCGTCCCGAACCGAAGTCACGGTGGAACAGGCCGAGGTCGTCAGCCGTGCCGGTGCTCGCAGGGTCATCGACCGGACCGCCGCAGAGGTCGAGATCTGCGCGAAAGCCCTCGAGTGATCGTCAGCGTCCACCACTGACGTTGATCAAGCTTCCGGTGACATAGCTCGAGCGGTCACCGGCCAGGTACAAGATCAGGTCGGCGACCTCCTCGGGCGCGCCGCCACGCTGCATGGGGATGTTGCCCTTCAGCCGCTCGACCCGGTCGGGCACGCCGGCATCGGCATGGATCGTCGTGTCGATCAGGCCGGGCCGCACGCAGTTCACCCGGATGCCCTCATCGGCCACCTCGCGAGCCAGCCCGATCGTGAGCGTGTCGAGCGCTCCCTTGGTGGCGGCGTAGTCGATGAACTCGTTGGCGCTACCGAGATACGAGGCCGCCGACCCGATGTTGACGATTGTGCCCCCGGCTCCACCGTGGCGAGTCGACATGGCTCGCACAGCCTCGCGAGCGCAGAGAAACGCGCCGAGCACATTGACCTCCACGACCGTTCGGACTCGCTCGAGTGACATCTCGTCGAGCCGTGCGACCTCGAAAAGGATGCCGGCGTTGTTCACCAGGCACCTCAGCGGACCAAGCTGGCTGGTGACCGCCGCGAACGCATCGACTACGTCTGCTTCCTGGGAGACGTCGACCTGCACGGTGATCGCCTCCGCGCCCGCCGCCCTGACGCGCTCAGCGACCTGCTCGGCAGCCTCGTGCTGCGAGCGATAGCCAACCGCAACCGACCAGCCCTCCGATGCTGCTTTTGCAGCCGTCGCAGCCCCGATTCCGCGGCTTGCGCCGGTGATGAACATGACCCCGCGTGCTTCGCTCATGGGCCCATCTTTCACGAGAAAATCGGTCCAATGTCGCGATTCTGCAAAACGTCATCTGTGTTGTTGTTTGGCGTCATAGAGCGGCTAGTTTCGACGGTTGGTGTGCGACGTCACAGCTCCGCATGCCACTCGGTCGAATCTCCAGCGAAGGGACCAATGTGACCGACACAGCACCGGCCAACCTTGACGCGTCGTCGGTTGACCACGTCGTCATCCGTTTTGCGGGTGACTCCGGCGATGGCATGCAGCTCACGGGTGACCGTTTCACGAGTGCGAGCGCGCTCTACGGAAACGATCTGGCCACCTTTCCGGACTTCCCCGCCGAGATCCGAGCTCCTGCCGGAACCCTCGCTGGTGTGTCGGCCTTCCAGGTGCACATCAGCGACCACGACATCACCACACCCGGCGATGCCCCGAGTGTGCTCGTCGCCATGAATCCGGCGGCTCTGGCCAGCGAACTCCACCGCCTGCTGCCCGGTGGAACGATCATCGCCAACGAGGACACCTTCGACGAGCGCAACCTCGCCAAGGCGGGCTACGCCAACAGCGAGAACCCCCTCGAGGACGGCAGCCTCGATGGCTACACGCTGATCAAGGTCCCGATGACCTCGCTGACCAAGGACGCATGTGCCGAGCTGGGCGTGAAGCCCCGCGACGCCGATCGGTCGAAGAACTTCTTCGCCCTCGGTCTCGTGTCGTGGATGTACAGCCGCCCCACGGAAACGACCATCGATTGGATCAAGGCCAAGTTCGCCAAGAACGAGCTCGTCGTGGCCGCCAACACGGCAGCGTTCAAGGCCGGGCACGCGTTCGGTGAGACCGCCGAGCTCGGCGCCCACAAGCTGTCGATCGCTCCCGCAAAGCTCGAACCTGGCACGTACACGAACATCAACGGCAACACGGCGCTCAGCTGGGGCCTCGTTGCCGCCGGCCAACTCTCGGGCATCCCGCTGTTCCTCGGGTCGTACCCGATCACGCCTGCCTCGGACATTCTCCACGAACTCTCGTCGAAGAAGTCGTTCGGTGTACGCACGCTGCAGGCCGAAGACGAGATCGCCGCGATTGCTTCGGCGGTCGGGGCGAGCTTTGGTGGTCACCTCGGCATCACCACCACGAGCGGGCCCGGCATCGCCCTCAAAGGCGAGGCGATGGGCCTTGCGCTGAGTCTCGAGCTTCCGTTGGTCGTGATCAACATCCAGCGCGGCGGTCCCTCGACGGGCCTGCCGACCAAGACCGAGGCGGCCGACCTGATGATGGCCATGTATGGCCGCCACGGCGAGTCGCCGATGCCGATCGTTGCCAGCTACAGCCCGGCCGACTGCTTCTTCGCCGCCATCGAGGCGTGTCGCCTGGCGCTCAAGTACCGCACCCCGGTCATGCTGCTCTCCGACGGCTACCTCGCCAACGGCACCGAACCCTGGTGTCTGCCCAAGGTCGCCGACCTCCCCAAGATCGACATCGAGTTCGCCACCGGCCCGAATGCCACCGACGAAGACGGCGAGGAGACGTTCTGGCCCTATTTGCGGGACCCGGTCACACTGGCCCGCCCCTGGGCGATTCCGGGGACACCCGGTCTCGAGCACCGCATCGGTGGCATCGAGAAGCAGGACGGCACCGGCAACATCTCCTACGACCCGGACAACCATGCCCACATGGTGCAGATCCGGGACGACAAGGTGTCGGTCATCGCCGACGACATCCCGCTGACCAACGTCACGGGCCCCGAAGACGCCGAACTGCTCATCCTCGGTTGGGGTTCCACGTGGGGCGCCATCACCAGCGCCATGCGCCGCGCCGAGGCTGCGGGCCTCTCGGTGGCCCACGCCCACCTCACCCACCTCAACCCATTCCCCAAGGACCTGGGTGACGTGCTCAAGCGCCACCCCAAGGTCATCGTGCCCGAGATGAACCTCGGCCAGCTGTCCAAGCTGGTCCGAGCCGAGTACCTCGTCGACGCCCAATCGGTGTCCAAGGTCAAGGGCCAGCCGTTCACCGCCGCCGAAATCTATGACGTCATCGTTGGAGCACTGCAATGACCGACACCACCCAGGTCCCCGAGACCACCAAGGCCGACTGGACCAGCGACCAGGAACCGCGTTGGTGCCCCGGCTGCGGTGACTACTCGATCCTGACCGCTGTCCAGATGATGATGCCCGACCTCGGCGTGCGCCGGGAGAACACGGTCTTCATCTCCGGCATCGGGTGTGCCGCCCGCTTCCCGTACTACATGAACACCTACGGGATGCACTCGATTCATGGTCGTGCCCCGGCAGTGGCGACCGGCCTGGCGATCACGCGCCCGGATCTCGACGTGTGGGTCATCGGCGGCGACGGCGACATGCTCTCGATCGGTGGCAACCACCTGATCCACGCCCTTCGTCGCAACGTCAACATCAAGATCCTGTTGTTCAACAACCAGATCTACGGCCTGACCAAGGGTCAGTACTCGCCGACCTCCGAGCAGGGCAAGGTCACCAAGTCGACCCCGGTCGGCTCGCTCGACTTCCCGTTCAATCCGATGAGCGTGGCCCTCGGTGCCGAGGCGACCTTTGTTGCCCG
>JBCCEK010000225.1:0-6570 GCA_039030295.1 Myxococcota bacterium | reverse complement strand
GACGAAGATCACCAAGAGTCGGGCCGAACAGGTCGTCAACTGTGTCTTCAACGCGATGACCGCGGCGCTCGAGAACGGCGAGGGGATCGAAATTCGTGGCTTTGGCAGCTTTACGGTTCGTCAATACAAGTCATACAACGGACGCAATCCGCGAACCGGGAAGCCTGTGCCGGTTCCCGAGAAGCGTCTGCCGTTCTTCAAAGTGGGCAAAGAGCTCAAGGAACTCGTCAACGGCGGGGTCTCCGAGCCCGGCGAATAGGGAACACCGATGAAACCCGAAGCGCAGCTCGCTGAGCTCAAGCGCGGGGTGGTCGACCTGCACGTCGAAGCTGACTTGTTGGCGCGGCTGAGCGAGGACCGGCCTCTGAAGATCAAAGCCGGCTTCGATCCGACCCGGCCGGATCTTCACCTCGGCCATACCGTGCTCCTTAACAAGATGCGTCAGTTTCAGGATCTCGGGCACCACGTGGTGTTTGTCGTGGGCGACTTCACAGCGCAGATCGGCGACCCGTCGGGACGGAGCAGCACACGCCCTGTGCCGACTCGCGAAGAGATCGAAGAGGGCGCGCGAACCTACGCCGAACAAGCGTTCAAGATCCTCGACGCCGATCGAACGGAGATCGTTTACAACGGGAATTGGCTAGGGAAAATGGCATTCGACGATGTCATTCGGCTTGCCGGCAAGTACACATTGGCGCGCATGATGGAGCGCGACGACTTCAAACGCCGGTGGGCCGAACACGCGAGCATTTCACTACACGAGCTCCTGTATCCATTGGCACAGGCCTATGATTCGGTCGTGCTCGAATGCGATGTGGAGCTCGGTGGCACCGACCAACTCTTCAACCTTCTGGTCGGCCGAGAGATCATGCGCGAGATGGGACAGCGCCCACAGATTGTGATGACGACGCCGATTCTCGAAGGGATCAATGCGCGGGTCGAACGTGGCTCGATCGTAGGCGCGAAGATGAGTAAGTCGCTCGACAACTATGTCGGGGTGGATGAGGCGCCCAAAGAACAGTTCGGCAAGTTGATGAGCGTTTCCGACGACCTGATGTGGCGCTACTACGAGTTGCTGTCGGCCGAACCAACAAGCGTGGTTACCGAACGCAAGGGGGCGTGTGCCGCGGGCACACTCAACCCGAGAGATGCAAAGCTCCTACTCGCGAAGGAGATCGTCGGTCGCTACCACGGCGCGGCGGAAGCCGATGGTGCCGAAGCCTCCTGGTTGGCGCAGTTCTCGAAGCGGGAGGTGCCCAAGGACATGCCGGTCCACGAGGTCGCGATCGAAGGTCCTGACGTCTGGATCCCGAAGCTTCTGAGCGATCTCGGCCTGGTGAAGAGTTCGAGCGATGGCCGGCGAAGGGTGCAGCAAGGGGGCGTTGAGATCGATGGCGAGCGGGTGGAGGACCCCCAGGCCAGGCTCGATCGCGGGGGCCCATATGTCATCAAGGCCGGAAAGCGCGCCTGGGCGACGGTCACCCTCAAGTAAGGGCCTGGGTCGTCCGAAGCAGAACCTCACGAGGATCTCGCCTCAGAAAATAGCTTGACGATGTAAATTTTACGTCGTAAGAGCTGGGCGTGCCGCGAGCTAGCCTCACGCAAGAACAAGTCCTCGCCTTCCGGACACGGGCTGTGGAGGCCGCGACCGCGCTCTTCGCGGAGCGCGGCTATCGGGGCGTGACCCTTCGCTCCCTGGCCGCTGAGCTCGGCGTGAGCCCGATGACGCCATACCGCTACTTCGAGAACAAGGAGGAGCTGTTCGCCCTGGTGAGGACCGAAGCGTTCCGCCGTTTCGCCGACGCACAGGGTGAAGCGATGCGGGGTGTCGCCGATCCTGAAGAGGCCCTCCGCGCGGGTGGGATGGCGTACGTTCAGTTCGCCCTCGATGAGCCGGCTGCCTATCACATCATGTTCGAGCTTCAGCAGGCGCCTGCAGGCACATACGAGGCGCTCGAGCGCGAGCAGGAGAGGGCGTTTTCCTTCTTGCGTGACGCGGTCGATCGTGCGGTCGCGGCGGGCCTGATCCAGGGCGAGCCGCTGCGCCAGGCACACATGCTTTGGGCGAAGGTTCACGGACTGGTCTCGCTTCACCTTGCCGGCAAGCTGTTGATGGGGTGCTCGCTCGAGGACCTCATGCCGGAGATTTTCGAGTATCGAACCGCGGCCGAGTAGGCGCGGAAGGAGTCAGCGAATGCGAATCGGAACATCGTACAAGCAGCACCGCGATCTCGCGGAACACTGGGATGCGATCGTCGTGGGGTCAGGCATCGGCGGGCTCTCCGCCGCGGCGATGATGTCGAAGATCGCCGGTAAGCGAGTCTTGGTGCTCGAGCGCCACTACACGGCTGGTGGCTTCACCCACACGTTTCGCCGCCCGGGGTACGAGTGGGACGTGGGCGTGCATTACATCGGCGAGGTCGCGAGGCCGAGCTCCATGATGCGACGCATGTTCGACTTCGTCACCGACGGCGAGCTCGGCTGGGAAGACATGGGCGACGTGTACGACCGGATTATCATCGACGGCCGCAAGTACGACTTCGTGAAGGGTCGACGCCGCTTTCAGGAGACGATGCACGGCTACTTCCCGAAGGACAAGGCCGCGATCGACCAGTACTTGGAGAAGATCCAGTCGACTGCCAAGAAGGCCAGCCTCTACTTTGCAGAGAAGGCCGTCCCTTCCGTCGTGTCGACGGTGGTCGGCGGTTTGATGCGGCGTCCTCTGTTGAAAGAGGCGCGCGTGACGACGCGGCAGGTGCTCGAGAGCCTCACCGACAACCAGGAGCTGATCGCGGTCCTGACAGGTCAATGGGGCGACTACGGACTCGTTCCGGCAGAGAGCAGTTTCTTCATTCATTCGCTCGTCGCCACCCACTACCTTCGCGGGGCGGCCTATCCCATCGGTGGCTCAGCGCAGATCGCGAACACCATCCTTCCGGTGATCGAAGCGTCTGGGGGCGAGGTGGTGACGAACGCAGACGTCCAGGAGATCGTGATCGAGAAAGGTCGGGCGGTCGGCGTCAGGCTCGCTGACGACCGCGTCCTGAGAGCGCCGATGATCTTGAGCAACGCCGGGATCGCGAATACGTTTGGGCGACTTCTACCGACGGATGTGGCTGAGGCGCAAGGGCTTCGGAAGCGAACCGAGCAGATTCAACCCTCGGTCGGACACCTGTCCGCCTACATTGGGCTGGAGGGCACCACCGAGGAGCTTGGCCTAGAGAAGACCAATCTGTGGGTCTACCCGTCGCCCCACCACGAAGAGAACGTGCGGCGGTTCCAAGCCGACCCGACCTCCGAGCCGCCTGTAGTCTACCTGTCGTTCCCTTCCGCCAAGGATCCAGATTTCGCGCGGCGCTATCCTGGCAAATCGACCATCGAGGCGATCACACTCGCGCCATACGAATGGTTCAGGGCTTGGGAGGACACCTCGTGGAAGAAACGCGGAGACGACTACGACGCCTTCAAAGCCAAGCTGCAGGATCGGTTGCTCGAAACACTCTACCAGCAAGCTCCTGCGACCCGAGGCAAGATCGAGATCTGCGAGTTGTCGACGCCGCTCACGACACGGAACTTCGCCGCGCATCCACACGGCGAGATCTACGGGCTCGCCCACACTCCGGAGCGTTTCGAACAACGGTGGCTGCAACCTCGCACGCCGGTCAAAGGGCTGTACTTGACCGGTTCCGACATCTCGACCGCCGGGGTCGGAGGTGCGCTCATGGGCGGGGTGTTGTGTAGCTCGGCGGTACTGGGGCAAAACGTCTTGTCCACCGTACTGAAGGCTGCTGCTCCGTCTGCCGCTCAGGTGTCGAAGCCCGCGCCGACCCAGGCTTGAGTGAGAACGCTCGGCGCGAAGCGCTAGACCGAGTTCACCCCATCGGACCAGTTCAAGGCGAACTCGGTCTAGGGAAGGGCGGTGGCGCCGATGATCGCTTCGACGGTCGGATGATCCTCGGGCACCTGTTCGAGGAGGGCATCGGCCGGCGTTTGGGCCTTCTCGAGCAGTCGTCGAAGCGGCGCGAGAAGCGTGGCTTCGTCCTCCCCCGCCCCGTTGGTGTCGGCAAGGCGGCGAAGACCGCTCTCTGCGAGCTCGAGCACTTCGCCGGCCCAGTCCACGGCTTCGCGTTCGAAGAACTTGGTGCGGACGCCATGCCTCGCTAGCGCGTCACGCTGTCGCTCGACCTCGGGAAATGACCAAGGGTCCGCCCAGCCCTCGAGGACCCCGAGGCTCCGTTCGTCGTAGAGGAGCCCCTTCCAAATCGCCGGAAGGGCGAACGACAGCTCACCGGCTTGGGCGTCTGCACCACGATACTCGAGCGTGTTCTTGAGGCGAACCTCGGGGAACAGAGTGCTCAAGTGAACGGTCCAGTCGTGGTAGGTGGGTTTCGTCCCTTCAAACCCGTCCTCCATGAAACTTCGGAAGGTCTGCCCGGTGTTGTAGAGAACCCGCTCGCCCCGTTTCACGAGGAACATCGGGGCGTCGAGCGCCCATTGAACGTAGTCGAGGTAGCGTGGGCGATCGCTCCAGGCGAACGGGAGCAGGCCGGAGCGATCGGGATCCATGTGCTGCCAGACGAGGGCGCGATAGGAGACGTAGCCAGAGCGACGTCGTTCTTGCCAGGGACTGTTCGAGAACATCGCCGTGATCAGCGGTTGCACGCGCAAGCCCACGCGCAGTTTGCGCATGGCGTCTTCTTCGGACGCGTAGTCGAGGTTGGCTTGGACCGTCGCGGTCTTGGTCATCATGTCGGCCGCCATTGGGCCCCGCGTTGGCATGTACTCGCGCATCACGCCGTAACGGAGCTTCGGCACGCGAGCCAGCTCGTCGACGGTCCCGAAGGGATGACAGCCGAGGCCAAGCCAGACCAGACCGAGCTTGTCGATGATCGGTCCGAGTTCGCGCCAATGCGCGTTCGACTCTTCTTTGCCCTCGTGCACGGTTCGAAAAGGCGCGCCCGACAGCTCGATCTGAGCACCAGGTTCGAGCGTCACCGAACCGTGTCCGCGCCGGAGCGCGACGATCGGCCCGTCTTCAGTCTCCCGCTCGGGCTCCCAGCCGTGGTTGTCGATCAGATACGAGAAAATCGACGTGACGCTGATGTCTCCGTCATACGGGAGCGGTGCGCCGTCCGGTCGCTGGACTGCGATACGCTCTGCCTCGGTGCCGATCAGCCAGTCTTCACGAGGAGTCTCGGCCTCGTGAAAGAGCAAGAGCAAGTCATCCAACTCGCGAACGGGCGCATCCGGTTCAGGCAAGATTCCTCAGTCGTCCCGTTTCAAACGGGCGGCGGACCCTACCACGAAGCACGCGAGGGCGCCGGCTCACCCAGGGGAGCCTCGGACCGCACCGCTCACCGCCGACGGGGCAGCATGCGACCATCGAGGTTCGCGCTGTTTCCTCGTGTAAGCGTCAAGATCAGTTCGCGGAGCCATCGGTGTCCTGGGTCCTTGTGCGTGCGCTCGTGCCAGTAGAGGAAGATCGGGGTACTCGGGAGCGAGATCGGCGGCTTGAACACCGACAGTCCAAGCTCCTCGTAGACCGAGGTCGCGAGCCCGGCAGGACACGTGAGGAGATGGTCGGTACGCGCAACCAGGAACGGCGCGCTCAAGAAGTGCGCGACTCGCGCCGCCACCCGACGTTGCTTGCCCTCCTGTGCGAGGCGCACGTCGACGATGCTCCCGGGTTGACCCTCTGGCGCCACGAGTACGTGTCCTTCGGCGAGGTAGCGCTTGAGTGTGAGGGAGTTCCGCAACCGTGGATGGCCCCGTCTGGCCATGACTGCGAAGCCTTCGTCGAAGAGCTTCCGTTGCCGGATTCCAGCGGTCTCTCCCATTTGCACACCTGGCACGGCCTTGTGGCCGGGCGCGATCAAGATGTCGGCACGCCCGCGCGCGAGGGCGTCTTGGACGAGACCCTGCCGGCCCGCCATCGCGACTTGGATCCCTGGCGCCTCCTCGTCGAGGTGCGCAAGCAATGTCGGCAACAGCAGGAGCTCGACCATGTCGACCCCTGCGAGGGTGAACGACCGTTGCGCTTTGGCCGGGTCAAAGGCTGCCTCCGGCACGACCGCGTCTCGTAGGTTGGCGAGAGCAGCACGCAACGGTTCGCGCATCTGTTGTGCGCGATGCGTGAGAACCAACGAGTCGCCCGTCGGAATCAGGATCGGGTCGTCGAAGAACTGTCGCAGCCGAGCGAGCCGATGACTCATCGCCGACTGCGTCACGCCGAAATGCTCGGCCGTCGCAGTCACGCTCCGCGCTTCTAGAAGCGCGTCGAGAGTGACGAGCAAGTTCAAGTCGAGCTCCGACAGCTTGGGCTCCGGCGCTCGGGTCTCGGTCGTGTCAGGTCGCATGTGGTTCGCTAATGAGATAGCTCTATCTGATGAAAGCGCTTCATTCAACGGCGAGACCGGTTTGGTGGAGTCTTGTGCGTGTGCGACAAACCCCTCCGAAGTCTCTCTCGGACACCAAGAAGGAATGCAAGACATGACCGTCCAACTCGAAAGCCGACAACACGTCGCGATCCTGACGATCGATCGCCCTACGGCCCGCAACGCGGTCAACGCG
>JBCCEK010000224.1:0-6610 GCA_039030295.1 Myxococcota bacterium | reverse complement strand
TCAGGTCAACCGGGTCCGATGGCCAAGACCGGTAGCGCCGCAACTCCTCGAATTCCTTAGTCGGGGCGACTGGATTCGAACCAGCGACCTCATGCTCCCAAAGCATGCGCACTACCAGGCTGTGCTACACCCCGAAACGAATCGGCCCGGTGTGGTGACCGGGGGATGTGGGTAGCCGATGGTTCGGGGAGCTGCAACTGGGGCGCGCGCCGACCGGACTCGCGGTCTCAGCGGGCGCTGAGGGCCTCAACGAGATGCTCGGTTGCTCTGCCACGGTGGCTAATTGCGTCTTTCTCGGACGGTGTGAGCTCCGCCATCGTCCGAGCGTTGCCGTCTGGAATGAAAAGGGGGTCGTAGCCGAAGCCGCCTTCTCCCCGTGGCGCCGCCGCGATCCGCCCTTCACACGTCCCTCGCGTCACCACGAGCTCGGCTCCTTCGGCATCGACGAGCACGATGACACACACGAACCGCGCGCCTCGCCTACCGTCCGGTACCCCCTGGAGTTCCTTCAGGAGCTTCTGGTTGTTGTCGGCGCTCGACGCGCCCTCCCCCGCATACCGCGCCGAGTACACACCCGGTCGTCCGTCGAGTGCATCGACTGCGAGGCCGCTGTCGTCGGCCATCGCCGCACAACCGGTGTGCGCCGCCACTTCGCGCGCCTTCTTGAGGGCGTTGCCGACAAAGGTGTCCTGGTCTTCGATGACATCGATCGGGCCGCCATGGTCGGCCATCGATTCAACGACGACGCCCGGGACGTCCGCGAGAAGGCGCTGGTACTCGACCAACTTGCCCGAGTTGGCGGTCGCAAGGACGATGCGCATCACGGGAGGAGGCGCGTGATGTCAACGTCGAGTGACTGGAGCGCCTTGGCCTGCTGCTCGGCGAGGGCCGGGAGCGAACCGAGGGCAAGGTCGATCATCTGGTCGAGCTTCTCGCGCGCGATGGGGGCGCCTTCCGCGGTGCCTTGGACTTCGACGACGCCGCCGCCGGGCGTGCCGACGACGTTGAGGTCGACTTCAGCGTCGCGGTCCTCGACGTAGCAGAGGTCGAGCATCGGCCGGCCTTCGAGGAGGCCCACGCTGATCGCCGCGATCGGTTCGCGGAGGACACCCTTCTTCACGAGCCCCTTGGCGCGGAGCTTCTCGAGCGCCAGCGCCGTCGCGACCATGCCTCCTGTGATCGACGCGGTGCGCGTGCCGCCATCGGCATCGAGGACGTCGCAGTCGACGGTGATGGTTCGCTCGCCAAGCTTCTCGAAATCGATCGCAGCCCGGAGCGCGCGGCCCACGAGCCGCTGAATCTCCGAGGTGCGGCCGTCGATGCGGCCCTTGCGTCCGTCCCGCCGTTGGCGCTCGGGGTTGGCGCGTGGGTGCATGGCGTACTCGGCCGTGAGCCAACCTTTGCCGCTGTCGCGCATCCAATCGGGCACCCCCTCCGACACCGACGCCGCGATCAACACGGTCGTCTCGCCCGACCGGTACACCACCGAGCCTTCTGGGTTGCGCTGCACGTTCGCTTCAATCGCAACCGGTCGCAACGCGTCATACGCCCGCCCGTCAGTTCTCGTCATCCGACCCTCCGCACGGCCGCACCCGTAGTCGTTTGGGCGGCCGGAGGCAACCAAACTTCGAAGGTGGTCCCGTGCGGAAGGCGCGGCTTGCAGGCGATGTTGCCGCCGTGTGCGACGACGATCTGCTGGGTCAGCGGAAGCCCGAGCCCCGTGCCACGCTCTTTGGTCGTGTAGAACAAGTCGAAGACGTGCTCGCGGTCTTCTTCACCGATGCCCGCGCCCTCGTCGTGCACCTGCACGCGTACGCCACCTTCGTATCGGGTGGCTTCGAGCTTGGCGCTACCGCCATCAGGCATGGCTTCACGCGCGTTCCGCAAGAGGTTCAGCAGAGCCTGGCGAAGCTGCGGTTCGTCCATCGCGACCTCGGGGAGCTGCGCGCTCAAGTCCACCGTGAGCTCAACCCCCGCAGCATCCATCTCGCGCTGCACGAACCCCGCGGTGTCCCGAAGGAGGCCAGTCGGGTCTTCGGGGGTGAGCGAGGGTTCCGGGAGGCGCGCAAGCCGCAAGTACTCCTCGGTGATGCTCTCGAGGCGTTCGAGCTCTTGTTGGATCGACGCCATGAGCTTCTGGCTCTCGACGTCGCCTTCGGCGATCTCTTCGCCGAGCATGTCGACGTTGAGGCCAATGCTCGACAGCGGATTCCGCACCTCGTGGGTGACGTGTGCCGCCATGCGTCCAATGGCGGCAAGCCGCTCGGTTTGGATCAACCGAGACTTGGTGGCGACCGCATCGGATACGTCATCGGCCACGACGAGCACGCCACGGACGCCCGACTCCCCGGCTTCGTCCCCGAACGGGGTGACGAGCACATCGACGAGACACTCCTCGAAACCCGGCAAGAGTTCTCCTTCGAGCGTGACCGCGCCGCCACCGGCGGCCACCTTCTCGACCGCATCGATGAGGGTGGGCGACCTGCGAGGTAGCGAGGTTTCGTCGATCTCGGTGCCGACCTCGCGTGCCCCCACCCCGAGGATCCGTTCGGCCGCCGGATTGGTCGTGCGGATGATTCGGTTGCGGTCGATCACGACGATGGCCGCGCGAAGTGCCTCGACGATTTGCACCTGCATGCGCTGCAACCGCTGCTCGGCGAGCGTCGCTTCGCGCAGGCTCTGATCGCGCGCTGCCAACGCCTGGACCATTCGCTCGAACTCGGCGACCAGCTGCCCGAGCTCGTCGTCACGCTTGACGTCGACGGCGCTCGAGAGGTCTCCCCGAGCCACCGCGGCAACGCGTTGGTGAAGCAACGGGATCGGCCGGAGGAGCCGCTGCGACAAGAACGTCACCGCAATGCCCACCACTAAGGCCAAGAGCCCAAACAGCCCAAGCAGGAAGGTCGCGCGCCGCTCTTGCTCGGCGGCGAGCGCACTCGTCCGCTGGATGCGTTGCTGTACGCTTTGCGAGGCGCGGTCGTAGTTGCGTTCGATGCGTTGTTCGGTCGCACGGAGACCGGTCAGCAAGGCATCGACGGCTTCGGGGTCATCGTCCACCAAGTTGAAGAGCTCTTCGTAGTCCTTGTCGATCTCGTTGTATGCCTGACCGATGGCGTCGAGCTCACGACGCACCGACCGGAGCGGTGCAGGCGTCCCGAGCTCTGTCGCGAGGGCCTCCGCGTGCTCCACGCCATCGCGCGCGCGCAGAAGCGTGGTCGGTCGAATACGGAGCGCCGCCCGAAGCCAAGCTTTGGTCGGCCCGCTCTGCTCCGACTCGAGCGCGCGCTCGATCAGGTTGGCATAGACACTCTGGGTCGCCTTCGCCTGCCCGAGGGTGAGCGCGAGCGGGAGGTACCCATCTTGGAGCAGCCCGAGGGTCTGCGAGGTGCGGTGGTGCTGGAAGTAGCTCAACCCCCCAACGACGCCGAACGCCACCAAGACGACGATGTACCCGAGGACGATTCGCGTCGGGATGGTCAGCCAAGCGCGGCGGGGCGGGCGAGTCACGGTTTGGATCCTAAACCTGACCGCCTGGCCAGTCCATCAACCCGCCGCCCGACCCGTGGCAGGAAACCAAGGTGGCGACCGAAGACCCGACAACAGCGGCTAATTGATGTGCACTTCGGTGGTTCCGCTCACAGTGCGGCCCCGCTGCGCATGGTGTTCGACGGCCGCCCGGACGAAGCTCGTGAAGAGCGGATGAGGCTGGTGAGGCTTGCTCTTGAACTCTGGGTGGAACTGGCAACCTACGAAGTGCGGATGCCCTGGGAGCTCGACCATCTCGACCAAGCGCTCGTCTGGAGAAAGCCCCGAAAGCAACAACCCGCCCCGCTCGAGGTCGTCACGGTACGTGTTGTTGACCTCGTAGCGATGGCGGTGCCGCTCGCTCACGTCGGTGTTGCCGTAGATCTGCGCGGCAAGGGAGCCGCTCTTGATGGAACAAGGGTACGCGCCGAGTCGCATGGTGGCGCCCTTGTCTTCCACGTCGCGTTGGTCGGGCATGATGTCGACGACCAGGTGCTGGGCGCTGCTGTCGAACTCTGCGCTGTTGGCTCCTTGGAGCCCACATACGTTGCGTGCGTAGTCGACGACGGCCATCTGCATGCCGAGGCAGATCCCAAAGAAGGGGACGTTGTTCTCGCGCGCGTATTGGATGGCGCGTATCTTTCCTTCGGACCCGCGATCCCCGAAGCCACCCGGGACCAAGACCGCATCGTGCTGGCCCAAGAGCTCATGGAGGTCGCCGTGCTCGAGCTCCTCGCTATCGACGTATTCGAGGTCGAGTTTGACGTCGCATTCGAGCGCGGCGTGTACGAGCGCCTCGTGGAGGGACTTGTAGGAGTCCCGCAAGTGAACGTACTTGCCGACCAGGGCGATCGAGACGTGCCCGCGCCCTGGAGAAAGGTAGCGGTCTACCGTACGCCGCCATACGCTCAGGTCCGGGTCGCGCGCCCAAATGTTGAGGCGCTCGGCGAGCAGCCGGTCGAGCCCCTGCTGGTGCAAGGTCAGCGGCAACTCATAGATGACGCGCACATCCGGAGCCGCGATGACGGCATCGACCGGTACGTTGCAGAAGTGAGCGATCTTCTCGCGAAGTGCGCGTGGCAAGTCACGGTCGACGCGGCACAACAACAACTCCGGCTGAATGCCGAGGCCGAGAAGCTCCTTCACGGAGTGCTGGGTGGGCTTTGTTTTGAGTTCCCCGGCTGCGGCGATGTGCGGCACGAGGGTGACGTGAACCGACACGCTGTTCTGCGGCCCGAGCTCGAGCCTCAACTGACGAACGGCCTCGAGAAAAGGAAGCGACTCGATGTCACCGACGGTGCCGCCGATCTCGACGATGGCCACGTCGACATCGCGGGTGGCGTCTTTGACCCGTTCCTTGATCTCGTCGGTGATGTGGGGAATCACCTGAATTGTGGCGCCCAAGTACTCACCACGGCGCTCTTTGGCGATGACGGCGTCGTAGATCCGGCCGGTGGTGAAGTTGTTGGCCTTGGTCATGGTCGCGCGGGTGAAGCGCTCGTAGTGGCCAAGATCGAGATCGGTTTCGGCGCCGTCGTCGGTGACGAACACCTCGCCGTGCTGGTACGGGGACATCGTGCCCGGGTCGACGTTGATGTACGGGTCGAGCTTGATGTTGGTGACCCGCAGGCCTCGCGCCTCGAGAAGCGCACCCATCGACGCGGCGGCAAGGCCTTTTCCGATGGAGCTGACAACGCCGCCTGTGACGAAGATGAACTTAGTATGACGGGCGTTCATCCGTGGCGGCTCCTCACGTGTCGCGTCCCACTTACGCAACACGCGGACCCTAAAGGCCCACCCCCACCATGTCAACGCGATAGAGGAGTCAAATGCACGTGCGCTGGATGTTAGGGTTTTTTAGTGCCGAGAATCCCGCTTGACATCAGGCGTTGCAATCAACGAGGCGCGCGTCACGCCCGACACACCAAACCGCTCTCGTAGCGCATGGGCTGCGTTGGCGAGTCGCTCGCGGCGCGCACGCTCCTCATCGGGAAAGAGATCGACGTCCGGAACCTTGGTCATGTGCGACACGGACACACCGGTGAGCCGAACTCCGTAGTCAAGATCGTCGAGGCGGCCCAAGAGCTCTTTCGCCGCGTCGAAGATCGCGTCGGTGTCCGCGACCGCCGATGGGAGTCGCATCTGTCGTGAACGGATCCGATGGTCGCGATACTTGATCTTGAGCGTCACGACCCTCGCCCAGAGCCCTTGGTCGATCAACCGATCGGACACCCGCATCGCTTGACGAAGGATCGGCCGGAGGAGTTGGTCGGGCGTGGTGAGATCGTTCTCGAACGTCTCCTCGCTGCCGATGCTCTTCGGAGGCCTGCCAACGACGACGGGGCGATCGTCGATGCCGCGTGCGAGGTCCCGCGCGACTGGGCCCCAACTCCCGAGCAACTGCTCCATGGTGCTCGGGTCAGTGCGCGCGAGGTCGCCGATGGTCTCGAGGCCTGCGGCACGAAGCCTGACCCGCGCCTTCGGCCCCACGCGCCACATACGCTCCAACGGCAATGGCGCGAGAAACGCGGCGGCCCCGTCGGTCGGCACCAGGGTCAACCCGTCGGGTTTGTCGAGGTCACTGGCGATCTTCGCGACGAATTTGTTCGGAGCCACGCCGGCCGACCCGGTGAGCCCAAGCTCGCCCCGGATGTCGTTCTTGACGCGGCGCGCGATCGTCTCGCCGTCCCCGAACAGGGCCCGACTTCCGGAAACGTCTAGAAAGGCCTCGTCGACCGACAGCCCCTCGACCAACGGGGTGTAACGCCTGAACACCGAAAAAACGGCTTGGCTCACTTCGAGGTAGCGATTGCGGCGCGGGGGGACGACGATGGCCTCTGGGCAGCGCCGAAGCGCTTCTACCATGGGCATGGCCGAGCGAACGCCTGTCGGGCGAGCCTCATACGACGCTGCAGTCACCACACCCCTCCGGGATCGAGCGCCCACTAGAACGGGTTTCCCCCGCAGACTCGGGTCGTCGAGTTGCTCAACCGACGCGAAGAACGCGTCCATGTCGAAGTGGATGACTGTACGCATGACCCGGTCACACCGTACCGCATCAAGTCTTGATCGTCAGCGCGATCAC
>JBCCEK010000223.1:0-6669 GCA_039030295.1 Myxococcota bacterium | reverse complement strand
TCGCGAAACTGCGCAACTTGTTGCCGTGGTGGCCGATACTGGATGGAGGGAGGTCTGCGGTTCGACAGTCCAGACAACTGTGGGTCAGCGACTTGGGGTGCCGTCTCTGCAGGTCCGATGCGCGTGCGCGTGGACGGGCGCAAGTCCAGATATCCGTAGGCTGGTGTTTCGCGGGCCCGGGGAGGCGCGAGTCCAGATATCCGTGAGTCCAGATATCCGTAGGTTGGGTGTCCGTGGGCCCGGGGAGGCGCGAGTCCAGATATCCGTGAGTCGGACCACGCCGGCGCGAAGGGCTGAGCGCGAGTGGTGGGCCGCGATTTCTTGATGCGGACGGCGCGGCGGTGCGGATCGGGGAGTGGTGGCGAAAGACGTTCGAGGTGGTGTGGCCAGTAGGGCGAGAACCGACCGGGGTCCGGACCGCCTGCAGGCTGGCGGGCATGCTGGATCCGCGAGGGATGGTTGCATCGATTGCAGGCAGCGCCTACGCTAGATGCATGCAATACACAATCCGCGGCCTTCCCGCTCGGCTCGATGACTTGATTCGGAAGCGGGCGAAGGAAGAGGGGAAGAGCCTCAATACGGTGGCGGTGGAGGCGTTGATGGAGGCGTTTGGGCTGGGGGGGAGTGTGCCGGCGCGCCGGGATCTGGGGAGCTTGGTGGGGAGCTGGGTGGAGGACCCAGGGGTCGATGCGGCGTTGGAGGAGCAGCGCACCATCGATGATGAGATGTGGCGGTGAGGCTGGCGCTCGACACGAATCGTTATGTGGACCTGATGCGGGGGGACGCGGAGGTGCGGGCGTTGGTGGAGGCGGCGCGCACAGTGTTGGTTCCGTTCGTGGTGGTGGCGGAGCTTCGGGCTGGGTTTGCGATGGGGACTCAGGGGCGTGCGAACGAGCGGTTCCTTCAACGGTTTTTGGCGAAGGCGGGGGTCGAGGTGGCGTATGCGACGGACGCGACGACGCACCACTACGCGGCGTTGTTTCGGCAGCTTCGGCAGCAGGGGACGCCGGTGCCCACGAACGACTTGTGGATTGCGGCGTTGGTGGTGGAGCACGGGGCGAGTTTGTGCACGCGGGACGCGCACTTCGGGAAGATGGCGCAGTTGGATGTTGTGTGAAGACTAGGTTGACGATGCGTTTGCGAAGGGGTCTAGGCCCTCTCGTGTGAGGTGATTCCCTCTTCCCATGCTCTATCGCCTTTTTGGGTTGGGAATTGACCCCGACTGTCGTTACCATCGCCGAACGCCCTAGGTCGGGGACCCCCACCATGCCCGCCCCCACCTTGGGACAGCCAAGGAGACCAGCATGCCCCGTACGCGAGACTTTCTCCGAGCGTGGAGACGCTCGTTCCTGTGTACTGCCCTGGGGGGCCTGATGACGCTCGGCGCCTGCGATTCTCAGCGCGCTTTCGATTCCGGTTCGCTTGCACTCGACCTGGTGCTTCAGGACGGCAACGCCATCGACGAGGTTCAATGGCGCTTGACCGGAGGCGGGATGCCGCCGATGGAGGGCTCGATCGACACGAGCGCACCTGGCGCCACCGCTTCGACCGAGATCTTCGGGATCCCTCCAGGGCCCGAGTACCGGATCGCCCTCGAGGCTGCCACGGACGATGGCACCACGACCTGCCAAGGTTCGGCGCCCTTCGCAGTGACCGCCGGTTCCGTAACCGAGGTTCACGTGATGCTCCGTTGCGTTCGCGACCCGAGCAACGGCGCAGTCCGTGCGGTCGCCACCTTCGGCCAGTGCGCCGAGCTGACCAAAGTCGTGGTCTCTCCCCTCCAGACTTCGCTCGGCAACGACATTACGCTATCCGCCGAGGCCACCGACGCCAACGACGACCCGATCGCGTTCCGATGGACGGCAACCGCCGACGCCATCGGGAACCCAGTCCTCCCCCAAACTCGCTTCACCTGCCTCGAAGCCGGGCAGGTCGACATCACGATTGCGGTATCAGACGACGACTTCGTCCATTGCGACGACTCCTGGACGGTCCCCGTCACCTGTGTTGACCAAGGCGGCACCGGTGGCACGGGCGGGGGCGGCGATTTCCCCGCCGCACCGGTCCTCGCTGACGGCCCCAACATGTCCGACGTCTTTGATCCGCTCGAAGGGGATCGGGCACTGCTCCAACAAGACGACATGCTCCTGTCGACCCGAGCCGACAAGGGTGGCGACAAGACACCGACCGTCTTCGGGATCCCCACCAGCAATGGCGAACCGGAGACCGCCTTCGAAAAGGCGCTCGCGGATAGCAGCTCCGAGCTTGCCATGCAGACCGTCAGGGCGCGGCTCTTCAACACGGTAAACGACTACGTGATTAACATCCGTTCCCCCAAGAACGAAACGATCACCGTCGAAGCGCTCGAATGGACCAAGAACGGCTCGACCTTCGAGTTCAAGACGGTGTTCTCGCAAACGGTGCCGGCGACCATGGATGTCGCCCAGATCTTTGCGGTCGTCGACGACTTCAATCGCGACGGCCTCGACGAGATCGTGTTCACGCCGAAGGTCGACGAGGAGGTGTTCGTCGCCACCGCCGTGAACGTCAACGAGCCCGGCGAGCTGAAGATCGAGAAAGTTCCGGGGGCCCGAGCTGGAAGCTTCCAGGGCAGTCGGACCACGGGCGACCTCAACGGCGACGACCTTCTCGAGATCATCGACCTCGGGTCCTGCCAGAAATCCACGAGCGCCACGCCGAGCACCAACTCCTGCATCCTCGGATGGATGACGCTCTGTCCGACCACGGTGCCGAGCACCGTGTGCGCCAACGCACCCGAAGGCTGGAGCTTCGTCGTGCCGGAAACCAGCGAGGTCACGATCTCGGCGCCTTCGGGCGAAGCGTTCCCCATCGTTCCGCTTGCGATCGCCGCGGGGGACTTCTCGGACGAGGGGCGCGATCAAGTCGGCGTGCTCCTTCCGTCTGTCAAGGGAGACTTGTTCGAGACGGACAACGTCATCTTCGGCACGGACCTTCTCGTCCAGACGTTGCTCTACGGCTTCAACGAGAGCTTCGAGCCCACTCGAATCGCCGAAAAGACGCTCGAAGACCTCAAGACTCCCGACCCGATCGCTTTCCTCAGGATGGAGATGCGCGCAGGTCCGCTCGACTGGAGTAACCCTGCCGACATGATGGCCCTCGGTTACTACTTTGGGGTCGGTGTCGCCCAAATCGTGATCGGCGGGGTCGTCTACTTCGACAAGGACATGGGCGCCCTCGAGTCGGTCTCCTTGAACGGTCCAAGCAACGCGACGCAGCTCTACGACGTCGGCATCGGGCACTACGACCTCCCTCTCGCCAACTGCGACGGCCAGGGCACGCCATGCCCGGCCAGCAACCAAAACCTTCAGCTCGTGCACCTCCTTCAAACCGACGGCAACCAAGTCGACGCTTTCATCCATGATCTCGTGAAGGCGGGCGATCCTGGGTGCGCGTCGGGCACCGATCCGCCCTACTGCCTGAAGCAAACGGTCCACCCGAAGGTGGTCAACGGCGCCCCCGGAAATCAGATCGCTCTCATCTCTGGCGACTTTCAAGGGCGAGGGATCGTCCTCGGATCGCCCACGGTCACTCGCCAAACCGTGAAGCAGCCCGTCTTGGTACTCGCCGTGCCCCCCATGCACGGAGAGCGCCTGCGCGTCAAAGACTTCGATCAAAACCTGTTCCTCACCGACCCCAATGGCGACCCCGACGACTTGAAATGGATCACGGGAAGCGTGTGTGACGAAACCACAGTCGCCGCCATCACCGCCGACACCACGTGTACGTTCGACTTCACCATCGACGGAAACACCGGCAACTCCCAGTACCAAAGCTCGTTCACCGAGACGATGATGAACGCGTCGATGAGCTCCACCGATCACCACTTCGCGTACTCGTGGGGGGGATCCTCGACGACGTCGGTCGACGCGCAAGGCTCCGAAACCCTCGAGGTCAACGAGCTCAGTGCCTACGTCAACGTCAGCGCCAGTGTCACCGTCGGCCGTACCAACAGTACCGCGAGGGACAACATCAACGGCACCTACACCGACGGTACGCAGACCAGCACCTTCATGACGGCGTTCGACGACACGGTCGTCTACGTCACCTCGTCGCAGAACGTGTATCGCTACCCGATGCTCGGGCAAAACTGCTCACCCACGGGCGGCAACGAAGGGTGCACGGCCGACTGGACGGGGCTCCAGTACTACACGATCTCGATCCCAAACCAACCCACGACCAACAAAGCGCCCGGCAAGAACCTCGAGTGGTTTCAGCCACCCTGGGTTCCCGGAAACATGCTCACGTATCCCGCCAACTGCGCGGCGCTCACCGGAATGTACGGATCGGGCAGCACCATCGATAACCCGTTGAAGACGACCAACAACACCATCGGTGGTGGCGACGGCAACTTCGCGCGGACCTTCGAGTCGAGCTCCAGCACCACCACGATGACCACCCACGGCCACAGCATCTTCAACGACGACACCGTCTCGGTCACCGCGGGTGCCGGCTGCGTCGAAAAGCCGGATGGCAACGGCGCCAAGGTGACGGAAACGGGCAACTTCCAAGACACGCGCGATCGGTCCACGCTCACCAACGACACGACCACCACCACCGGCTCGCGAAACGTCGAGGCCACGTGGACCGATTCGCTCAACTGGCAACAGACCGATCAGTTCACGTTCTCCTCGCAGGTCATTCTCAATGGTCTGACGTCGGCTTTCCAATCCAAACAAGTCCAGAGTGTCTCGACCGACCCCGCGCAAGGTGCCAAGCCCGACGAGTCGTACATCTCCGACGGTGCGTTCTTGAGCGCCTACACCGTTGCGTTCGATGACGACAGCGAGTGGTGGAACGATTCGAACAAGATGGACTACTACACCCAGAACATCGATGTGTCGTTGGCGCTTCCTGAGCGGATCGAAAACGTCCCCGGTGGCACACAACCGGGGGACGGCGACGAGGCGGTCACGCAGTGCATGGACAACGGGTCCTCGCAGAAGCTTCAGTGCGCAAAGATGGCCTTCGTCGACTCCTCCTTCGACGACATCTGGGGCCCCTGTGGCGACTACTTTCACATGCGAAGCCTGTTCTTCTCCCCGCAACCGACGCCACCACAGAGCAGCGGCACGATGTGCTCGTCGGAGAGCGATTGTCCGTACGGCGAGGCCTGCCTCAGCGGCAGCTGCGGTCGCTGCACCCAAGGTTCGGATTGCGACGACGGCACCTGCACCAACGGCACGTGCATCCGGTTCGTCAACGGGTTGCCTTCCGTCCCGGGCGGCACGGGTGACACCATCGTCGATGGGTCCAAGGCGCTGATCGGCGTGCGGGTCTACAACACGAGCCTCGAGGAGATGCCCACGGGGTCCAAGGTCAAGGTGCAGATCTACGGGCAGGAGTGGGATGGCGAGGATCGCGCGAAGAGCGCAACAACTGGTCAGCCTCTGCCGAGCTTCCTCGTCGGGAGTGACACGATCGAGCTCACGCCGATTCCTGCGTTCCCGTCGGAGCCCGCGATGGACAGCTGCGATCCGGATGACGCCGTCTACAACTGGAAAGGTGCGTTTGCCACGTGGGACACGACCGGCCTCGCACCCCAAGTCGCCAAGACGTATGTCTTCTGGGTCCTGGCTTGGGCCGAAGACTCCGACGGCAACCTGCTTGGGGAAGTCCCCAATCTTGGCCTGTGCCCGGATGGTGCAACCGACTGTCCGTGCCCGAAGGTCGACGGGGTGCCGACCTGTACTTGGATGACCGACGTCAAGCTCGAGACCTGGAGTAACAACCTCGGCTTCTACCGCAAGGTCTTCACCGTCCTTCCGCAAGCGACGAGTGAACCCATCCCGCTCGATGAGGCCCGCAACGGAGGCGTCTACATCGACAGCCTCGACATCGAGGGGGTCCGCCGCGTCGGCCACAAGCTTCGTGTCCGCGCGCGGCTCCGGGCCCAAGGCGGACCGGCCAACGGGGTCAGTGTGACGTTCTTCGACCGCGACCCGATGGTGCGCGAAGCGGTCGACGAAGAGCTCGTTTCGTACATCCCGGAGGGCGAGCGCCGTCCCGTGTCGATTTCGTACACCCCGACGGAGTGCGGGACAAAGGAGTTGTCCGTCGAGGCGCGCGACGGGCGTGGCATGGTCACCCGCGGGTCACGGAGCATCGACATCCCGTGCGAGGAGACTCGAGTCGAGGCCGCACGAGAGGTCGACCCAAGCGAAATCCCGAGCGAGGGTTCCTGGACGTCGGGGCAACTCGCGCTGACATCGTCCGCGCCCATCGAGGTCGATCTTGCATCGGCGACGGTCGTCTTGGAACGCGCACTGTTCACCACCTGGGGTGAAGAGCTGGTGCGGACGCCGGCGGGGGCTGCTCTGAACGACGTCGCCTTGCGCCTCGTGAGTGCGTCGGACGACGCCGCCACCTACCGCGGTGGCACAGGCGGCGTCGCCGTCGAGGCTGTCGTGACCCGCGAAGACGGCGCCGCGACGATCTCGCTATCGTTCGAGGGTACGTCGATCCGACCTGGACTCTTCTGCAACACCGACACTCCGCAACGGTTGAGCACGCAGCTCTCCATCGACGACGGAGTCGCCCCGCGCGTCCTGGTCACGGCCAGCGACGCCTGGCAGTGCGATGGCGCGAGCCTGCGGGGTACCCAACCCTGACGTGACGCTCAACGTGAAG
>JBCCEK010000222.1:0-6702 GCA_039030295.1 Myxococcota bacterium | reverse complement strand
TCGCCGAGGAGATGGGCACACCCATCGGTACGGTGATGTCCCGGTTGCACCGCGCTCGTAAGAGCCTCCAATCGTCTCTCCGAAGCCAGGCCGAGCAGTTCGGGATCGCCGGGGGAGCACTTGAGGCTGCCTAGAACGCTCGATCGGAAACTCGATCGAACACCGTCGCACCACCGAGGGCCGCGGCCACCACGACACGAACACCAACTGGCATTCGTGAAGGGCAGCCGCGGCCCCGTGTTTACGCGAGAAGAGGTTCGGCCGGTGGGCCCACAGGTGGGCAGGAAAATTGCGGCCGCCGCATGGCTTCTCGGCGAGTGACATCTCCCACGCTGCGCTCCGTATGGCGATCGCGGAGCGTACACGCGACGAGCACGCACTGTGGTGCGTTCGAGACCTCGCCCGTTATCGAGGTCGTCTTCGTCACGTGGGATTCGTCGATCTTGGCCATACGGCCCCGTGCGCATGACGTGGGAGATGTTTCTCTTCCGAAGCTCTGCATTGGCTCCCCCGTTCAACACAGGAGAGCCCGGGACTATTTCATCCTCAGGCGATCATCTTGCCCAGGACACGCACGTAACCCTTCTCGACACAGGCGTTCTCGAGCAAACCACGCTCCCCCAGCATGCGATGGAACCGCGGAAGCTTGTAGTAGGGGATGGTGATGACGAGATGGTGCTCGAGGTGGAAGCCGACGTGGTGGGGGGCCAAGAGAACACGCTCCCACCAGCTCGTGAGCGTCGTTCTGGTGTTGCCGAAGGGGTCGCCGGGGTGAGGTGACGGCACCGCGGAGTGCTCGGCCATCGACCGCAGGCGTACGACGAGCTTGTTCGTCGTCAGCCAGGCGCCAAACCACAAGAGATAGAGAAGTGGGTGCCCGAGCGCCCAGAGGACCCCGAACAAGACGGCGTTGGTCACGACCGTACCGACGACCAAACGAATCATGCGGTCGCGATCGAGGCGCATCGGAAGGGTGCCCTGCCCGATCTCCTGGCGGCGAATGACTTTGTAAGCGACGTAGCTCGTTCCGATCAGTTGCTTGAGGCCGGTGATCCCGAGAAGGTCACGAAGCACTTTGCGGGCCATGCTCGCTTTCGACACCGGGAATCCATCTGCCAACTCGCGATCGGGATCGGTGTCGCCCCAGGTTTTCCCGTGGTGGTCGAGATGGTGCGGACGATACATGTCCATGCTGATGTAGATCGGATACCCCGCGAGCCAGTTCCCGACCCAGTCGTTGAGCTTGCGATTGTTGAACAGCGTGCGGTGAGAGGCCTCATGCAAGATGACTGCGAAACCGAGTTGACGGGTCCCGATCACAACGAGCGCCAAGACGACAGTCCAAGCACTCGGCACGTACGCCACGAGCGCCATCGATGCGGCGATCATGCCGTAGTCGGTGACGAGTGTGAGCCAACCGTGCCAATCGCTGTGCTGGCGTAGCTCCGTGATCTCTTCTTTCGTGAAGGATTTCCGCCAGTCGATCGGAGTCGAGTCGTTCATTCTGCGGCCTCTCTTTCGTTGAACTTCATGTACCGCCACCACAACTCGCGGCCGGTTTCGTCGTACTCCCGCATCGCCTGAACGAGTTGGTCTCGTTCGTTTGTCGGGCACATCTCGGGGGGAAGCAGTGGGTCGAGCGTGACCGAACGGATCACCTCACGCCCGAGGAGGAACGCCTCACGGACGGCCTCGACGAGTGGCTGGTCAGCCCGGGCTCGGAAGCTCGCTTCGAGTTGTTCCCGAAGCTCCTGGTAGCCTCGGATGGTCGCCACCATGTCCCACAGGTTGCGGGCACGCGTGTCGTCGTGCGAAGACAGCTCGTCGATTCGAGAACAAACCGCGTTGGGTTCCGCGCCGAGCCGTCCGAGGCTGGCACGAACCTCCGTGACGCCACCGATGAGATTGTTCGGGCGAACGAAGAGTCCATCCTCGAGCTCCCGCAACCCGAGGAGCCGCAACGCCCGCTTGCGCCGACCGAGGGCCGACCGGTCGCTCCTCGGCAGGTGGCCCACATAGACAGCGACCCATGACTGGTCCCAATCGACGGTGCGATTGGCGACGTCACGCCATCCCATGACCCGATGGCTGAGCTCGCGCGACCGAGGCCCGAGTTGATAGTTCCCGCGCTCCTCCGATACCACCGCCCCGTCGGCGCGCATCTTCACGAGGGTCACCCGGACCGTGTTGGCGGTGAAGCCGAAAATCGCACACGAATCGATCAGGGTCCGGACGGGCGCGACCGGGTGGCCGGTGGACTCGGCCACCGACAGTGTCTCGGTGATGATGCTGCGGGCGGTAACCTGCATGGCGCAGGCACTATATTAAGGCGAAATACGAAACATGCAAATCATTGCTAATAAATGCGAGTGGGTAGAAACGCCTGTTTTGATTAGCCTTTCTGAGACGCTGCAAATCCTCAGCCCTTCTTTGCGAGCTTCGCCCAGGAGTCTCGGAGCTGAATCGTTCGGTTGTAGACCAGCCGCTCGGGGCGGCTATCTCGGTCGACCACGAAGTAGCCGAGCCGCTCGAACTGGACGCGCTCTTCCGGGGAACGCGACGCGAGCAAGGGCTCGAGCTTGGCATCGTGGATCACTTCGAGCGAAGTGGGGTTCAGGGTGTCGATGAAATCGCCGTCCTTCGACTCCTCCATTGGGTTAGGCACGCGAAAGAGCCGGTCGTAGAGTCGGACTTCGGCGTCGACGGCGTAGCGCGCGCTCACCCAATGGATCGTCCCGCGGACCTTGCGGCCATCCGACGCATTGCCCCCAGCGGATGCCGGGTCCCAGGTGCATCGAAGCTCGATCACGTCACCCGCGTCGTTCTTGACGACTTCGTTGCAGGTGACGAGCGCGGCGTAGCGGAGCCGGACTTCTTTGCCGGGAGCGAGACGAAACCACTTCTTGGCAGGTTCTTCCATGAAGTCGTCCCGCTCGACGAACAACTCGCGGGTTAGGTGAAGTGCGCGCGATCCAAAGCTTGGATCGGTGGGGTTGTACGGCGCGTCGAGGGCGATCTCCGCGTCCGCATCGAGATTCTCGATGACGAGTCGCAATGGCCGGAGGACAGCCATCGTCCGAGGACTCGTCGCGTTGAGGTCCTCCCTTAGCGCGTGCTCGAGGAGCTCGATGTCGACCACGCTGTCGCGCCGCGAAACGCCGATGCGTTCTGCGAAACGACGAATCGCGGCGGGGGTGTAGCCTCGGCGGCGAACGCCGGCAATGGTGGGCATCCGAGGGTCGTCCCAGCCATCGACGTGCCCCTCCTCGACGAGCCGCTTGAACAAGCGCTTGCTCATGACGTTGTAGGTCAAGTTCAAGCGCGCGAACTCAATCTGACGTGGAACCGGGTCAAACTCGAACTGAGACACGAACCATTGATAGAGCGGGTTGTGATGGGCAAACTCCAGCGTGCAGAGCGAGTGCGTGACACCCTCAAACGCATCCGACATCGGATGCGCGTAGTCATACATGGGGTAGATGCACCAATCATCGCCGGTGCGGTGGTGTGAGACCTTGCGGATTCGGTACATCAAAGGGTCGCGGAGGTTGACGTCTGGGGACGCCATGTCGATCTTCGCACGGAGCACGTGCTCTCCGTCTTCGAACTCCCCGGCGCGCATGCGGGTGAACAGGTCGAGGTTCTCGGCCACTTCGCGATCGCGAAACGGGCTATCGACGCCAGGCTTGTAGAAGTCGCCGCGGCCTTCACGGATCTCTTCCAGGCTTTGGCTATCGACGTAGGCCAGCCCGCGTTCGACGAGTGAGCGCGCGCATTCGTAGAGACGCTCGAACGTGTCCGACGCGAAGTACTCGTGGCTGCCCCAATCGAAACCCAACCAGCGAACGTCTCTCCGAATCGCCTCGACATACTCGGTGTCTTCGGCCTCAGGATTGGTGTCGTCGAATCGAAGGTGGCATCGTCCCCGTCCAGGTGTCGCCAACTCGGAGGTTGTGAAGTTGAGGCAGATCGACTTTGCATGGCCAATGTGCAGGTACCCGTTCGGTTCCGGCGGGAATCGGGTCACGACCGACCCCTGCTCGCGGCCTTCAGCGACCTCCTTCTCGACCAGATCGTGGACGAAGTTGGGTGCGTTCTCCTGGCGTTCCTCCGTGTCAGGACGAGCGTTCATGGGGCGTGGTGTAGCGCGTCCAAGGGAGGTATGCTCGCGCGATGGCCGGGGACTACTACTGCGCGCTCTGCGAGCGGGAGTTCTTTTTGGAGGAAGGCGGGAACCGCCCGCCGTGCCCCACATGCGGGCAGACGGAGTCGGTCCAGTCGGTCGACAGCTTCGCGCTCGTCAACGACATTCGGCGGCAGTGGTTTGCCGTCTTTGCAGTCCTGTTTCTGGCCGGTGCAGCCTTTGCACTCTACCAGTGGACGGCCTCCACCCCTTGATGGTGAGCCCAATGGCCGCTGTACCGGGCGCATTCGTGGTCAGGAGCGCTCCGCGGGGCCTAAAGTGCGCGAGAAACGGCCGGTTTCAGCCTTGACCGGAATCTCGATCGACCGTACTAAACGCCCACCGACGGGCAAAAACGCCCGCCTATGATGAAGGGGAAGACCAACATGAGCTCCATCGTGAAACACCTGATGATCGGGACCGCGCTCCTCGCGCTCAGCCTCAGCGGCGCGTGCAAGGACGACTCAAGCGCCATGAAAGAGCAAGTGACAGAAGGCGCCGAATCGGCTGGCAAGGCCGGCGTCGAGGCAGGCGTTGCCGCTGGACAAGAGGGCGGTGTCAAAGAGGGTATGAAAGAGGGCGGAGAAGCGGCCGCCACCGACGTCGTCAACTAACGCGACTTCGAAGCGCGGTTGGCACCACCGGGCGGTGGCGGAAGCTTCCGCACGGTGGGTCGCTGCGACCGCCGCATCCAGGCACGCGGCGAAGAAGCGCCTGGAAGAGACGTCGGACCTCGCATCCAGTACGTCTGTGCCGACCCCGAAAAAGCTCGGGCTCACGAGAAGCGAGTTTAGGCTACGCTGCGTGAACGCCGGTGACGGGATCAGAATCGGTGCGCCCTCCGGCCAGTACGGGCGCACCGTCTCTGAATCGGACGCGCATCCGCATGCCGCGCTCGCCGGGGTTGAGCGAGATCTCGGGTAGAAGGTCAGGCACGAAGCCATCGAGCAGGTTGAACTCGACGTTTTGCAGAAGCGTACCGAGGACGAGCTGCATCTCCATGAGCGCGAACTGCTTGCCGAGACAGACCCGCGGACCGGCGGCGAAAGGCACGTAAGCGCCCTTCGGAAGCGCTCGCTCGAACTCTCGGGTCCAACGCTCGGGCCTGTATTCGAGGGGATTGTCGAAGTACTTGGGGTTTCGACCGAGGGCCAGCGGACTGATCGCCAAGACGGCGCCCTTCGGAAAAACATAGTCGCCGAGTCTCAGGTCCTGGAGCGCCTCTCGGCCGTAGATCCAAACCGCGGGCAGCCGCCGAAGCGATTCCTTGACGCACATCGCCAGGTAGGGGAGGCGCGGAAGGTCGTCGACGGTGATCGGCCTACGACCGATGACGCGGTCAACTTCGGCGCGGGCGTGCTCGACTTTGTCTTGGTGACTGGCCATCAGGTACCACGCCCAGGTCAGGTTGTGCGCCGTCGTCTCGTGGCCAGCAAAGATCAAGGTCATGCATTCGTCACGGAGTTGCCGGTCGGACATCCCGCCTTGTTCGTCTGTCGCGAAGACCATGTGCGACAAGAGATCCCCGTGGTCGCGGTTGTCGCGACGACGCGCGGCGATGAGGCGCGTGATCACGCCATCCATGGCGTCAAGCGCCCGAACCATGCGTCGATTGCGTTCGGACGGCCACCATCGGGGCGCAGGAACGGGCGTCTGGGCGTGATCGATCAACGCCTCGACGATGTGCACCATGGCATCGTGCACCGTCCGTGAGTCGTGCGCGAGGTCGGTGTCGAAGAGAGTCTTCGCAACGACGCGAAGGGTGAGCTCGACCATGTCTTGACGGAAGTCACGTTCTTCGCCTTCGGCCCATCCACGTAAGAGGTCGCGGGTGTACTCGGCCATCGTTGGCGCGTACGCGTCGATGCGGAGCTTGTGAAAGCCGGGCCGGATCAGCTTGTGCTGACGCTTCCATGCAGGGCCTCCATTCGGTACCAGGCCATTGCCGAGGAACGGGCGCCACATCTGCTTCACCACCTTGGGCTTGTCGATGTATTTGGCGTGCGTGACGTTGATCGCGTTCACGACCGCCGGATCTCGGATGAAATAGGACTGACCGGTCAGCACGCGCGTGACGAAGACGTCTCCGTACTCCTCGTGGCCGCGAAGCAAGAAGTCCGCGCGGTCGCGCTGGAAGTCGAAGAACCCACCCCAGAGCCAGTGTCCGCGGTGCCTGGGAACCGTTTTCGGGGGAGCTAAATCATGAGTATTATCAATGCTCTGCACCATTATTTAACGAAGTGTAAACTTCGGAATCAGGCAAGGCAAGGTTTAAGTTTACTTTTTGTAACCTCCAGATTCCTCGCACCGCGGCGGTCGGTCGTCGAAGCAGGAACGCCGATGGCCCGGTTGGCGGGTGATGGGTCGTGGATGTGGGTCGGAGCCGCCCTAGGCTGCTAGCGGCCTGCCCGAACGAGGCGCCCTGGTCGGGTCCCCGTGAGTCGACCGTCCCTGGCGATGACTTCACCAGCGACTAGGGTGGCGACATAGCCATCGGCGTGCTGCATCAAACGCTGCCC
>JBCCEK010000221.1:0-6813 GCA_039030295.1 Myxococcota bacterium | reverse complement strand
TATCAATGCTTCGTGTGGGTGCATGTAGGATAGCTCGTTGACAGGTCTCCATCACAACGCTAGATTCCGCCGAGCTTGAAATACGGGGCGTAGCGCAGTTTGGTAGCGCGCACGGTTCGGGACCGTGAGGTCGGAGGTTCAAATCCTCTCGCCCCGACTAGAATCGAACACTGAAGATAAAATTGTGTGAAGATAGATTTGTGGCGGAGGCAAGATGGCAAAGGCGCTACCACCGGTAAAAGTACTCGTCGTCGACGACGACCAGGCGATCTTGGAGTTCATGGAGACCTTCCTCACGAAGGATGGCTTCGAGGTCACCACCGTCGCCGATCCGAAGGACGCACCGGAGGAAGTGAAGGATGGAGGTTACCACCTGGTGGTCCTCGACCTGATGATGCCAGGTCTCGGCGGGGTTGAGGTCCTCGAGCAGATCCGCAAAGTCGACAGCGACGTCGCCGTCGTCATCTTCACGGGGTACCCGTCGCTCGATACGGCTGTTCAGTCGATGAAGCTCGACGCCGTGGACTACCTCAAGAAGCCATTCAATCCGGATGAGTTTCGAGAAGTGCTCGACCGCGTCATGCGCAAAAAAGGGCTCCTTCGAACGCCGGAAGAAAACCTCCATCGCGTCATCGGCGAAACGATTCGAGGTCTTCGCAAGGACCGTGGTCTGACGCTCAAGCAGATGGCGCGGCGTACGGGCCTGAGCGTCTCTCTGCTCTCTCAGATCGAACGCGCAGAGTCGAGCGCGTCCATCAGCTCTCTTTACAAGATCGCCACCGCACTCGACGTTCGAATCCAAGACTTGTTCGGCGAGTACTAGACCGCGCCCACCTGAGACCGAGCGGCTGCGACTTGTTCTCGAAGCCGCTCGCGGCGTTGCTCACCCTTGAAATAGCGTTGCTATTCCTGCGGGTTCGCGCCTTGCGAGCGACTCCGACACCTGCGTCTCGCTCGCTCACGTTCAGCCGAGCGCGGTTTAGGCCGCCAGCGCGCGCTTTCTTGGGGCGGCTAGTCTTGGCTGACGGGTGCGGTTTGGGTGGGCTGCGATTCGGGTTTTCGCGGTGCGGTCTCCAAGTGCTTGGAATCGGTTGCGTTCTGGGTCGGCGGAGTGACCCTCTTGAGGAGGGCGGGGTGGTGGATGTAGGGGAGTAGGGCGTGGGCTTCGGCGGTGGCTTCGGACGACCGGTCGAGTAGGGTGAGGATCTCGATCAGGCGGGCGCGCGCGTAGAGGTCGTCGGGCGACGACGCCGTCCACTGACGGAGCACTTCGGCGGCCGGCTCGTAACGGCCGCGTGCCATCAATCTCTCTGCTGCGGCCCGTGCGAGCACCGCGGCCGACTCGGGTGCCTGCTCGTCGATCGTCGCGTAGTACGCCGAGGCCTCTCTCGAGTGCCCTGCTTCTTCGAAAAGCCTCGCGATCGCTGGGCGATCGGACGGGCGCTTGGGATCGAAGAGCCGAAGTCCGCGCTTCAGGTCCCCTTGCGACAGGTAGAGCTTTGCGAGCTCGAACCGTACCTCCCGAGAGTCGCTCGGGGCGGAGCTCAAGGCTTCGGCCGCAGCGCCCTCGCGGATTCGGGCTTTGGCGGACTCGGCGAAAGCGAGGCGCGCCCCGTCGTAGGTGGAACTCCCGTGGGGCACGCCCGAGAGTGCCCGCGTCGCGGCGACGTAGTCACCCCTGTCAGCCAACGCGCGCCCACGGAGGGTCACGACTCTTGGGCTCGGCGTCTCTGATTGGAGGACTTCGAGCGCGAGGGTCGGCTCACCGAGCTCGAGAAGCCACGCCGCGTGCTTGGCTGGTCCACCGAGCGCGTCGCTCGGGGTCGACACGAGGAAGTCGCGAGCAGAAGCGCGATCGCCGCTCCGGATCGCGGCGCGCAGCCAGAGCGCTCGGCTTTCAGGCGTCTCCAGGGCCCCGTCGAGCAGTCGTGCGGCGAGTGCCGGCTGGCCGGCCTTGTACGCCAACTCCGCCGCCAGGAACGCTTCGCGATCGCGGTCCTCACTCGCGCCGAGCGCCAACGCGCGCTGCAGGGTCTGCGGGTCGGAGTCGGTACGCGCGAGCTCGAGGAGCACACGACGTGCGCCTTCCGTCTCGGTGTCGTAGTTCCGCTCGATGTAGGCGATCAACACCGCGTTCGCGCGCAAGCGCAGCCCTTGCGTCCGAAGCGCGCGCCCCAGCGCGATCGCGATCTCATCGGAAGTTGGATCACGCTTGCTGGCGGTGACGAGTGCTCGCATGGCTTCGTCGTACTCCGCACGAAGCATGTGAATTCGACCCTTCGCCAACCAGACACGGGCCGATTGCGGATCACTCCGCCTCGCGACGGATAGCGTCCGATCGGCCCTGCGGGAGGCACCGCTCATCTCGTATTCTTCCGCGAGCCGCGCCATCAGGAGGGCATCGTCCGAAGGCGATGCGTTGGCCGTCTCGAGTGCGATCGCGGACTCGTCGTGCCGGCCTTTGGCCGCCGCCACCTCCCCCTCGACGAACCATTCATAGGCGAACGCGGAAACGAACGCGCCATGCTCGATCTCACCGTCCACGACGCGGGGGATCGTCCTTGGGGCGGGGGGTGTGCATGCAGTCACTCCCAGCAGAATTATGGAAAGTGCCCGACCCACAACCACGCCATCATAGCAAGGCCAAAGACGCGAGGCTGCAGCCCATACGGGATTTGACTTGGAAGCGCCGCACCCCTAAACCTCCGCACAGCGCGAGCCTACTTTTCCAATAACGCCGCGCTCGAAGTCAGGGAGAAGACGATGGGTCCGATGTGGATGACGTTGCTGTTGGTGAGCACGCTAGGCTTGTTCTCTTGGTCGGCGTTTCGGCGACTGAGGCAAGTGAAGGTGGGCGTTCCCGACCCCCGGTTCGATTGGTCGTCAGAGCAGATCAAAGACCGCGTGGCCGCCACACTCGTCTACGCCTTCGGGCAGAAGAAGATGCCCAACTACTCCCTCGCAGGGTTCGCGCACATTGGCATCTTCATCGCGTTCCAGGTCCTCTTGCTGAACAGCTTGATGCTGTGGGGCCGCGGGTTCGATCCCAGTTTCGATTTCTGGGGACTGCTGAGCGAGAACCACATCGTCGGTCGCGGGTATTCGCTGATCAAAGAGTTGGCGGCCGCCGGTGCGATCGCGGGCTCGCTCGCCTTTCTCTACCTCCGATGGGTGAAGCGCGGCAAAGACAGCGGTGACCCCAAAGAGGTGCAAGACAAGCCCCGCATGACCCTCGGTCACCACGCCAACCGCTACGTCTTCACCGAACCGATTCTGATCCTCTTCATCATCATCACAATGATGCTTGCGGATTTCCTCTACGTGGGCGGCTCACTCGTTCTCGAGTCGCGCGCCCTCGGCGAACCGATCCATGCCGGTTGGTGGGAACCGTTCGGAGGCATCACCGCCCAGCTCCTCTCGGCGCTCGAGAGCGACGGGGCCGTTCGCGCTTGGCAGCATGCCGGCTTCTGGTGGCACTCGGCGTTCGTGTTGATCTTTCTCAACATTCTTCCCTACTCAAAACACTTCCACGTGCTCACGGTCATTCCGAACGTGTTTGCCTACGACCGTCGTCCAAACGCACTACCGAAAGTCGACGACCTCGAAGGCAAGGTGGAGCGCGAGGAGTCGCTGGGCATCAATCAGGTCACAGACCTCACGTACAAGCACATCATGGACTTGTACACGTGTACCGAGTGCGGTCGCTGCAGCGACAACTGTCCAGCCTACATCACCAACAAGAAGCTCTCGCCGAAGCACCTCACGCTCGCCCTTCGCGACCACTTGTACGCGACCGAAGACGCGATGTTCGGCAAAGACGCGCTGGTGGCCGAGCCGAGCGACGCCCCGGCATCCGCTCCCAAGCCAAGCGATGGCGAAGAAGCGATTCACACCTTCCCGGAAGCGCCCGAGGGAGGCTACTTCGTTGGCGGCACTGTCGTCGATCTCGTGCCGAACATCTTGCATCCGGATGTCATCTGGGGATGTACATCTTGTCGTGCATGCGAAGAGCAGTGCCCCGTCATGATCTCCTACGTGGACAAGATCATCGGCATGCGTCGCGAGGAAGTGATGATGAAGAACGAGTTCCCCGGTGAGCTCCAAGGCGCGTTCAACGGGATCGAGACCAACGGCAACCCATGGAACCTCTCTGCGATGGATCGGGGCGACTGGGCGGACGGGATGAACATCCCGACGCTGAGCGACAAGCCCGATGCGGAGGTGCTCTACTGGGTCGGCTGTGCTGCAAGCTACGATGACCGCGCAAAGAAAGTCGCCCGGGCGGTGTCGAAGCTCCTTCAAAAGGCGCGGGTGGACTTCGCGATCCTCGGCACCGAAGAGACGTGCACCGGCGACCCGGCGCGACGCGCCGGCAACGAGTACCTGTTCCAGATGCTCGCTGAGCAAAACGTTGAAACCCTCAACGGCTACGACGTTTCGAAGAAGACCGTGATCACCGCGTGTCCGCACTGCTTCAACACGCTTGGCAACGAGTATGGAGACTTCGGCGGCCAGTACGACGTCGTTCACCACAGCGACTTCCTCAACGGGCTCTTGGTTGCGGGCAAGCTCGTTCCATCGAAGCCGGTTCGGGGCAAAGTCGTCTATCACGACAGCTGCTACCTCGGCCGATACAACCAAGTCTACGACTCTCCGCGAAAGATCCTGGAATCGATCGAGGGGCTCGAGCTCACCGAGGTCGACTACTGGAACCGGAAGAAGGGCCTTTGCTGCGGTGCAGGAGGCGCCCAGATGTGGATGGAAGAGCAAGGCGAAGAGCGCGTGAACAACAAGCGCACGCTTCAGCTTCTCGACACAGGTGCGACGACGATCGCGAGCGGTTGTCCCTTCTGCATGACCATGCTCACCGACGGCCTCAAGAAGCAAGATAAGGACGAAGACATCGCGCAACGCGACATCGCGGAGATCCTGGCCGACGCCATCGATCTCGATGCCGTCGAGGAAACCCCGGTCGCGGCGGAGTAGAGCGCATCGCTCGTTACAGTTGACACCTGATGAGTTGCGTCTGATCCTCGGTGTGCATGTCTGTGCGCGACTCTCTGCACGCTGCGTTTCACGAGCCGCGCTCGGATGCCTACCGCGTCGTCGAAGGTGCCGTCTGGGTCCTGATCGTACTCTCGATCGTGCTCCTTGCGCTCGAGCCCTTCTTTCCGGACGGCTCCCGCGGAGACGTGGTGCTCCAGCAGTTCGATCGGGTGATCTTGGTCCTGTTCTCGATCGAAGTCTCCCTGCGCATCCTTACGTTTCGGCCTCCTGCGCTTGAGGTCTTCGAGGTCAATCCGCTGGGTCGCGCTCGCGCCGAGGTCTCTGCTCGAATCCGGTTTGCTCTCACACCGTTGATGCTGATCGACATTCTCACGGTGCTCGCGCTGGTCCCCGCCCTACGTGGGCTACGCGTGCTGCGCCTTCTCAGGCTCCTTCGCACGGCGCGGTTGTTTCGGTACGCCAACCCGTTCTACGGCATCACACGCGCCTTCCAGGAGGATCGGCTCCTCTTCACGTTCGCGTTCTCGGTGCTCGGGGTCGAAACGATCCTCGGCGGTATCAGCCTGTTTCTGGTCGAGAGAGCCTGGAACGCCGACATCAACAGTGTCGGGGACGGGTTGTGGTGGGCGTTGGTGACGATCACCACGGTCGGATTCGGGGACATCACGCCGGTGACCACGATCGGTCGCGTCATTGGCGGCGCGATGATGGTCGGGGGGATGTTCACCCTGGCGCTCTTTGCCGGGATCGTCGGCCATAGCTTGTTGAATGCGGTACTCAGCATCCGGGAGGAGCAGTTTCGAATGACTGGTTACGTCAACCACATCGTCGTGTGCGGCTACGAGATGGGAAGCGGCATGCTCCTCGACGTCCTTGTCGCAGAGATCGACACGGACGAACGCCCTGTCGTGTTCTTCGGACCCTACCAACGACCTCGATCGCTCCCGCCCGAGTTCATGTGGGTCGAGGGGGATCCGACCAAAGAGAGCGAGCTCGACAAGGCACGCATCCTTCAGGCGGCCAACGTCATCATCACGGGCTCTCGCCGCGTCCGCCCGCAGGAAGCCGATGCGACGACGATCCTAACCACGTTCACGATCCGAGCCCACCTCGCGCAGAGCCCGATCGCGGCGCGACGCAAGAAGCCTCTCCATATCGTGGCCGAGGTGCTCGACTCCGAGAACGTTCAACATGCGCGATCCGCCGGGGCCGACGAGGTCGTCGAAACTCGCCGAGTCGGGTACTCGCTGCTCGCTCACGCGGTCGCCTTTCCTGGTGTCGCCGACGCCACGAGTCGCGTCGTCTTCCCTGGACACCAGAACCTGTACGTGGGCCCCATTCCACAGGACGCCCGAGTCCCTGGGTCGTTCGACGAACTCAGCGATCATGTGCGCGCCGGCACAGGTTGCCTCGTGATCGGCCTGCGCGACCCGGCGACGGGTGAAGAGTGGGTCAACCCACCCCGCGACGCGGAGGTCCGAGACGGGATGGAGCTTCTTTACCTCGCGACCAAACCTCATCTGGATCCGTCGTGAGTCGACCACCGAGGCGGGAGCCACTGCGCGTGCGAACCGACGCCCGCTTTCGGTGCGAAGGGGACGGGCTGTGCTGCACAGACATCCATGCGGTCGGTCCGCTCAACGAGGAAGACGTCGAGTTCGTGTCGATGATCTCGGAAGATGCGATCGATCGTCACGAGGACGAAGACGCAGCGGTCTTGATGATGCGGAGTGACACCGGGCGGTGCGTGTTTCTGGGAGACGCGGGCTGTACCCTCCACGCCAAGCTCGGTCCCGAGATGAAACC
>JBCCEK010000220.1:0-6866 GCA_039030295.1 Myxococcota bacterium | reverse complement strand
GTGGACAAGCGGATCGCGAGCGCAACCGAGTACATCGCGCGAATCGACGCGATTCTCGCCGTGCCGGA
Source organism: Myxococcota bacterium (assembly GCA_039030295.1). Taxonomy (GTDB): domain Bacteria; phylum Myxococcota_A; class Polyangia; order Polyangiales; family Houyiibacteriaceae; genus SG8-38. The sequence goes on along the minus strand of JBCCEK010000220.1, from coordinate 6,798 downwards.
AGGCATCACGAACCAGCCGGTTGCCGCAGGCCGCGTAACACCCGCCAACGACGCGCGAGTCGAGACCCCGGTCGCTGCCGACGCGCCCGGAGCCGCCGCGCCACGCAAAGCCTCGACCGACAACATGGATCTCGTTCGAGACCTGATACCTTCTTGGGCGCCAGGCGTCCGCGAGGAAGCGCCGCCCAAACAGAGGCGGATGCTCCTCGCCGCGATCAGTGGTTTCGTCGTTGTTCTTGGAATCGTGGCCGGGATCTTTGTCTTCGGAATGCGCGAGCCGCCTCCTGACGAGAAGCCGTACGCGGCAATGAGCCTTGGCCACGAACAGGCACGCAAGGACATGTTCGTCCCTGCATTGATCGCCTACGAGGAGGCGATCTCACTCGACCCGAAGCTGGTCAACAACAAGCGCATGCGAGACAACGTCGAGCGCATGCTGCACAAGGACTCGAGCCCGGAGGTGGCGGACGCGGCTATCGATCTGCTGGGCACTCTCGTGACCGCTGCGGGCGACGGGCCGGCGACGACCCAACTCATCGACCTGGCATCCGCATCGAAGGATCTGCGCCGGCGCCAGCATGCGATGACCGTAGCCAACGAGGTCGGTCTCGGGAAGGATGTGGACCACCTCGCGTCTTACACCCTCGACCTCAAACAGGGCGCGACCTGCGCTGACCGAAAAGCGGCGATCTCGAAACTCCGCGCCCTCGGAGACAAGCGAGCCGTTCCGGCGCTTCGCAAGGCACGAAACCGGCCGCGCGGCGGACTAGGACGCAAGCGTGTCAACACGAACGCCTGTCTGCGCGCTGCGGCCAATGAGGCGGTGAGACATCTTCAAGGCCTCTGATCTTCGATGTTCACGTAGCGTGATCGTCTCGACGGTGGCGGCAGGCGGCGTGCGAGGCCGGCAACCATGGCAGCGCTCGCGCTGTGCGGCACGCCTCGGGCGATGACCTAGGACTCCAAAACCGCTATCCTCGCGCCTCACGTCGATCGAGCAAAGGGCCCGAGTCGACGACCAGGAGTACCGCCACCGTGAGTGCCAACGTTCAAGAACTGATCGAGCGAGAATCGTTCCGCGCACGACTAGAGCAGCTCAGCGACGAACTGGCGGAGCCGATCGACGTGATCCGACGGCGGGCGACAGAGGCTTTCGAGGCAATGGTGACAGCCCATCAGCCGCTCGCCACGGTCGCAAGACGCGGTTTGTTCTCGCTCGTCACGGACCGGGTCAACGTCAAGGTCGACCGACACGCACTCGCACGGCTGCGCGAGGTCGACGCGGATCATCCGATCGCTTGGCTCCCCGCCCATAGGTCGTACTTGGACATGCTCTACCTCGAGAACGCCGTCGTCGGGGCAGGGATCTCGCCAGCGTTCATTCTCGGCGGGGACAACAACGACTACTGGCCGCTCGGGGCCATTCTGAGGCGTACCGGCACCATCTTCATTCGCCGCACGATCAAGGACGACCAGGTCTACCGTGCAGCCCTTCGAAGCTATCTCGGGTACGTGGTTGAAAAAGGCCACAATCTGTGTTGGTCGATCGAGGGCGGACGGACGCGGACCGGGAAGCTCAGGCCGCCGCGTTTTGGGGCGCTTCGGTACGTCGCCGACGCGGTGTGCGCGACAGACGGACCCGACATGGTGGTGGTGCCCGTGTCAGTCGTGTACGACCAGCTTGCCGAAGTGGGCGCGATGACGTCCGAGGCGTTGGGCGCGCGCAAAGAGGCCGAAGGGCTCACGTGGGCCGCACGGTTCTTGAAGAAGCAAGTCAGCCAAGACACGACCGTGCATCTCGACTTCGGCGAGCCCATCCATATGAGAGCGCGCCTCGAGGAGCTAGCCGCCGACCCGCGTTCCCGCGACAAGCGGATCGAGCGTTTCGCGGTCCAAGTCTGCCACCATATCAACCAAGCGACGCCGGCCAACGCCACAGCCATCGTCACCTTCGCTTTGCTCAGCGAGGATCGAGCGCTGACGTTCGACGAAATCCAGGAAGCGATGGCACCGCTTCTCCGGTATCTCGACCACCACCCGTCCGTCCGAAACCCACTTCGCGGCCAAGTGGAAGTCACCGGGTGGTTGCATCGGACGCTGAGCGAACTGGTCGGGTCGGGTTTGCTCTGTCGGTTCGACGGGGAGGAGCCGGTTTGGCACATCGCACCGGACCAACATCTAGTCGCGGCCTTCTACCGAAACACCGTGATCCACTTGCTCGTGAATCGCTCGATTACAGAAGTCGCTTTCGAGCGCTCCCGCCACAGCGACGCCGAGGACTTGGGGGACTCGATCTGGGAGGATTGCATGAGACTTCGAGACTTGCTGAAGTTCGAGTTCTTCTTCTCGAGTCGGAAGGCGTTCCTCGACGACCTCTTTGCCGAGGCGGCGCTCCTGGATCCAGAGTGGAGGCGACCTCGGGACGAGCTTCCTATCCTCAACCACGAAACCGTCGAAGGGTGGCTCGAGCGAGCGCACCCGCACGTCGCGCCGACGGTACTTCGACCGTTCTTGGACGCGTACTCCGTCGTCGCAGACCAGCTGGTGAAGTGGCCCGATGCACGCCACGTCAATCGAGAAGTGCTCCTCGAGCGGTGCCTGGCGTACGGCCAGCAACGCGTGCTCCAAGGGAAGCTCGAAAGCCCAGAGTCGGTCACCCTCGAGCTCTTCAAAACGGGCCTCCAACTCGCCGAACACCGAGGCCTCCTCAAAGGCGTAGGCGCCGACGTCCGCGCCCAACGCCGAGCCTTCGCCGCCGAAATCACCGACACCGTCACCCACCTCCGCGCCCTCCGGGGTCACTCCGCCCCCTAAAAACCCCAACAATTCCAACCACCTGCAACCCGCACCGCGAAAACCCGGGGTCACTCCGCCCCCCCAAAACAGCTGCAATTCCAAATACCTGCAGATCAAACCGCGAAAACCGGGGGCCCGCCGGCAAGCTTTGGCGAAATCGGGTTTTCGCGGTGCGGGTTGTAAGGGGCTGAAGTTGTTGGGGTTTTGGGGGGGCGGAGTGACCCCTAGCAGTTCTTGTGGACTTTGCCGGTGGTGGGGGGGGACTGTGCCTCGTAGTGGGGTTGGGCTTCGAAGTGGGCGACGGCTGACTTGAGGTCGGCGAGGAAGAGGTCGGCGAGATCGCGACTGAAGCCTTCGCGGACGACGATTCGGAGCACCGCCAGCGTCTCGACCTTGGGCGGCATCGTGTAGGCCGGAACTTGCCAGCCGTGCTCCCGAAGCTTGTCGGAGAGGTCGAAGACTGAGAACCGGCTGCTGTCTTTCAGGGAGAAAGCAAACGCGGGGATCCCGTCCCCCTTCGTGATCAACTCGAACGGGCCCATTTTTTCGATCTCGCTCGAGAGGTAAAGTGCGATGTGCCGCATCTGAACCATTACGCGCGTGTACCCCTCGCGGCCGAGCCGAATGAAGTTGTAGTACTGCGCGACGATTTGGTTGCCGGGTCGCGAGAAGTTGAGCGTGAACGTCGGCATATCCCCGCCCAAGTACCCGACGTGAAAAATCAGGTCTTCGGGAAGCTCCTCTGCAGATCGCCATACCACCCAGCCCACACCTGGGTAGACCAGCCCGTACTTGTGGCCAGAGACGTTGATCGACTTCACCAAAGGCAGCCGGAAGTCCCACTCGAGCTCCGGCTCCAAGAAGGGCGCGACAAACCCGCCGCTCGCGGCGTCGACGTGTAGTGGAACCTCGACCCCAGTCTCATCCCGATACGCGACGAGCGCGTCGTGAATGTCCTTGATCGGCTCGTACTCACCTGTGTACGTGACCCCTAGGATCGCGACGACACCGATCGTGTTCTCGTCGATGGCATCGCGCACGCCGTCGGGCGTGATCGTGTACTGCCCGGGTTCCATCTCGATGTACCGCGGCTCAACTTCCCAATAGCGGGCAAACTTCTCCCACACGACTTGAACGTTGTTGCCCATCACGATGTTGGGCTTGTCGGCGGGTTTCCCAGCCTGCTGACGACGCTGTCGCCACCGCCACTTGAGCGCCATCCCCGCAAGCATGACCGCCTCGGACGACCCGATCGCCGAGGCTCCGACACCCGTCTCCGGTGCATTGAACAAGCGCGCGACGATATTGATGCACCGCTCTTCGAGCATTGCCGTGAAGGGGTACTCGTCCTTGTCGATCATGTTCTTGTCGAACGACTCCGCCATCAGCCGTTCTGCTTCGGGCTCCATCCACGTGGTGACGAAGGTCGCGAGGTTGAGCCGCGCGCTCCCATCGAGCATCAGCTCGTCGTGAATGAGGTTGTATGCAACCGCCGCGTCGACCCCGGTGTCGGGGAGCTCGTACTTGGGGACCGGCCGGTCCATCGCAGCGCGGCCATAGACAGGGGTGATGTTCCGTTCGTGCTCCTCGAGAGCTTCAAGTTCGCGCTGCTTCGTGACCATCGTGTTGGGCTCCTTGGTGAGAGGAGCATGTCGCGGTTTGATGCAGGGCTCTAGGGATTTCGTTGTACGGCCGGGGAATTATCGGCACGAGCAGTCATCTCGGGAATCAGTAGATACGCCGCGACGAAGAAGCAGACCGCGCCAATGAGGGTGGTCAGGTTGGAGATTCGGCCGTCGATCATCTCGCCCGTCTTGGGAACCACGAAACCCGCGATCGCTGACACCCCGAAGGCAATCGATCCGAGCAAGTTGATGACCACGATCCACCACGACACGTTTCGCGGTTGCCGGTGGGCCCACGACTTCGAGACCTCGGCGTACGCGAGGGTACTCGCCACCAAGAAACAGACGGAGCCAACTGCGTTGGGACTCCATACCCACCAATCTGCCCGCACGGGTTCGAGCGATCTCATCCCCTCGAACGTATTGACGTTGAAGAGGAGCGTCCCCGCGAACTGAACCACGACCGCCCACCACCCAATCTTCTCGGTCTCGAGTCGAAAGAAGGACCACGGCGGTCGCACCCCGGTGTCGTGTCGAGGCTCGTTGATCACCTCGAGAACCTGAAGGTACGCGGCGGTCGTGAAAAACAAAGACCCGACGAAGAGCACGGGAGCTCCGCGAAACTGTGAATCGCGAAGTAAGCCCGCCGACCCAATCGCGAAGAGCGCGGCCCCGATCATGAACGACGCTCCGATCCACCAGGTAAGCACACGTGGGCGCAGAACGAACGCGTGTGCGGGGGGAGTCCGCCCGTGTCGCTCGATCGGTTCCGGGTCGAGCCCCTTCCGGTTGCGCCTCGAATGCCAGATCAGGCGACGTCCGCCGAGCTCCTCGAGAACGAGGTGCGTGATGAACCGGCCCGGGCCGCCGTGCGCGATCACCCTGTGGTGCGTGTAAGCTTCCGGTGCCTGAGTCACGACGCGTGGACTCTACACGGGGTCACTCCGCCCGGCGACCAAGCGCGACCCGCTACGGTTCTAAGGAGCGCGCCGTTGGGTGAGCCTTCGCACAACAAACATCACGGCCAGCAGCGAAAGCAGCGCGGCGGTTGGCGCCCCGACGCCGCGAGGCTCCGCGGATCCAATCGCGGAGGCGTACTCCGGAACTGGCCGCTCTCGCCGAATCTCGTCCCGACCTGGTTCGACCGGGTCGCTGAAGAACCCAAAGGGCTCAGTGGTCACCACGATGGCTGGATCCTCTTCAGGGTCGCGCACATATTCGAAGGCCTCCAAATACCCCTCGCGGTCGACTTCCATGTACGTGGGGACGTTCCAAACTGGCGCGTCGATCTCGGTGAAGCCCACTCCATCGACGCGAACGCGATCGTCCCCCAACTCCGTTTCGAAGATTCCGAGTCTGACGACCGCCCCGGGATCGACGACAATGAACGTCGCTACTGTCGAAAGCCCGCCAGCGCGAACGGTCACTTCGTGCGCCCCGGGCTCCAACGATCGGTTGGAGAAGCGATCTCGCAGGCGCCCTACCGCCTCCCATGAAGTCTCCGCAAGACCGTTCCCGTAGAGGCGCCCCTCCTCGTCGAAGTACCGAACCACGAACTGCGGGTTGACCATGATCTTCTTCTCGAATGGAATCGGCGGAATCTCGGTGTCGAAGTCGTTCAGTACCAGCTCGAAGCGGTCGATAGCACTAACCGCGACTTTCGCGGACGCCGAATCGTACGCGTCGCTCACCGTGATCGTCGCCGCGCCGAGTCCGACGAAGTCAAGTCGCACATCGCCCTCCTCGTCCATGGGCGCTACCCGAACGACGCTCGGGTCGCTCGACGTCAGGCTGGGCTCTTCAAGCTCGCCAAGGCGAACCGTCGTGCCCGAGCCCAGCGCGTACCGATCCTCGAGCGACATGGCGACAGACGAGGCGGTTGGACCACAGGTGGCCTCGCTCGACCCGAAGCAACCCGAGGCAACGACCCCGAACGTAGACAGCACCCAGACGAAGGTGGCCGAGCGATAAGACCAAGAAGGCATGCTTGGATCAAAAGCAAGTGTCGTGCCAAGCCGAAAAGCTCTGCGTTTCGAAAGGCGGCTCGTTCACGCACCGTGACACCGGGATCCGACTGTGGTGCGACGGTCACGCCCGAGCGCGTCATTCGACCACGCGGATGACACCTTGGGTGTGAGAGCAACCGCCTTCCAGACGAGGCTCGTCACGCACGCGTCTCGATCGAGGTTAGAAAGCGACGCAGCCCTCCGCCGGAGTGCAGAACGGCTCGCCAAAGACGCCACAACAGATCCACTCTAAGCCTCCAATGTTGGGGCAGTCCGCGTTCGTGGTGCATGACCCGAAGTCGTCGTCCATCAGGACCTCGCATGCCGTCTGTTCTTGGCACTGCGTCTCGCCAAACAAGTCACAACACACC
>JBCCEK010000219.1:0-6914 GCA_039030295.1 Myxococcota bacterium | reverse complement strand
TCGTTCCCAAGGGGCCACCGGAGAGAAGCGTTCGACCAGAAAGTCGAGCATGGCGCGCACCCTCGGAGGGACCAAACGCTTGCTTGGATAGAGCGCCCAGATGGCCGACTCGGTGACGAGGGGGAAGTCCGGCAGCACCTCGACGAGACGCCCGGAGTCGAGGCTAGGGCCAGCGTTCCAAAGGGAACTGATCGAGATCCCAAGGCCGTTCTCCGCCATCGCGCGCGTCGCCTCACCGTCGTTCGCGCCAAACGCGCGATCCACCTCAATGACTTCGTTGGTTTCGAACTTCCAACGATTGGTCTCCAACAGGACCACGCAACGGTGCGATTTCAGATCGTGGGGCGTGGACGGGGCACCGTGCCGCTCGAGGTAGCTCGGAGCCGCGACGAGTAGGCGACGATCCGGCGCGAGCTTGCGCGCGACCACCGTGCTGTCGCGCAACGGCGCGTTCCGGATGATCAGGTCGTAGGCGCCCTCGATGACGTCGAGTACTTCGTCCGACAGGCGAAGGTCGAGCGTCACCCCGGGGTAACGCTCGTGAAAGTCGGTCAGAAGAGGCAAGATATGCATACGTCCGAAGGACCCCGGCATCGTCATTCGGATGAGCCCGGTCACCGCGGCCGACTCGCCGCGAACCACGTTCAATCCCGATTCGAGGGTCTCGAGGGACTGCTGTGCGTACGGGAGGAACTCCGCGCCGTCAGTCGTGAGCGAAACCGCCCTCGTCGTCCGGTTGAACAGGCGGAAACCAAGAGCCTTCTCGAGCGTCGAGAGGCGCGCGCTCGCGCTTGCGGGCGAGAGCGAGAGATCGCGCGCAGCCGCGGAGATGCCTCCCAGATCGGACACCCTGAGGAACAGCCGGATGGAGAGAAGATCCATTTTATCAAAAATATACGAATAATGATTTCGATACAAGGCTGATTATCATCGTTTGTAAACGGAGTAGGTTCCTGCGTGCGACCCCCGGGGCGCGCTCCGACCCAGGAAGGACTTCGACATGGAAGTGACCCCCGCTCCGACGACACTTGAACCGACCGCCGAGCCGCGGTTTGAGTCGATCAACGAAGGCTACGATGCGGTGTTTCGCATGGGGCGACTCACGCTCGGCCTCGTTGTACCGATCGAACACTATCCGCGCAGCCCCGTACCGACGATGTCCGATCACATGGCTCGCGTGCAACTTGCTGAAGAACTCGGATTTGCGGCGGTATGGTTGAGGGACGTGCCGTTCTCGGTGCCGTCCTTCGGCGATGCGGGTCAGACGTACGCCCCATTTGTCTATCTTGGGTACCTTGCCGCGCACACCGGACGAATCGCCCTCGGGGTGGCGAGCATCGTGTTGCCATTGCGCCACCCTGCCCACGTCGCAAAGGCCGCGGCCAGCGTCGACCAGCTCGCCGGTGGGCGACTCATCTTGGGCGTCGCGTCTGGCGATAGGCCGGACGAGTATCCGGCGATGAACCTCCCGTTCTCAGATCGTGGTGAGCGCTTCCGGGAGAGCTTCGACTACATCCAGAGAATGGCCGAACACGCACCGACGTTCGCCAGTGGATACGGGCAGGTAGCGGGAGGGCTCGACATGCTGCCGAAGCCGGTGTCGGGACGCTTGCCGCTGTTGATCACGGGACGAAGCCAGCAAGAGCCCGAATGGATCGCGACCAACGGGGATGGCTGGATGGTCTATCCCCGCGAAACCGCCGTCCAGCAGAAGGTCATCGCCGACTGGCGGGCGCGAACCGAAGCTTCGGGGCTGCAGCCAAAACCCGTGATGCAACCGCTCTACGTCGACCTGCTCGAGGACGCCGACGCGCGACCCCAACCGATCCACCTTGGTCTCCGACTTGGAGCACGGCATCTACGGACCTACCTTCGTCGGCTAGAGGCCATCGGCGTCAATCACGTCGCGCTGAACCTTCGCTTCAATCGCGCAAGCATTGAGGCCACACTGGAGCGCCTGGCGAACGAGCTAGGCCCGGACTTCGTAAGCTAGGGGGCAAGTCATGCATAAGACCATCCTGATCACAGGCGCGACGGACGGCATTGGCCTCGAAGCCGCGAAGCTTCTGGCCGCCTCGGGACACCGTGTGCTTCTACACGGCCGGAATCCCGGCAAACTCGGCAGAGCCGCCGAGGCCGTGCAACGAGGAGAAGGCCGTATCCCGCAGTATGTCGCGGACCTTTCCCGAATGGACGAAGTTCAGGCCTTGGCCGACGAGGTAGCTGATGCGCATGACAACCTCGACGTGCTGATCAACAACGCTGGCGTCTTCCGGGTGGGGAATCCTCGAACCGAAGATGGCTTGGACGTACGCTTTGCGGTGAACACGATCGCGCCGTTTCTGTTGACCCGTCGACTCCTCCCGCGCATGAGGGCATCGGGCCGCGTGATCAACCTTTCGTCCGCGGCTCAGGCCCCTGTCAGCCTGCGCGCCCTCGCGGGGGAGGTTCAGCTCTCCGACAACGCCGCCTATGCCCAAAGCAAGCTGGCTCTCACGATGTGGTCTCGCGCGTTGGCGGCGTCGCTCGGCGCCGAGGGCCCGTCAGTCATCGCGGTCAATCCAGGCTCCATGCTGGGAACGAAGATGGTGAAGGAAGCCTACGGCGTCCCCGGGGGTGACGTCCGAATCGGTGCCGACATCCTGTCCAGAGCGGCACTGAGCGGCGAGTTCGCGGACGCCTCCGGGAAGTACTTCGACAACGACGCCGGCCGCTTCGCGCCGCCGCACCCAGATGCACTCGACGCGCGCAAGTCAGAAGACGTGGTTCGTGCGATCGAGGCCACGCTCAGCCGGCTGAAAGGACGCGCGTCATGAAAGCGATTGGATATACCCGCCCAGGCCCGATCTCGGCGGAGGACGCTTTGGTCGACCTCGAGGTTGATGTGCCGGAGCCCGGTCCGCGGGACTTGCTCGTTGAGGTTCGTGGAGTCTCCATCAACCCCGTGGATGTCAAAGTCCGTGCAAACATGAAGCCCGACGGCCCGCACGGGATCCTCGGGTTCGACGCCGCCGGGATCGTCAAGGAAGTTGGCTCAGAGGTCACACGCTGGTCAGCCGGCGACGAAGTCTTCTACGCGGGTGACATCACGCGGCCGGGCTCCAACGCCGAGTTCCAGCTCGTGGATGAGCGCATCGTGGGCCGCAAGCCATCATCCCTAGGCTTCGCGGAAGCGGCCGGGATCCCACTCACCGCGATCACCGCGTGGGAGATGCTCTTTGACAGCTTTGGGCTGAGCGAAGGCGAGGGGGAAGGGGAGGAGATCCTCGTGATCGGTGCTGCTGGCGGAGTCGGCTCGATCCTCGTGCAGCTGGCGAAGAGGCTCACGGGTCTCACAGTGGTGGCGACGGCGTCGCGGCCGGAGACCAAGGCCTGGGCCCAGGAGATGGGCGCGGACCACATCGTGAACCACCGCAAGCCCCTCGATGAAGAGATGACGGCTCTGGGGGTTACGCCCCGGTACGTTGCGGCGCTCACCAACACCGATCAACACTTCTCTGCGATCACGCAACTGATCCAGCCGCGCGGTCATATTGCGCTGATCGATGACCCCAAGTCTCTCGATGTTCTCCCTCTCAAGACCAAGGCGATATCGGTCAGTTGGGAGTTCATGTTCACCCGGTCCATGTTCCAGACGAAGGACATGGAGGTACAACAACGCCTGCTCGATCGCGTCGCAGGCCTCCTCGAGGACGGCACATTGATGTCGACCGTGAGAAGGCATGGCGGGGCCATGACCGTCGAGAACCTGCGCACCGCGCACACACTGCAGGAGAGCGGAACCGCGATTGGCAAGACCATCTTGGATGGGTTCGGCGCATCTTGAGGCCTGGCGAAGCCCCCACAGGATCATGACTCGGGCCCAGGGACGCCTCAAAGGACGCGAAACGCCTTATGGTCAGGCTGAGAGCCGCGGCGCCGAGACGGAGATTTCTTGGAGCTGGATCGCCACCTAACGTAAAATTGCACCATGCGTCGTTTGGACATCGCGTTTCTTGCACTGCTCTCGCTTCTGCTCCTGGCCAGCTGCGAAGAAGGAGCACCGGCCGCGCCCGGAACCCCCGAGGTTGCCAGCGTGAGAGAGGTCTGCACCTCGTGGTGCAACCCTGTGAACCTGTGCAACACGGGAACGCCGGAGGAGACCGAGCAGTGCGTGGACGACTGCCTCGCCCGGGAGATGTTCCAGGCGCCTCTCTGCACTGCAGCGCGGCAAGTGTTCTACACGTGTCAGCTCGCCAACGTGGTTTGCATGCCGTCAGAGACTTGCATCTGTGCGCCCGTGGTGGACCCGAACTGCCAGGCGGTCTGCGAGGGCCTCTGCCAGTGCGACCCGGACGGCGTCTGCGGAGTTTCGCCGTCAGACAACCAGTTCGTCGACGTCTGCGAGGCCCGACTTGCCAACATTTGCACCACTTGCGAGAACGAGGCGGCTGCGGCGGCGTGTCAGCTCGTCGGTGTCTGCAAGTCGGATGAAGTGTTGACCATCTGCGCGGCGTGCATCAACGACGAGCAAGCCTATCGGCGGTGTCTCGACACGTCTTCTTGCTCGCCCTGAGTTAACGCGCTGCACCGCGAAACGCGTTCAGGCCCAGAGGCACGCCCGACTCGGTGGTGACCAAGGTCTGACGAGACAAGCCGAGAGGCTTGCCGTCGCTGGCGAAGATCGCAGCGCCCGCGAACAAGCGGCGCCCCTCTCGGCCGATCGGCCACGAGACGATGACATAGCGTTCGCCGGCGATCACCGGGCCCAACAGCTTCGTCTCGAGTGCGCCGGTGACGACACGTTCTTCCGCATCTGCGGGCGTGTTGAGAATCAACGCCCAAATCTGGGGGCAGTCGAATGACGCCCAGACGATCTCCGCTGCGACCACGCCTTGGTCGTTTGCGTCGACCGCGTTCGGGACCCAGAGCGCTGCGGCGTAATGGCTGCCCATGACCTGGCCGGGAAAGATCCGCAGGCCGTCTCCTGAAGCCCTGCCCGGCCCGCAGCAGAAGCACCCTGGGAACAAGTGAGCTTCGTGGCCAGGGTAGGTGTCGGATGAGGCCTCCGCCTCCTCAGTGGTCACCGCCGTTGGCATCTCGAGTTCCAAGTCGGTCGCCTTGGCCTCGGCGACGAGGTCGCCTTTGGTGTCCCGGAGCTCCACGGCACGCGTGTCGACCTCATGGACCTGGAGTGGGCGCCCCATTGGGATAGGCCTGCGCAAACGAACTTGAGCCTCCCCACCGACGAACTGCGCCAACACTCCGGAAACGTAGCCTCCGTGCGCGATCTTCTCGAAGCCCCGGAACCGGTGGTCGAACTCAACTTGGTCAGGCACTGCGGTGGCAGGCTATCACGCCATTGGAAGAGCGTGCACTACTCCGGTAACTGGAAAAGGGTCTCGACGCTGACTTCGAACAGCGCCGCGAGTTTGAGGGCGAGCACAGTCGACGGGACGAAGTGACCCCGTTCGATGGCATTGATGCTTTTGCGCGTCACGCCTGCGTGTTCCGCGAGCTGCGCCTGAGTCCAGTCACGCATTGCCCGGTGCACCTTCAGGGTATTGCGAAGCTTCTCGCCGCTCATCGATTCAGGTACACAAACCGGCCCAAGCCTGCGATCACACCGACCGCAATCGACAGGGTGGCGACGAAGCTCACTGTCAATGGCAGGGCGGTCAAACCATCGAGCACTTGGTCTCCCATCAGCGCAAGGCACTGCACTGCCATGACGCCGACAAAGCCGAACTTGAGAGACTCGGCGCGTAGTTGGTCGCGACGCTCGTCTTCGAGCACGATCCCGGTGCCGCCCGCCTTGGCGATTCGGGTCATTCGGATCGTTGCGATGGCGAACACCAGCCAACCAATGAGGCTCAGGAGGGCAAGGACGACTACGGGTGCGCCTTCGAGCCCTATCATCTTGCAGAGTTCCTGGAGGGCGAGCCCCCCGGAGCCCGCGGTGATGCCCGCGAACATGGTGATTTGGAGGCGGTCCCGGCGCTCTTCGATGTCTGTGGCTACCACGGTGCTACCTCCTGTTGGGTGAGTCGTATAGTACATAAAAAGTAACCTATACGACTCTTTATGAGTCGTCAAGTGCTCATTCCCGGAAAACGAACAGAGATCGGGGATGGAGAGACCTGCCTGGTCTGGTTGCCCTCAGCACCACGAAGCTTGGTCGCCCGGGGTCGACAGGAGCTCCCGGAGGTTCGCCGAGACGACGCGGTAGCCGACGTTTCCATAGAGCTTCTGACGGCCTTGGTTCAGGTAGTAGGTGGGGCTTCCTTCGATCTTGAGCTGGTCGCGCAGCTCGATGTCGCGGCAGACTTCGGCCATGGCTCGGCCTGACCCGATCGCTTCTTCGAGGTCGGCCATCGGAAGACCCAAACCCTCGAGCAACTCGAAGAGGACAGTCCGGTTCGAGATATCTTTGGCCTCTTCGAAGAACCCGCAGCGCACGCGCCACGCCGCTTCCTCGAAGGTAGTCTTGCCGAGAAACTCGGTTTTCGATTCGGGATCGACCTTCTTCTCTTCGACAAGAAGGCGCACTGCACAGAGGACTTCGTGCGCCGCTCCGGATGTCGTCGGTCGCACTTCGTCCCAGACGCGCTCGTTGACGACGACATGCGGAAAACCCTCGGCGACACTTCGCACATGGGCCCCAAAGCCCGCGAAACCCCCACGGTCTTTCCAGCCCACGCCAATGCGATGGCCGGTGGCTCCGAAGACTGGGATGAAGTGATACTCGAGCTCCGCGGTTTCACCGTACTCGCGGCGAAGTTCGTCGAGCCGCGCTTCGGCAACGTACGCCCAAACACACAAGACATCCGACACGTACGAGATGTGAACAGTCATGTTGGAGGTGTGTGCGAATCGCAAAGCGTCGGCAAGACAACGCCGACGCAGAGCGCCCCCCGTTTCCAATCATTACGGAG
>JBCCEK010000218.1:0-6943 GCA_039030295.1 Myxococcota bacterium | reverse complement strand
GCGATCGTGGTCTTTGGGGCCGCGCCGACATGCTGGGCCACCATCTCGCCGCCCTTGAACATCATGAGGGTGGGCACCCCGCGAATGCCGTACTTGGAGGCCATACCCGGGTTCTCGTCGATGTCGAGCTTGGTGATCTTCACCTTTCCGACGTACTCGTCGGCCAGCTGGTCGATCAGGGGCGCGATCTGCTTACACGGACCGCACCAGACCGCCGTGAAGTCGACGAGCACAGGGGTGTCTGAGGTGAGCACCTCCGTGTCAAAGTTCAGGTCGTTTACCGCGTGTACGTTTGCGCCAGCCATTTGAGCTCCTCTTGGGTTTACCGTATCCGAGTAAGTAAGGACGGCCCGCCGTCTTGTCAACGCTCGCTCCCCCTGACTACCGTGCAAAACCCCCGCATGGTAGGCTTTTTGGTGGGCAAACCCACGCTTGTGGCTACCTTGTGGCGACCTTGTCGCGACTAGGCCAAGACGATGAAAAGCGGCCTCTTTATCGCAACCGCAGTCCTCTACGCAATCGCTTGCGTGCTCTACTTGGTGCTTCTCACGCGCCGAGCAGACTCGATGCGACGCCTTCCGGGCACGGTGTTCGTCATGGCACTCGGCGGTCACATCGCGTTCCTGACACTCGAGTCTTCGGCGCCGGTGGAGTTTCCACTTGGCGACATGGCCCAAGTGTTGAGTGTCTCCTCACTCGGGATCGGGATCGCGTTCCTCCTCGCCTCGTATCGGTTCGACGTCACGGTCTTGGGTGCGTTTGTCGTCCCAGTCGCGTTGATGCTCTTCCTCGCGTCGGGACTCGGAAGCGACTACGTCCCCGTCTCGGCACAAGTCGAATCCGCCATGCTCACGCTGCACATTGGCGCGAACATCCTCGGGCTGGTCGCGTTCGCGTTGGCCTTTGGTGCTGGGGTCGCCTACGTGCTCCAGGAACGGCTGCTCCGCAGGAGACAACTTGGAGGCCTCTTCCAGCGACTGCCGGCTCTCGACGTCCTCGATACGATCGGCCTCCGCGCCGTGCTCACAGGCTTTCCTCTACTCACCTTCGGGATGGTCACAGGCACATTCTGGCTGCTCCGTGGAGACAGCGGCGGGTTCTTCATCAGCCAAGCGCTCGGCCTCATCGCGTGGGCGATCTTCGCGGCAGTGATCGTGCTACGCGTAGCCGCCGGATGGCAAGGTCGTAAGGCCGCCATCGGGACGATCTTGGGTTTTCTTTGCACGCTGCTCGTCCTCGCAGGATACGTGGTGCGGGCGGCGGTCGGGAACGCGTGATGCGGGACTTCGTCGTGGTTGGCCTGTCGCACCGAACCGCCCCCGTCGAGGTGCGGGAGCGCCTCGCAGTCTCGCCCGAGCGCCTCGAATCCGAGCTCCGCGACATCGTGGCGTCGACGGGGCTCGAGGAGGCACTGTTGATCTCCACCTGCAACCGAGTCGAGCTCTACGCAACGAGCGACGACCCGGCGCGGGCGCTCGCGCGCGCACGCGAGACCCTCCGCGCGCGGCTCCCGAGCGACACGTCCGACGACGTTCTCTACAGCGAACGAGGGATCGCAGTCGTACGGCACGCCTTCCGCGTGGCCTCGAGCCTCGATTCCTTGGTCGTGGGGGAGCCCCAGATTCTGGGGCAGGTGAAGGAAGCGTACGACGCGGCAAAGGGGGCCGGAACGTCCGGGACCCTGCTTGGCCGGTGTTTCAGCCAGTCGTTCTCGACAGCCAAGCGGGTTCGGAACGAAACAGGAATCGCAGAGGGCACGGTCAGCGTAAGCTCGATCGCATCCGAGCTCGCCAAGAAGATCTTCGGACATCTCGACGGACGGACGACGTTGCTCCTGGGTGCCGGAGAGATGGGCGAAGCCGCCGCCCGCAGCCTGCGGCAGACGGGCACGCAGTTGCACGTCACGAACCGCAGTGAAGACCGCGCACAAGCGCTGGCAGCATCCTGCGGGGGGCGCGCCGTGCCCTATGAGCAACTCACGACGGAGCTCGCAACCGCTGACGTCGTGATCGCGTCCACGGGCAGTCCGAAGTTCATCCTCACCCCGGAACTGATGCGGGGCGTCGTACGGAGCCGGAGGCACCGACCCCTGTTCATCATCGATATCGCCGTTCCCCGCGATGTGGATCCGCGCGTCGGATCGATGGACAACGTCTTCGTCTACGACGTTGACGACCTCCAACAGGTCGCAGAAGAGAACCTCGCGGTACGTGCACGCGAGGCAGCCGACGCCGAGCGTATCATCGAAGAAGAGGTCGACTCGTTCCTCGCGTGGCGACGTTCGCTCGAACTGGCGCCCACGATCGTTGCGCTTCGGCGTCGATTCGGCGCGGTCGCCGACGAAGAGCTCAAGCGCGCCATGTCTCGACTCGAAGGACTGAGCCCCGCGGACCAAGCTGTCCTCGAGGGTATGGCGCGATCGCTCGTCAACAAGCTGCTGCACCAACCGATGACCCAGCTCAAGGCTGGCGCCGCGGAGCCCGACGGCTCGTACTTGATCGATGCGGTACGGCGACTCTTTGGCCTCCAAGATCAGGTCCAGAACGAACCCGCCGCTGAGCCCGAGCCCAGCGGCGAAGCCACACCCACTTCCCTTGCTGCCGCGGCAGTCGGCTCGTCGGGCAAACCCAAGTGAAGCTCCGCGTCGCCACCCGCAGCAGCAATCTCGCCCTGGTTCAGACCCGTTGGGTCGCGGACCGTCTGCGCGATCGATCCCCGGATCTCACCATCGAGGAAGTGCACGTGGTCTCCGAGGGGGATCGGATTCAGGATCGCCCACTCGCGCAGGTCGGCGGCAAAGGCCTCTTCGTGAGCGAGGTCGAGGCCATGGTCGTCCAAGGGAAAGCCGACTTTGCGGTTCACTCGCTCAAGGATGTCCCTGGCGATGTGCCGCTTGCCGCGGGCATGGGGATCCTCAGCGTCCCCGTGCGCGAGGATCCGCGCGACGTGTTGGTGACCAACGACGGCGCCGACCTCGGGTCCCTGTCTCGTGGCGCGCGCGTGGGCACCACATCGCGTCGAAGGATCGTGCAGCTACTCCGACAAAGGCCTGACCTCGTGTTCACTCCGATGCGCGGGAACATCGATACGCGATTGCGAAAGCTGCGGGAGGGGCGGTGCGACGCCATCGTGCTCGCGGCGGCGGGCCTCCGGCGCGCCGGCGTTCTCGATCAGATTGCCCACGAGATCCTATCGCCCGAGCTTTGCTTGCCTGCGATCGGTCAAGGTGCGTTGGCGATCGAGGGGGCCGTGGACGACGAAGCGTTACGATCGCGCCTCGGCGGAATCGAAGATCGTCCCTCGCGCGTCCAGATCACCGCCGAGCGCGCGATGCTGGAACGGCTCGAAGGCAACTGCCACTCGCCGATCGCAGGACACGCCGCCCTTCTCGACGGCAGGATGAAGCTAGACGGACTGGTGTCGTCCTACGACGGCGACCAGCTCCTCACCGCCACGTCCGATACGTACTTGGACCCGGGGGCGCCGGACGCCGTGGCTCGGGCCCATGCACTCGGCGAGGAAGTCGCCGGCCAACTCGTGGAACGCGGGGCCACGAAACTGATCCGGGCGGCAGAGCTTGCCGCGGTCCGAGGCCAGCTCACGAGCAACTAGGCCGAATTCGGCGCGCGCCGCGCGCTAGGGATGGATGCGGGCCCCGCCGATGATTCGGCGCACGCCATTGATCGACCGTTGCATCGCCCTTTCCACGGTTCCTTGCCCTGCGCTGGCGACGAAGAGCGTCTCGCCGAGGAGCCGAACGGGGCGCACACGGATGTGCTGGCCCTCGAGCGCCTCGGGCATCGAACCCGGGAAGTGGTCGTCACCGAGGAAAGGCGCTGCGGCACTCAGTGCTTCACACAGGTCTGGCTCTCCCGCCCCCGCGACCATGAGTCCATTGTCGATGCCGAGGACGAGGGCATCGAGCTTCCCACGGCTCCGCGCGACCTCGAGTTGCAGACACAGGGCGCGGTACGGGTCTCTGCTTCGGCGAATTCGGCGGTCGATCATCAGGGCTCCAAGGGATGTAGGTCTATGTAGACTATTGTGGTTGTTCAGCAACGGCAAAGATTCTACAAAATGCAGCGATTTCATAGAGATGGACATCCCACCCAAGGCTGCTAGAGTCGCCACCGATGAGTCTTGCGGACGTGTTGGGCAGCCATCGCGTGGTGGTGACCGTCGGCAGCGGCGGTGTCGGCAAGACCACGACGGCAGCGGCCATGGCGGTCTACGCCGCCAGCCAGGGACGTCGCGTCCTTTGTCTGACGATCGATCCGGCACGGCGGCTCGCCAACAGCCTCGGGCTCGACGAGATGACGACCAGCGAACAGGACGTCCCCCCAGAGTTGTTCCAAAAGCACGGGCTCGAGTGTCGCGGCGCACTATCTGCGATGATGCTCGACACGAAGCGTACCTTTGACGGACTCGTCGAACGGTATGCCTCAGACGAAGAGGCCCGCGATCGAATTCTCAACAACCAGATCTACCAGTATGTCGCGAGCTCGCTGGCGGGGACCCAGGAGTACATGGCGATGGAGAAGCTCCACGAGGTTCGTCGGGACGAAGACTGGGACCTCGTGGTGCTGGACACGCCTCCGACCGCGCATGCGATCGACTTCCTGACCGCACCTGAACGCCTGATCGACGCGATCGACTCGCCAGCGATGCGCTGGTTCCTTCAGGTTTTCGAGGGGGCCGGCAAGGCTGGCTTTGGGCTGGTCGGCCGTGGCGCCACGGTGCTGCTCAAGGGGATCGGCAAGATCACCGGCCTCGAGTTCCTCGAACAGGTGGCGGAGTTCGTGAGCGGCATCAACGACCTCTTCGGCGGTTTCAAGGAACGAGCAGAACAGGTGTCGAACGCGCTCCGAAGCCCCGAAGTCGCCTTCGTCCTGGTGACGAGCCCGGACCCGCTCGCCATCGGAGAAGCCCGCTACTTCAGCGACAAGCTCGAAGCCGCTGGAATGAACCGCGAAGCCGTCGTCGTGAACCAGGTCCACCGCCTACTCGAAGAGCCGAAGGGCTCCCGTTCGGAGCAGGTGGCACAACTTCGCACCGCCCTGCCGGAAACGCTCGACGCCGAGGGTCTCTATCCACGGCTCACCGAGGCTTTGGCGGACGAGCGCCAATGGGCCACTGCGGACCGCGCGCAGGTCGATCGGTTGAGCGCTCAGATCGGCCAAGGCGTTGTCGAAGTGCCAGCCTTCGACGAAGATGTACACGACATCACGGCGCTCGCCCGCGTCGCGTCCTACCTGACCGCGAGCCCCTCGACTGACCCATGACGATTGCCGAACAACCTGAATGGACTGCGATCATCCTGGCTGCCGGGGAAGGTACGCGCATGAAAAGCACCCGCGCTAAGGTTCTGCACGAAGTGGCAGGCCGCGCCCTGGTCTCATGGGTCATCGATGCGGCGCTCGCGGCTGGCGCGAAGCGATGCGTGGTCGTCGTCGGACACCAGCGCGAAGAAGTCGAGCGAGAACTCGAGGCCCAGTTCGGGAACCAGGTCGAGACGGCGGTGCAGCCTGAACAACGAGGCACCGGAGACGCGGTCCGATGCGCGTTGGAAGCCCAGCCAGGGTTAGATGGAAGGGTCGTCGTTCTCTACGGTGATTGTCCGATGATCCCGGACGAGACGATCCGGGGACTCGTGGCCGACGCGCACGAGCGAGGCGCCGAGCTGGGGCTGATCACGGCTACGCATCCGCACCCGCACGGCTACGGGCGGATCCTTCGGGATCCCGATGGACGAGTCACCGGGATCGCCGAAGAACGAGATTGCACGGCCACGCAGCGAGAGATCACCGAGATCAATCCAGGCATCTATGATATCGACGTGCGCTTTGCGCGGGAGGCCATCGCAAGCCTGCAACCCAACAACGCCCAGGGTCAGCTCTATCTGACGGACCTGGTCGCGCTGGCCGCCGGGCGAGGCCCCGTCGCCTCGGTGCCCGGCCGCATGGAGGACCTCTTCGGGGTCAACGACCCGCACGACTTGGCCGTATGCGAAGCGAGGCGTCGACTCCAAATCGCAGAATCACTCGCGCGGAACGGCGTGCGCGTAGTCGACCTGAACACACTCTATGTCGACGCCGACTGCGAGGTCGAAGCCGGCGCCACGCTTGGCGCACAGGTCCACCTGCGTGGGCGGACGGTGGTGCGCGCGGGGGCCTCGGTCGACACCGGTTGCGTCCTTCGCGACGTGGTCGTCGAGGCCAATGCCGCGGTCCTGCCCTACTCGGTGGCGACCGACTCCACCATCGGTGAAGGGGCCAGATTGGGTCCGTTCAGCCATCTGCGCCCTGGGTCGATCCTCGGGCCGCGGAGCAAGGTCGGGAACTTCTCCGAAACCAAGAAGACCTCCCTTGGCGAGGGGTCGAAGGTCAATCATCTCTCCTACGTCGGCGACGGGAAGATCGGCGCCGGTGTGAACATCGGCGCCGGCACGATCTTCTGCAACTACGACGGCGAGCAGAAGCACGAGACGGTGATCGGCGACGGGGTCTTCATCGGCAGCGACAGCCAGCTCATCGCTCCGCTCGAGATCGGCCGCGGCGCCTACGTCGCCAGCGGGACGACCGTCACCCGCGACGTGCCGGAAGATGCCCTCGCGGTCAGCCGGGTGAGACAAGACAACAAAAAAGGCTACGCGGCCAAGCTCCGCGCCCGGCTCCGACGCAAAAAAGCCAAGGACTCATGATCGGATGAGCCGGGGACGCATCGCCGTTCTGAGGCGGCGAGGGCGAAGCCGATCAGGCCAACCTCGGTCTAAAACGTGACCGTGAAGGAGCCGCCACCTGGGTTGAGGCTGAAGTCGAGTTCCGGCCCTTCGACGTGCGTGTCGTAGTACTTGCTCGAGCAAGCGATGCCGCGGTAGCCCTCCCACGCTTCGATGGCTTGTCGAGGGCCGGTGGCGTTGGCAAGGCCTGCAAGGATCGGCGGC
>JBCCEK010000217.1:0-6968 GCA_039030295.1 Myxococcota bacterium | reverse complement strand
TCGATGGGATGGTTTCGTCGTCGCTCATGCGTTCGTTCTACTCCAACTCGGTGCGAACCCAAGTTTTTCCAGGGTTGCGGCGAACATAGCCACGCACCATTTCCCTGGCAAGGGTTCCCACGGTGAGGACGATATGGGGTCATCGGTGGCCATGGCGCGACCTGTTGAAGGGGGTGCACCCGCGAATTAGGCTCGGCCGGCATGCACCTTTCCGTCGTCGTGCCCTGTTTCAATGAGGAAGGAAACATCGCGGATGTTGTGCGATCGGCTGCCGAGGTCGGCCGAAACGTCGCGACCCGGCTCGAGATCGTCGTCGTGGACGATGGGAGCACAGATGGTACCGCCTCGCTCCTTGCCGACCTCCAGGCCCGCGTCCCAGAGCTCACCACAGTCCATCATTCGGTGAACCGGGGATACGGGGCGGCGGTGCGCTCCGGGCTTCGGCGAGCGCACCACGACTACGTGTTTCTGACCGACGGCGATGGTCAGTTCGATCTCCGAGAACTCGAACCTGCGATCGCGATGCTGGCGAGCCACGACGTCGTCGTCGGGTACCGTCATCGGCGAAGCGATGGTCCGTGGCGCTCGCTCTACGGTCGCGCGTGGACGGGGCTCGTGAACCTCGCCCTCGGTCTCGACGTTCGCGACGCCAATTGCGCGTTCAAGCTCGTCCCTCAGGGCCTGCTTCGCACGAGCGAGCTTCGGAGCGACGGCGCGCTGATCAGCGCGGAGCTGCTCGCCGAGGCGCGACGGGCCGACCTTCGGATCGCGCAGTGCCCGGTCAGCCACTTCCCGCGCGTGAAGGGTCGCCAAACCGGGGCGTCGTTGGCCGTCATTGGACGCGCGTTCTTGGAGCTCGGCCAGTACGTCGCGCAGCGATGGCGCCGTGCGTCGCCTGGTGAGCGCAAGGCGCGCACGGGCGACGATCTGGCGGGCGCAGGGGGCCCCTAACCGGTGGCCGCGCGCTACGCGGAGACTCGGTTGCGCCCGAGCTGCTTTGCCTCGAGCAATTTGTCGTCGGCGGCTTTGTAGAGCTCTTCCGGGTCCTCGTAGTGCGGTTGCCATTCCGCGACCCCGACGCTCACGGTGACCTCGATGCGGGCGCCTTCGAACTCGAATCGGGTGTCCCGAACCAGGCGGTTGATCTTGCCGGCGAGCTCGGCCGCTCCTTCGAGGCCGACCTCCGGCGTGATCAAGGCAAACTCTTCTCCCCCGACCCGTGCCACGACATCGTTGCGGCGTAGCCTTCCGAGGGTGACCGCGCCTAGCTGCCTCAGGATCGCGTCACCTGCCAGGTGGCCAAAGGTGTCGTTGACCTGTTTGAAATGGTCGATGTCGAAGATCAGGAGCGAGAAGGTTCGCTTGTAACGCTTCGCGCGGGCGACCTCTTTGTCGAGGGTCTCGTCGAAGTAGCGTTTGTTGTGTAGTTGCGTGAGCCCATCGGTCGTCATCAACCGATAGATCTCCTCATGGTACTGAACCTCGATGTCGTCTCCGACGATAAACTTGAGGATGGTGCGCCCAACCTTGAGTTGGTCCCCGTGGCGGAGTCGCCCCTCGGCCTCGACCAGGTCGTCGTTGACATAGGTTCCGTTCGTCGAATCGAGATCCCGGACTCGGAACTCGCCTTCGTGGTGCCGAATCCGGCAGTGATTGCGAGAGATGCTCTCTTGGTCGATCTGAATCTCGCACTGAGGCGATCGCCCGATGATCAAGGGTTCAGTGCCCACGTGCACCCGCCGGCCCATGTCCTCGCCATAGATGATGATCAAGCATCCGGTGTCGCTCACGTGCTTCGGCCCGCGCGCCGCGGTCGCTTCCGTGAGCACGGTCTGGCTGGCGTTGGTGGTGCGATCCCGGAACTGCACCCCATCAGTATACCGTCAGCATGCGGGCCTCGTCAGATCGGCGTCTGAGGTTCCAGTGGTAGCGGACTCAGGGAGGTAGAGTTTGTTGACCCCAACTAGGGGGGTCTCGTAGCGTACCCGCGTGCGCCTCTTGTTATCTCACTCCTGGTTCTGGGGGCTGGGGATCGTTGCCCTCGTCCTAGGTTTCACCCCCGAACTCCTGGCGAGCCCGCCGTCCGCCCAGCGAGCCTCGACCCGTGTTGCTCGCGCAGTGGCGCCCCCGTTCGCCGATGTCGACATCGGTCGGGCGAAGCGTGTCGACCATCACATGGTCGCGCCGCGCGGTGATGGAACCCAGGCCGTGCTCACCGTCGACCCGGGGCTGCAAACCTACATTCAAGATTTGTTTCGCAAGTACGACGTGCCCGCCGGCGGTCTCGTCGCGATCGAGCCGCGTTCCGGACGGGTGCTCGCGTACGTTGGGTACGAAGCGGGCAAGGGCGACAACGCTGATGTAGCCACGGACCCCGCGCCACCCGCCGCTTCCGTGTTCAAGATCGTCACCGCGTCGGCACTGCTCGATGCCGGGGTCAAGTCGTCGACGTCGGTCTGCTACGGCGGCGGTATGCGCGGGCTCGGTCCAGCCGATCTCGTCGACAATCCCAAGCGCGACCGCTGGTGCGCGACACTCGCGGATGCACTCGGCTACTCGATCAACGCGATCTTCGCGAAGCTCGCCGATCGTCATCTCAACGAAGCCAGAATGGCGCAGTACGTCTCAGCGTTCGGTTTCGGCCAACGACTGCCATTCGACTTGCCGGTGAATCCCAGCCCGGCCGACGTTCCGGAGAGCCGACTCGAGCGCGCCCGAATGGCTGCCGGGTTTTGGCACAGCCAGCTGTCCCCGCTTCATGGTGCGCTCCTCGCCTCCACGATAGCCAACGACGGGCGCATGCCCTACGCGGCGGTCGTGGACCGCATCGAAGGTCCGAACGGGCAGACGCTGTACGAGCACGCGCCGCGTACTTTCCGACAGGTGCTGCCTCGGCAAACCGCCCGGCAAGCTGGCGAGATGATGACGCGGACGGTGACCCACGGCACCGCCAAAAAGGCATTCTGGGATCCGAAGGGGCGCCCGTTCCTTCCGGGGATTTCCGTGGCCGGCAAGACCGGTACCCTCAGCCGCAGCAACCCGTACCGCCGCTACACTTGGTGGGTGGGCTACGCTCCCGTCGACGACCCACAGATCGCCGTTGCGAGCCTCGTGGTCAACGAGCCCAAGTGGCACATCAAAGCGAGCTACGTCGCCCGCGAAGCGCTTCGTACGTACCTCGTGAAGTAGTCTGACTACTGCGGCGGAAGCTCTTGCAGCCAGTCGCCGTTGTCGAACCAGAGCCGACGAAGCTCCGTGAGAATGCCGGTGCCCTCGAAGGCGTCGACGAAGTTGTCGATCAGGTTGTAGAACTTCGGGTCCTTGGCGGTGATCGCGATGCCGATCGGCTCCACCGAGAGCGGCTCAGCAAGGGTGACCAAACCCGAGTCCGGGTTGCGCAATACCGCGAGAATGCACGCCGGCATGTCGGCGATCATGGCGTCGGCTTCGCCAGAGGCGACTTTCTTCACACCCATTTCGTAGTCGCTGATCGGGGTGAACTTCGCCTTCGGAAGGTAACGCTTGATGAACGCCTCGCTCGTCGAGTTCGCTAGGGCGACGAACTTGAGGTCCTTCTCATTGATGTCCTCGACCGTCTCGGCGTTGGCCAGTGCTTGAGAGGTGGTGAGAAGCGACTTGCCCGACAGGAGATAAGGACCGACGAACAGGAAGTCGCGGGTTCGTTCGGCAGTGATGTCCACGCCCGACATCACCATGTCGACACGGCCCTTCTTCAGCGCACCGAGGAGCTGGCCGAAAGGCAACTGAACGATTCTGAGTTCGACGCCGAGGGCGTGCGCCAGTCCTTGCGCAAGGTCCACCTCGAACCCGATCATTTGGCCGTTCTTATCGCGCACATTCAGCGGAGGTTGGTCGGCGGTCATCCCCACGCGAAGCTCGCCGGTCTTGAGCACGCGGTTGAGCGTCGATTGGGCTTGCGACGGGGCCGGTGCCAACAGGGCTGCGGCGGTGAAAAGGGCGAAGAGGACGTTCAAAAAACGAGGGGACATCGGCGTGCCTTTCGAGGTCGAGGAGAAGGGAGGCCGGAGCCTACCTAAGCCAACCATGGCTCGCAATGGTTCTCCCGGAGTTTCGGGAGTCCGGTCACGATGGCTAGTTGCGTTTGCGCACGATGAAGGTGTTCATGCCTTCTTCATGCTCGAACGTCGCCCGATAGTCCTGTGCCTCTCGGCGAGATGCGAACGGGCCGATGCGGACACGCCAATGCGTTCCGCGGCCCTCGACGGCGCCGCGCGCGACGTACGAGGCATGACCGCGCTTGCGGAGGGCATCCGCGAAGACCTGGGCCTCCTGAGGGTCGCGGTAGCTGATCACTTGCAGCGTGTAGAGGCCGTCGTGCCCGGCGGGCGAACTCCCGGTCCGTTGGGGCACCGTGGCAGCGACGAGCGGGTCGCGAACCGCGGCCATCTCGACAACCTCTCGATCCGGTCCCGCGGTCACGGCGGCCGGGAGCCCGGCCGCGATGCGCGCGCGCGGAGGCGGGCTTGTCAGCGGATCGAGGTGCGCCAGCTCGGCGGCCGCGGCCGCCATTGCGGCGGCGACTTCCGGTCGCGATTCGGTCACTAACGTCGTGGGAAAACTCAGGGTTTTCGGATCGATCGCAGCGTCGTCTTCCGATGCTTCCTCGTCGCGTGCGAGCGCGTTGGGCTCCTGCAGGAGGAGTGCTTCGAGCGGGTCTTCGTCTTGAGACTCGCCGGTGTCCGGAAGCGCGGCGACCGTGGCCATCACGATCCCAATCGCCGCGATCAGCCCGACGCCCGACATCATCAGGACCCGGTTTCCGTCGTCCTCGGGTCGTTCTTCGATCCGTTCCAGATCGCGCATCGCTGTGTCCATCTCGAGTCTGCCCTCGCCCTTCGCTTGGGTTTACGAGACTTCCCTGGAACCCGCCAAAAAACAGCAGTTCCGCGATGCTGAGAGCGCGTGCAGGTACGTGGGGTGCGTGGTAGCTTCGGCGCGCGTCGCGTACAGGGGAGCGACGCGTGGGAGCGGTAGTTCATGACGGAATCTCCACAGAAGCATCCAGTCACGCTCGAAGACGAGATGCGACGTTCGTACCTCGACTACGCGATGAGCGTCATCATCGGGCGCGCGATTCCCGACGTTCGAGACGGGCTCAAGCCGGTTCATCGTCGGATTCTCTACGCGATGCGCAACGAAGGCCTGCTGCACAATCGGCGCTACTCGAAGTGCGCTGGGGTCGTCGGGGAGGTCCTCAAGAAGTACCACCCCCACGGAGACTCCGCCGTCTACGACGCGCTGGTCCGTATGGCCCAGGACTTTTCGATGCGGTACCCGCTCGTCGATGGGCAGGGCAACTTCGGTTCGATCGACGGGGACCCCCCCGCGGCCTACCGATACACCGAGTGCCGCCTCGATCGGCTCGCCGAAGAGCTTCTCGCCGATATCGAAAAGGAAACGGTCGACTTCGGGCCAAACTTCGACGATTCCGAGCAAGAGCCGCTCGTTCTTCCGAGTCGCGTTCCGAACCTTCTGATCAATGGCTCCGGTGGGATCGCGGTGGGGATGGCCACGAACATCCCGCCCCACAACCTTCGCGAGGTCATCGACGCGACCGTCCGACTGATGGGCGACCCCGAGCTCACGGTCGACCAGCTGATGCTCGACGACGCAGAGTCAGGGCGCGAAGGCGTCAAGGGGCCAGACTTTCCGACGGCCGGGTACATCTACGGCACCTCTGGGATCCGACTCGGATATCGGAACGGACGAGGTCGCATCGTCATGCGGGCCCGCGCGTCGATCGAGGACATGCCGGGCAAGTCGGACCGCGAGATGATCGTCGTCACCGAGATCCCCTACCAGGTCAACAAGGCGGAGCTCCTCAAAAAGATCGCCGATTTGGTCCGAGATAAGCGCCTCGAGGGCATCAGCGACATTCGCGACGAGTCCGACCGAGATGGTCTCCGCGTTGTCATCGAACTCAAGCGCGACGCTCATGGCGAAATCGTGCTCAACAAGCTCTATCAAATGACGGCGCTCCAGAGCACGTTCGGCTACAACTGTCTGGCGATCGTCAAGCAAAGGCCCGAGGTCCTCGACCTCAAGTCGATGCTCGTTCGCTTCATCGAGCACCGCCGCGAAGTGGTTGTCCGCCGCACCCGCTTCGACCTCCGGCAGGCCCAAGCACAGCGCGAGCTTGTCGAGGGGCTCGGCATGGCCGTCACCGACGTCGACCTTATCGTCAACACGATTCGTTCGTCGAAGGATCCAGAGGAAGCCCACGGTCGGCTGGTCAAACTGCCGCTCACGGGCCTCGAAGAGTTCGTCAGGCGCGCGGGCCGTCCCGACGCCGAGATCGCGGCCGCCAAAGCGCGGGGCGAGTACCTGCTGTCGGATCGGCAAGCCAAGGCGATTCTCGAGATGCGGCTTTCGCGCCTCACCGGGCTCGAACGCGAGAAGTTGGCCACGGAGTACGGCACGCTTTCCGACCTCATCGGCGAACTCGAGGCGATCTTGGCGAGCCGCGAGCTCTTGGACGAGGTCATCGTCAAGGAACTCGAAGAGATTCGGGAGCGCTACGGCGAC
The DNA here is from genome assembly GCA_039030295.1 of Myxococcota bacterium. Taxonomy (GTDB): domain Bacteria; phylum Myxococcota_A; class Polyangia; order Polyangiales; family Houyiibacteriaceae; genus SG8-38. Next base: position 401 of record JBCCEK010000217.1, on the reverse strand, counting down.
GCCCGTCGCACCGAGATTGTGGAGGCTGAAGGCGACATCTCGATTGAGGACCTCGTCCCTGACGAGGAGGTCGTTGTGACCGTGTCGCATGCCGGGTACGTCAAGCGGGTCCCGCTGAGCGAGTACCGAGCACAGGGGCGAGGAGGCAAGGGGCTCCGCGCGATGGACACCCGCGACCAGGACTTCGTGAGCTGGGTCTTCGTGGTGAATGCGCACGCAAACGTCCTGTTCTTGAGCGACAAGGGCAAGGCGTACCTGAAAAAGGTCTACCAGATCCCAGAAACCGGCCGGGCGGCTCGGGGACGCGCCGTCGTGAACCTCGTCGGGATGGAGGGCGACGAACGAGTGGCGGCCATCTTGCCGATCCGCGAGTTCGTCGAAGACGGGTACCTCCTCACCTG
>JBCCEK010000216.1:0-6982 GCA_039030295.1 Myxococcota bacterium | reverse complement strand
GACTACCTCCGGGACCGCGGGCTCGACCGTGTCTTCGAGCACCCGGAATACCTGTTCGTCGGCGCTGGTGAGGGGCACATGTTGCGCTTCCATCACCACAAACAGGAGATTCACTCGAGCGCGGCAAACTTGGTGTTCTCGTACGGCATCGCTGGCGCCCTTCTGTTCCTGGTGTTCGTCCGGAAACTCACCGTCTCCATCGGGACCCGACTCACCCTCTTGATGGTGCCCGCGCTCTCCTACAGCCTCTTCCACCACGGCATGCGTGCTCGCCCGTTCTGGTTGCTACTCGCGATCGCACTCGGGCTCGCCGTACTCAACGAGATCGAGGCGTCGAGGAAACGCACCAGACCCAAACTCGCCCTCGCGGAAACCGAGAACGCGCCTTGACCATGGCTCGGTCGGACCGCGGACGAGACGGAGGCATACCCTAGTCATGTGCGGGGTCGTAGGCGTTTGGCACCTCGATGACCGTCCGGTCGATGAGGCCGCGCTCCGCGACATGCGGGACACCCTGACCCATCGGGGCCCGGACGACGCTGGCCTGTGGTCAGAGGGCCCGGTCGGCCTCGGTCACCGGCGCTTGTCGATCCTCGACCTGTCGGAGGCAGGTCGCATGCCGATGGCAAGCCCGAACGGGACCATTCGGGTCGTATTCAACGGCGAGGTCTACAACTACCGCGAGCTTCGCGAAGAGCTTCGCGGACACGGGCATCGTTTCCATAGCGATAGCGACAGCGAGGTGGTCGTTCGCGCGTACGAGCAATGGGGACCAGACAGCTTCGACCGTTTCAACGGGATGTTCGCGATCATCATCTGGGACGCGAACCGCGAGAGGATGGTGCTCGCGCGCGACACCGCAGGTCAGAAGCCTCTCTACTACGCGTATCGTTCGTCCGAGGTGGTGTTGGCGGGGTCGACGCTCGCGCCCCTCATTCGCTACGCGGGACCGTCGCTCCAAATCGACCGCGTCGCCGTCCAAGACTACTTGCGCTTCGGGTATCCGACGGACGGCCAAGCGATGCTTCAAGGCGTCGAGACCGTGCCGCCAGGTTGTTACACCGTCATCGCGCGGGGAGGCACCCCCAAGACCCACCGGTACTTCGACCTCGTGGCTCATGCTGAACGTACCCCCATCGCCATGGGTAGTGAGCACGAGCTCGTCGGCCGGTTTCGCGATCTCATGCGTGAAGCCGTTCGGGCGCGACTCGTTTCGGACGTGCCTTTGGGCGCGTTCTTGTCCGGCGGTGTCGATTCGAGCCTAGTTGTCGCGCTGATGGCAGAGCAGGACCCGCAGTCCGTCAAGACGTACACGATCGGGTTCGATGACCCCGCATTCGACGAAAGCGATGCGGCTTCGCGAATTGCAGGGCACCTCGGTGTTCAGAACACCGTCCGAACGCTTCGGGGCGAGGACGTACTCGCCCAACTCGGCGACGTGATTCGCTTCTTCGACGAGCCGATGGCCGACTACTCGGTCCTGCCGTCGCTCGCCGTCAGCAAGCTCGCACGGGAGCACGTCACCGTGGCGCTCACGGGCGATGGCGCCGACGAAGAGTTTGGGGGCTACAGGTACTACCTCGCACAACAGTGGCTCGACCCGTACTTTCGGTACGTGCCACGCCTCGGACGTCAGCTGGCGGCCCTCGCCGAACCACTCGTGCCCAGTCGTGGAGCGCGGCGGATCCTGCAGCGCTCCGCGGCGACCGACGCCGAAACCTTCTTCGCCCTCGGCGGCTTCTACCGAGGTGCCACTGCGACGACCGTCGACCGCCTCCTCGGAGATCAAGGCGTCGCCGCCGAGAAGGTGGCGTCTTTTTTGCGCACACACCCCCTTCGAACCGTCACTGAAGCAGGGATGCTCTACGACGCGACGCATACCCTGCCAGGGGCTTGGCTCTACAAAGTCGACCGGGCGAGCATGGCGGTCGGCCTCGAAGCTCGGTCGCCTTTTCTCGATCGACGCGTGATCGAGTTCGCGTTCTCGTTGCCGATGCACCTGCGCCTTCGTGGTCAGCACAAGAAGTACATCGTGAGGCAGCTTCTGAGGGACTATCTCCCGGCCGAGCTGATCGACCGCCCGAAGCAGGGCTTTACCGCCCCGGTGGCCCACTGGCTTCGGCAGGACCTCCGCGAAGAGCTCGACGTGCGTCTAGACAAGTCGGCCATCGAGCGCCGCGGGCTCTTTGACCCGACGATCGTGTCGGAGCTGGTGCGCGAGCATCTCGGGGGCTCGCATGATCACGCGCAACTGCTGTGGGCGCTTCTGATTCTCGAATGGTGGCTCACCCACCACGTCGATGGAACGCCGGTTGAGATCGCCCTCTAGCCTAACTTGCAACCACCAAAACCGGGCAGCATACTGAGCGCCGGAGCGGCTCGCCCTACCGGACGAGCCTGGGGAGAGACGGCTTGAAGACCTCAATCATCATCACTTCGTACAACTACGGCCCGTACATCGAGCGGTGCCTTCGTAGCTGCATGAACCAAAAGATGGTCGACGGTACGAACGAGATCATCATCGTCGACGATTGCAGCAGCGACAACACGCTCGCGATCATCGAGAAGTTCGCCCGGTTCCCAAACGTCCACGTGATCGCGAACAAGACCAACGTCGGCGTCGCAGAGGCCGCGAACATCGGCATTCGAGCGAGCGTTGGCCAGTACGTCGTGCGAGTCGATGCGGACGACTACATCAGCGAGTGGTTCATCTTCTTTCTCCGGTCGTACCTCGAGGCCAACCATGATGCGTTTGGCGTCGCGTGTGACTATCAACTCGTGGACGACCACGAGAACTTCATCGAGCGCGGATCCGCGGCCGACCAACCGGTTTCGTGCGGCATCATGTACCGGCGAGATCTCCTGGCCGCACAGGGCCTGTACAACTCCGACTACCGCCACTGCGAGGAAGAAGAGCTCCGGCGGCGGGTTGGCGACGACTACAAGATCTACCACCTGCAGATGCCGCTCTACCGCTATCGCAAACACGGTAGCAACAAGACCACTTCCGTAGAGTACGAGAGCGTCCGCCAAGAGTTCGTCGCCAAGTGATGGGGTCACCATGACGGACGGGCCTCAGAACCTCCGCGTCGTTGCGATCCTTCCTGCGCGTGGAGGCTCGAAGCGCCTACCCCGGAAGAACATCCGGACGATCCTGGGGAAGCCCCTAATCGGGTGGGTCATCGAGGCGATCGGCGACAGTCGCTACCTCGAACGCAACGACGTCTACGTATCGACCGATGACGCCGAGATCAAGTCGATCGCCCTCGCGGAGGGTGCCTCGGTCATCGATCGCCCAAGCGAGCTTGCGGGGGATGCCGTATGGACCGAGCCGGTGATTCAACACGGGGTGCAACACGTGGAAGAAGCCACAGGGTATCCCGTGGACGTCGCCCTCTGGATGAACGCGAGCATCCCGGAGGTCCAGTCAACCGATATCGATCGCGCGATCGACAAACTCGTCACCGCCGGTCTTTCCGAGGTGCTCTCAGTCGACGCCGACGACAAGTGTACGAGCGCCGTGCGCGTGCTTCGTCGCGCAACGCTTTTTCAACGGCGGTTGAGCGTCAACTGTGGCATCGTCCGGATGCCGTACCTCGATATTCACAACGAGGTCGATCTCGAAACCGTCACACGACGACTGGAAGCTCGACGAGCCTGAGGGGGGCCGACCATGGCGCTGGAGATCATCGCTGAACTTCATCCACAACACGGAGGCGACATGGGCGCCATCCGGGAGTACATCCGCGTCGCCGCCGAGCGCGGTGCTGACGTGGCCAAGTTCCAGCTGTACGATGCCGAACCGCTTCTAGGGTCAGACAAGTGGAACTACCTGCAACTGTCCTTTGAAGACACCAAGACCCTCAAGCGCTGGTGCGAGCAAGACGAGATCGAGTTCATGGCCTCGGTCTTCGACGAAGAGCGCCTCGGGTGGTGCGAGGAGCTCGGCGTCGAGCGCTACAAGCTTGCAAGCAGGACCGTCGCAGCCGATCCGAAGCTGTGCTCGGCGATTCTCGCCACGGGCAAGCCCGTGATCGCGTCACTCGGAATGTGGAAAGAGCCGGGCCTTCCGTTCGGAGACGAGCACGACGTGAGCTACCTTTTTTGCAGGTCGGACTACCCAGCGTTCCTCGAGAACATCCCCGACTTTCCGACCGACTTCCTCGACCAGCGGTTCGCCGGTTACAGCGACCACACCCTCGGCATCGAGGCGTGTCTGCTCGCCATCGCCCGGGGCGCGCATGTGATCGAGAAGCACTTCTCGCTCAACAAGCTGGGTGGCAAGCCGACCGAGAAGGCACACATCTGCAGCATGACCCCAGACGAGCTTCAGCAGCTACGCACTGTGGGCACCGGCCTGCACCGCGCCTATCGGCTATTGTCCCACCGCTAGGGGTAGCCGAATGCGCGGGTTCATTTTCTTCTCGGTCCATGAGCGAATGTTCGACGCCATCGCGCGGGACCTCGTCGCGCGGGGCGTAGTCGACGGCTTCGGCGGGTTCTTGTGGGGCGTGGATCAACTGCCGATGATCGACGCTGGCCAGTATGAGCCGCTACTCGTGTTCTCCCGCGACATCCGCCCAACCCTTGATCGACCGCCAGACCTCGACGTTCTCCGCGCCAAAGAGCGGCGCTACGGTGTCTCTTTCAACAGGCTGATCTACTCGGAGCGTCACCTGCTCGAAGGCAGGAACTTCGAGCAGCGATTGCGCCTGGTCGAAGCGCTGTTCCGTGCGGTGGAAGACGCTTACGACCGCTGCGAACCCGATTTCATCCTCACCGAAGACGTCTCTTGCCTGTCGAGCTACGTGCACTGGGTCGTCGCCACGCACCGGGGCATCCCTTTCCACTCGATCGCCCAGGGCGTGCTCCCCGGAACGATCGCCATTCACTCGAGCCCGATGCAGCGGCTCGGCAGCGTCGAAGAGCGATTCGACGCGCTCAAGAACCGAAGCCTCGCCGCCGATGAGCGAGAAGAGGCCACCATCTGGCTCCGCGAGTTTCGAAAGCGGCCGCGGCGACCCACCGGCGCCTCGGCGTTCGATCGGCTCCCGGTGGCCGACCTCGGAGATCTCAAGCGCGTCGTCCACCAAGCCACGAGGTACGTGCAAGAGCGCCACAACCCGACCCTTCGCTCGCCGACATGGGCGTTGAAACGCCGCGCGACGCGCTTGGTCAATCAACGTGCGACTCAACACCTGTTCGAGAAGCCCGTGCCCGGCGAGCGCTATCTGATCTTTCCGATTCACTACCAACCCGAAGCCTCGACCTTGATCCGCGGGCTCTACTACCTCGACCAGCCCGCACTGGTCGACGACATCGCGAAGAGCCTCCCGGTCGGCACTCGCCTCTACGTCAAGGAGCACTACGCCAATCGCGGCCGCCGTCCGGCGTCGTTCTACCAACAGATCAAATCATCGCATGCGGTCCGCTTGCTTGGCCCCGACGAAAACGCGTGGGACCTCGTTCAAGGGGCGGCCGGCGTGGTCACGATCACCAGTCGCATGGGTTGGGAGGGGATCCTGGCGGAGAAACCCGTGTTCACATTCGGCGAGACGTTCTACAACTGCTTCCCGCTCGTCACGCGGCTTGGCACGCACCCCAAAGACCACTGGCCACGCGTCATCGCCGACACCCTCGAGACCTTCGAGCCCAACAGCGAACTCCTTCTCAAGTACATCGCCGCGCTCCAGGCGTCGCTGTTTCCCGGCTTCAAGGGCAACGCGCAGACGTTCCCGCAAGTCATGGAGCCGGCGAATATTCAGAAACTCGCAGACGCCACCCAGGCGGTCCTAGAAGGCGTCAGCTGAAAGCGGAGTTCGAGGTCAACGTGGGGAAATCTCTCATTCAGCGACTCAAGTCCGGAGACCTCCGCGTCGACGACCGCGGTCCCCTCCTCTTCACAGCGGGCGCGTTCGCCCACTACGGGCTTCGCGCCATGCTCGGCCAGCGCGTCAGCCGCAACACGAACCAGGTGATGGGCGAGTACAACCGGGAGGAACGTACCGAGCACTGGAAGCGTGACCTCGCTGTCGACGACCTGATCCTCGGCGACGACCACGCCCAACAGTGGATCGTCCGAGACTCCAAGCTTGCGCGAGGTACCGTACGCGAGGCGCGAGAGTACCTGCTCGAACGGCTCGCCAAGAACGTGAAAGAGGTCCTCCCAGATGGCGACGGAACCATCGTCGAATTCGGCTGCGGTACCGGGCGAAACCTCTTCTTCCTCGCCCAACGCTTCCCGCGCCTCAAGCTCATCGGCATCGAACTCACCCCCAAGACCGTGGAACGCGCCCGAATCGTCGCACGAGACCACGATTGGAACATCGAGTTCCACGTCGGCGACATGACCTCGCCCCCCGACCTCCAAACGGAAGTCGATATGGCCTACTCCATTCACGCCCTCGAGCAGCTCCCGCGCGCGTACGACCAAGCCGCCGACGCCATGCTCAACCTCGCCAACAAAGCCGTTCTTTTCCTAGAGCCCATCCACGAGCTCTTCCCCAAGTCCGTCCTAGGCCTCGCCGCGCGCTTCCGAATCTACAACGCCGACTACCTCAACGGCCTACTGCAACACCTCGAGGCAAGCGGAGCGCGAATCAAACATGCCAACTTGCTCCCGACAGCCGGGTATCCGCTGAACTGGACGGGAGAGGTTTGCGTGGAGACGGTTGGGGGGTGAGTGCGCTTGTGGGGTTGCCGGGGTCGTGCGCGGGAAGGCTTCGGGGGGGTTGCTGGAGCGGGCGACGTGGTTTGGTTTAGTTACATCCGACCCACCCACCCCCACCACGTAATCCTCCCTCCGCGGCAGTCGCCTTCGGCTCTGCCTTGGCGGCCCGCACGCGGGCCGGCTCGCTCCGCTCGCGCTCACGCCCTCCCCGTCAACGGGCGCAGACCTTGCTAGCGGCTCGCCTTCGCTCGCACTTGGTCGCGCCGAGCAGCCGATCCCACTTCGAAGACAAGCCCGAGCGCAGCGAGCCGG
>JBCCEK010000215.1:0-7005 GCA_039030295.1 Myxococcota bacterium | reverse complement strand
TGGCCATGCCGCCCTCGCCAGCGAGCTCGAGTACCTCGTATTTGCCGCCAAGAAGCTCGGCCATAGAGTGGGTGCGCCTTAGCTTTCTTTAGCAGAAAGCACGGCGTCGAGTTCACCCTTCTCGTACATTTCGCGAACGATGTCACAACCGCCGACGAACTTTCCGCGAACGTAAAGCTGCGGGATCGTTGGCCAGTTCGTGAACTCCTTGATGCCCTGTCGAATCGACGGGTCCTCGAGCACGTTGACGTCATGGAACTCCGATCCCGACCTCCGCAGGACCTCGACCAGCGTCGCCGAGAAGCCACATTGCGGGAAGTGCTTCGAGCCCTTCATGAAGAGAACGACGTCGTTCCCGTCGATGATGCCTTGAATCTGTTCGCGTACGGTATCTTCCATGTCAACCCTCTTCTGTAGCCCAACTCTCGGGCGAGTAGGTCTTGAGCGCAAGGGCATGAACGGGACCCGCCATCAATTCGCCGAGGGCGGCATACACCATTTGATGCTGTTCGATGCGGTTCTTCCCCTCGAACGCCTCCGACACGATCAACGCCTCCCAATGGTCCTTGGTCCCTGTGAGGTCGGTCACTTCGAGGTGGGCGACGGAACCCAGTCCGTTTCGAATCCGCTCCTCGAGTTCTTGTGCTTCCACCATTCGTTGGCCTCCACTCAGTCTATCTCGCTACGGCCGACGTCCTGGGTTGTCAATTGCCGTAGGTTCTGTTGTGGCCGGTTTCGTGGTTTATTGAGGGGGTGATCAATCAGACCTCTCACCAACCGCGTCATGCCCTCGTCACTGGGGCCGACGGCTTCATCGGCTCCAACGTCGTCCGGGTCCTGATCGAAGAAGGCGTTCGCGTGCGAGCGCTCGCCCTCCCGGACAACGAGGCGCAGAACCTTCGCGGCCTCGATATCGACATCGTGCGCGGGGACCTACGCGACCCGGCGTCGCTCCGGGCGGTCGTCGATGGCTGCGACACGGTGTATCACCTCGGCGCGATCTTCGACTACTGGATCCCGGTTCCGGTCGAGATGTTTCGGGTCAACGTCGAGGGGACGATCCACCTGTTACGTGCAGCGCGTCAAACGGGTGTGAAGCGAGTCGTCCACTGCAGCTCCGTCGCTGCGATCGGGACCTTGCCTGGCGAAGCGCTCGCCGATGAAGAGACACCGTTCAACAACTGGGAGACAGCAGACGACTACACGTTCAGCAAGTACATCGCAGAGAACGAAGCGGTCCGATTCAGCGGACCCGACCTTGAAGTCGTGTGCGGCCTTCCTTGCCTTCCCTTTGGGAGGAACGACATCACACCAACGCCCACCGGGCTTCTCGCCCAGCGGTATGTGCTCGGCCAGAACCCTTCGGTCTTCACCGGGGGCGCAAATGTGGTGAACGTGCGGGACGTCGCTCGTGGTCTTCACCTGTGCGCGACGCGAGGCAGGCCGGGCGAGAGCTATATCCTCGGTGGCCACAACGTCACGTACGCCGAGTTCGGGAGAGTGCTCTGCGCGGCAGCTGGCTCCAAGGTGCCGCGCTATACGATCAACCCCGCGAGGCTCGCCTGGCTCGGACGCCTCAATGAGTGGTTCGCGCGTTGGACGGGGATCAAACCATACTTCGCGGACAAAGGGATGCGTTTCCTCGGGGGGCGGTACCTCTACTTCGACATCGGCAAGGCCAAGGCCGAGCTCGGGTATGAGCCTACCGGACTCGAAGAGACGCTCAGTGAAACCGCGCGATGGTTCCTCGACGAGCGCGATCGGGTCCTCGGCGGGGAGGTCGTGCACCCTGCGGACAAGCCCGAAGCTGCCGATACGGCGCGGCAGACTGTGCAGTCACTGCATGCCGAATAGCTGCTTTACCGTCGGTCGCGACAGCACGATGATCGTGAAGATCCCGAGGATCGTGCCGAACGGAAAGGCCAGGCATTCGCCCCAGCCGCTCAGGTAGCAAAACGTCCACCAGCGACGCTGCCGCAGCTTCAGGCCTACCAGGAAGAAGCCGACCGCCGTCAGTAAGGTGATCAGCAGGGAGACGATCAGGAGGGCGGTGATCATGGTCCCGATGCTTTCCAGCGGGAGATCGCCGGCGGCGAACGGATCGATGTCGGCCTGCCCCGATAGGTCGCCCATCGTCAGCCCGATCTCCCGCGAGATTTGTTCGGCAAGGCTCGCGCCCACCATCGCGTACCCGACGAGCGGGATCAGGGTGAGGATGGTGAGGCCGGCCATCACGAAGTGGCCGATTGAAAGAGCACTCAAGTGCTCGGCGTCTTCCGTGTTTGCCGTCGGCTCCAAATCAAGGCCCCCAAAGGAATCGTGCTATGGAGCCCGATCATGGGCAAGGTCGCTTTCGTATTCCCTGGACAAGGCAGTCAAGAGGTCGGCATGGGCCGCGAAGCTTATGATGCGTTCGACGTGGCACGCGACACGTTCGACCTCGCGGACCAAGCGTTGGGGGAGGCGCTCTCGACCCTTTGTTTCGAGGGTCCTGAAGACAGTCTAAAGCTCACCGCGAACACCCAGCCGGCTGTTCTCGCAACCTCGATCGCGCTTCTCCGGGCACTCGACGAGGAGTGTGACGTCGTGGCCGGGCACAGTTTGGGGGAATACTCCGCGCACGTGGCGGCGGGCACCCTCGACCTTGCCGACGCGATCCGCTTGGTCCGCAAAAGGGGTCGGTACATGCAGGATGCGGTGCCGTACGGGGAGGGCGCCATGGCGGCTGTTCTCAAAGCGGACCGCGGGCTCGTGGAGCGGATCTGTGCCGAGGTCCCTGGTCTCGTCGAAGCCGTCAACTACAACTCTCCGAAACAGATCGTAATCGCCGGAAAGACCGAAGCGGTGAAGGAAGCTGGAACGAAGCTCAAAGAGGCAGGTGCTCGGGCGAGCACGCTGCCGGTGAGTGCGCCGTTTCATTCGACCCTGATGGAGCCCGCCGAACGCCAACTGGCCGAGGACATTTCGGGGATCGCTTTTTCCGATCCAAGGCTGCCGGTGTATGTCAATGTCGACGCGGTTCCCGTGACGAGCGCTTCCGCCGCCAAAGACGCGCTCGTCCGACAAGTGAGCCGACCGGTCCGGTGGGAAGACAGTGTCCGCGCCATGATCGCCGACGGGGTGTCTCTCTTCGTCGAGGTGGGGCCAGGTCGGGTCCTCAGTGGGCTGCTGGTCCGAATCGACAAGGATGTCGGGCGGGTGAGCGTCCAGGGGCCTTCAGACTTCGCTGCGGCCAAGGATGCCATCGCCGAAGCCCGGGCCGATTGATTTCACTGTAATTTCAGGCCTCTGGTAGAACCGCCTGACCGGCGTTTGACCAGATTTTCAAATCTTGTAGAAACGCGCCGCCCGACAGCAATTCACCGGGATCGGGCCGAATAGAGGTTCAGCGGATATGCAAAATCTGATTTACGCAGCCCCCGTGGCGGGCGTGCTCGCTCTGATCTTTGCCTGGTCGAAGGCGCAATGGGTCGCCAAACAGACGCCCGGCGAAGAGAACATGGTTGAGATCGCCGCGCAGATTCAAGAGGGAGCGCTCGCGTTCCTGCGGGCGGAGTACCGCGTGTTGAGCGGTTTCGTGTTCATCGTCGCGGGGGTTCTCGCGCTGGCGTACGCGGGCGACCCCACGCGTGGCTGGGAGATCTCTGGCGCGTTTGTCGTCGGTGCGGCCGCGTCCGCGTTGTCCGGTTGGGCGGGGATGAAGGTCGCGACCAACGCCAACGTGCGCACGACCGCTGCCGCGAGGCAAGGCCTCGCGCCTGCCCTTCAGGTCGCTTTCTCCGGCGGCACGGTGATGGGCATGACCGTTGTCGGGTTGGCGACGCTTGGGCTTGGCGGGCTCTACATTCTGTTTAGCCACGTGCTCGGCTGGGAGCTCGTGCGAACCGTGAACGTCGTGACCGGCTTCTCGATGGGTGCTTCCTCGATCGCGCTCTTCGCGCGCGTGGGCGGCGGCATCTACACGAAGGCCGCCGACGTTGGCGCGGACCTCGTGGGCAAGGTCGAGTCGGGTCTCCCCGAAGACGACCCTCGTAACCCCGCCGTCATCGCCGACAACGTCGGGGACAACGTCGGCGACGTGGCCGGCATGGGCGCGGATCTGTTCGAGTCGTTCGTCGGCGCCATGATCGGTGCGATGGTGTTGGCGCTTGGCTTCACCGCCGTCAAAGACGGGTCGTCGATCGGCCCCGTCATCATGCCCCTCGTGATCGCAGCTGCGGGCACGATTTGTTCGATCATCGGGACGTTCTTCGTCCGTACCAAAGAAGGCGGGAACCCGCAGCATGCGCTCGACGGGGGTGCGTTCGGGGCGGCGATCTTCACTGCCTTCGCCACCTTCGGCATCGCCTATTACATGTGGCCAGAGGGCGGCACGACCAATGCCAAAGGCCTGATGGTCCAGTGGTACCACGTCGGTGGCGCCACGGTCGCAGGGCTCGCCGCGGGTATCGCCGTGGGTATGATCACCTCGTACTACACATCGATGGAGAAGACGCCGGTCGACAGCATCGCGGAGCAGAGCAAGACCGGGACGGCGACCAACATCATCGCAGGCCTTGGCGTTGGCATGCAGTCGACCGCCATGCCGATTCTGGTCATCGCCGCGGGCGTCGTGGTATCGGCCGAGGTTGCCGGGCTCTACGGTGTGGCGATCGCCGCACTCGGGATGCTGTCGACGACGGGTATTCAGCTCGCGGTCGACGCCTACGGACCGATCGCTGACAACGCCGGCGGCATCGCCGAGATGAGCGGTCAGGACCCCGAGGTTCGGGAGCGAACCGACAAGCTCGACGCGGTGGGTAACACGACCGCGGCCATCGGGAAGGGCTTCGCGATCGGCTCCGCCGCCATGACGGCGTTGGCGCTCTTTGCGGCGTTCGCTCAGACCGCTGGCATCACGGGTATCGACATCTCGAAGCCGCTGGTCATGGCCGGGCTCTTCATCGGCGGCATGCTTCCGTTCCTGTTCTCGTCCATGGCCATGAAGGCAGTCGGCGTCGCCGCGATGGACATGATCCAGGAAGTGCGTCGTCAGTTCCGCGAGATTCCGGGACTTCTCGAAGGGAAGGCCAAGCCCGACACCGCACGCTGCGTCAAGATCTCCACCGAGGCCTCGATTCGCCGCATGGTCGTTCCGGGCCTGCTCGCCATCCTGACGCCAGTCGCCGTGGGCTTCCTGATGAAGGCCGAAGCGCTTGGCGGGCTCCTGGCGGGTGTGACCGTGTCTGGTGTGCTCATGGCGCTCTTCATGAGCAACTCGGGCGGTGCCTGGGACAACGCGAAGAAGTCCTTCGAGGGCGGCGGCTACAAGATGACCGATGGTTCGCTTCACCCGAAGGGCAGCGAGGCACACAACGCTGCAGTCGTCGGGGATACGGTCGGCGACCCCTTCAAGGACACCGCTGGGCCCTCGCTCAACATCCTCGTCAAGCTGATGAGCATCGTGGCACTCGTCATCGCGCCGCTTCTCGCCGGCTGAGTCGCCGCGCGACGAAGAAGGCCTCGCGGGAGTCGATTCCGCGGGGCCTTTTTCTTTTGGGCTCCCGGGGCTAGGTTCAGCGCCATGGTCGACCCCACCCAAACCCAAGCTTGGCGTGCTCTCGCGAGTCACCGGGATGAGCTCGCCGGTGTCGAGATGCGAGCGCTCTTCGAGGCAGACCCCGACCGCGCCACGCGTTTCACGCGAACGCTCGACGACGTGCTCTTCGATTTCTCCAAGAACCGCGTCACGGATCAAACCCTTTCTCTGTTGGTCGACCTGGCCAACGAGTGTGACGTGCCCCGGTGGATCGAGCGGATGTTCACGGGTGCGCCGATCAACGAAACCGAGGGGCGGGCGGTGCTCCACACGGCGCTCCGCAACAGAAGTGATCGCCCCGTCATGCTCGACGGTCAGGATGTGATGACCGATGTCCGCCGTGTGCTCTCGCACATGCGGTCGTTCTCGACCTCGATTCGAGACGGGTCGTGGCTTGGCTACACCGGACGTCGCATCACCGACGTGGTGAACATTGGTATCGGCGGCTCGGACCTCGGGCCCGTGATGGTCACCGAAGCACTTCGCCCGTATTGGCAGGAAGGCCTTCGCGCGCACTTCGTTTCGAACGTGGACGGCACCCACCTGAGCGAAGTGCTCAGAGATGTAGAAGCCGAAACAACGCTATTCATCGTCGCATCCAAGACCTTCACGACTCAAGAGACACTCACGAATGCGCACTCCGCGCGTCACTGGCTCGTCGAACGTCTCGGCAGCGATGAAGCGGTTGCGCGCCACTTCGTCGCGCTCTCGACCAACGGCGAGGCTGTCGCGAAGTTTGGTATTCACCCCGACAACATGTTCGAGTTCTGGGACTGGGTCGGAGGTCGGTACTCACTCTGGTCGGCGATTGGGCTCTCGATTGCGTGCGTCATCGGGATGGACGCCTATGAATCGCTCCTCCAGGGGGCTCACGATGTCGACGAGCACTTTCGAACCCAGCCGCTCGACCAGAACATCCCAGCCCTGATGGGGCTTCTTGGGGTCTGGTACAACGGGTTCTTTGGGGCGACCGCGCATGCGGTCCTTCCGTACGACCAGTACCTGCACCGCTTCCCGGCGTATCTTCAGCAGGCCGACATGGAGAGCAACGGCAAACGGTCCTCGCGCGACGGCACCGTGGTCGGATACCAAACTGGTCCGATCGTTTGGGGAGAGCCCGGAACCAACGGGCAGCACGCGTTCTACCAGTTACTCCACCAGGGGACACAGCTGATCCCGTGCGACTTCATCGTGCCGGCGCAGAGCCAGAACCCCTTGGGTGCGCACCACGACATCCTCGTCGCCAACTGTATTGCACAGACCGAAGCGCTCATGCTTGGAAAGACGCGTGATCAGGCCGCGCAAGAACTGACCGAAGCGGGCCGCTCCGCGGAGGACGTTGCAAGGCTCGCGCCTCACAAGGCGTTTCCGGGCAACCGTCCCACGAACACATTCATGCTCGAGAAGCTCACCCCGCGGGCCCTCGG
>JBCCEK010000214.1:0-7047 GCA_039030295.1 Myxococcota bacterium | reverse complement strand
GGTGCCAATTTTCCGCTCCTCGATGGACACGACCTCGGTCACGCCTTGTTTGGGGTAGATGGCCTTGTCGCCAACCTTGAATTCGTGTGTTCCCGCCTGCATCGGGACTCCTTATCGCCAAAAATGTCCCCCGACGCCTGAACTTTCAGGCGTTAGGTTGAACGGGCGCTGCGTAGTGTTTATTTCCGGCCTCAGCGTCGCACTTCGCGCGTTCCCGCCCTTTCGGTGGAGCCGGGTCGTCCCCCCGGCAGGGGTGAAATGTAGTCCGATCGTGTCTTCCACGCAACGCGCAGCGCCCCCCCAAGGGGCGGGGCACTCCTGCGCATTCGCGAGCGATCGCAGGAGATTCGATCGCAAATGTGATCCCTTTTGCGCCCTCTTTCTTCAGCTTTTCAGTGTGGTCTGATACTTTATCGATGTTCAACGATTTCAGGATGTTGAGACTCGTTCTTGCAAAAGTTTTGGCTCAAATACATCATAGTTATGTATAATTCATGTGCGGTTCCGCTTGACACGTGAAGTGACGTGACAATACGGTACCTGCACCTGCAATCTTGACCCACCTTGGAGGAGGTCGAAATGGCGACTGCAAAGAAACGAACCAAAAAGGCCGCAAAGAAGCGGCCTGCAAAGAAGCGTGCGGCAAAGAAGCGCACGACGAAGAAGGCCGCGAAGAAGCGCACGACGAAGAAGCGCGCAACGAAGAAGCGCGCAACGAAGAAGCGCGCAACCAAGAAGCGCGCAACGAAGAAGCGCGCAACCAAGAAGAAGGCCACCAAGAAGCGCGCAACGAAGAAGCGCGCAACGAAGAAGCGTGCAACCAAGAAGCGTGCGACGAAGAAGCGCGCAACGAAGAAGCGCGCAACCAAGAAGCGTGCAACGAAGAAGCGCGCAACGAAGAAGCGCGCAACGAAGAAGCGTGCGACCAAGAAACGCACGACGCGCAAGAAGAAGTAGCGCACTTCGTTGGGTCGACCTTCGGGTCAACCAAGGGGTCACCTCACGGTGGCCCCTGGCCTGAGGCCCCGCTCATCGGGGCCATCGCGCAGTCTGTCGTGACGATCCCTCTTCACTTCAGGGGGTGTTCGTCTGCTGGCGTCCCGTTCCGCGAGGTTCGGGGCGTTGGCGTTTAAGCCTTGCGCTCGGCGTCGAGTAGTCGGCGCAGGCGCTCGTCCTCGATCCGGACGGCCATCACTTTCTCCCGGCGGAGGGACACCGCGCCGACGGGCGCACCCTTGCGCTTGTGGACAAAGCGTCGTGGTGTGTACAGCACCTCCACCAAAGGCTCACCTCTGAGATCACTGAAGTACGCGGCCAGGGTTGCTGCGTCGACCAGCGTCTCGGCCGCGCAAGATTTGCCTTTGTCGAGAGGGACGACGACGTGGGCTCCAGTCACGCCGCGAGCGTGAAGCCACAAGTCGTGCGGTCGCGCGACCCGCAGCGTGAGGCGATCGTTGTCCGCGGCGTTTCGACCGACGAGGATAGGCATGCCGAGGTGGCCGATGAACTCCCGGTATGGCGAACGTGCCTCCGCCTTCCGTCTTCGTGGCGTGCTCCCGGCCGTGGGCGCAACATCGAGGCCGTAGGCTTCGAGCTCTTCGGCGAGTTCGTCGAGCGCACCGGCTTCGAGCCGTGCTTGAAGTGATGACAACGACGTGAGCTCCCGGTCGACCGCTTCGAGGCGGCCGGGCGCGACGTCCAGGCCACGCCGAAGTCGTTTCGCTTTCTTGAAGAGCGCGTCTGCGACCTCCGGAGGAGTTCTTGTCGGGTCGAGTGGGACGCGAACGAGACGTGGTGGATCGTCCCAGGTCTGGGCGTCGAAGTGCCTCGCATCAGCCGGGATTTCCGACGAATACGCCAGGATCAAGGTGGCTTGCTCATGGAGTTGGTCGGCCTTGTCGGCACGGTCGAGGTCCTCGAGGATGGCGCTCCGCTTCTTTTCGAGACGCCGGCGCTTCTTGTCGAGCCGCCTTGAGATGGCGCGCACACGTGCTCGTCGGTGGCTGACCAGGAGGTCTGCGCCCGAGGCGTCGAGTTGGGTCAGGTCTTCCGGGCGCAGGTGCGGCTCTTCGCTCTCTAGGTCGACCGGGTTCGCTCCGGCCGACCGGACGATCGGTACTCCGTCCGGGCCGGCAAGCCACCATGAACCCTCGGGTTTCCGCGGGGCGCAAACCAGTGTCTTCGGTTGTCCTCCGCGCGAGAAAACGACTCGCACGAACCGGTTGCTACGCGACACCTGTTCGAGGGATGCACCCTCGATGTGTCGGCGTAGCTGCGAGATCGACTCCGTCGCAGTGCGGCCGCGAGGACGCGAATCGACGATGCCTGTCGCCAGCGCGCCGGGAAGCATCGAGATGAGCAGCGCTCGATTGGTGCGACGCTCGCGGATCGTGAGACAAAGGAGGCCCGGCTCGGGTAGGTCGACCCGTTCCACCTTGGTGGTCACCGAAGGTCTTCCGCCAGGGTTTGAAGCAACTGCGCTTCTCTTACCGACTGTGCGGAATCGATAACGACGAACGCACGCTTGGCTCGAGAGCCGGCCAGCTTGTCGAGCACTTCGAGCAGCTGCGCGTGTGAGAAAGAACGGCGGAGTCCTTCTGCGGTGAGCGACGCGTACAAGGTGTCGCCGGCGGGTACGGGGTCATCGATGCCGTCGAAACCCGCGATCACGCCCATCGACTTTGCGGCGGCTTGCACAGCCTCGGGTTCCCACAGGCCCGTGGCGCGCCACACGACACGCGTCGCGTCCGGGCTCGGCAAGTTCGAAAAGTAGTGCCGAAGGCGTTCGCGATCGCGGGCACCGGTCGTCACCGTGGCTCCGGTGGAGACGACCAGCGTGGACGGCTCGATTGCCTTCATCGCCGCTTGCAACCAGGAGAGGCCCCGATCGAGGTCGGAGCTCGGGCGGAGCGGCCCGGCGGGGCTGTCCCAACACGATCGCGGCGCCCGAAGGCCGAGCTCGAATCCTTCCGGCAGGGCTTTGCGCCACCTCGCCAGGGTGGAAGGCTTGGGCAAGGGTGTGCCCGGCGCGATCTCAGCGTACTTGAGGGTCCCGGTGTATTTCGCGCCTGGGGGTCGTTCGAGTGCCGCGCCCGCGAGTACTTCCATCGACCCGAGGGTAGTCGGCGACCGGTCACAGGCAAGGCTGTGTCCGGCCTCGTTTGAAGGCGCGCGTTCGCCGGTGTAGTCTCGACCCACGCTTAGGAGTCTGATCAATGGTGCGTGTCGCGGGCTGCGCAGAGCGATGGGATCGAATCGGAATCGTTCCCCACGGTGAGTGGCGAGAGGCGCTTCGCGCCGTCGTCTCGGGAGCTTCGGTCGCGACGCCGCCCGGCGCTGAGCTCGTGTGGCTCGACGAGGCCTGCGCGCTGGCGCCACATCAGCCAGCACCGGGGAATACGCTCGGCCTGCGGATCCGCGCCTACACGTTGGTCGTTCTTGGTCCGGACGAGCAGCTTCTCAGAACCCTTCCGCTCGGCGGCGCCCGAGCCTCCGACGTCTCTAGTTGGATCGCGAAGCAGGGCTTCGTCGGACGGTCCACGGGCGACTTCCCGGACGCACCCCCTCACGAGCTCCTTGCCAACCTCGACCGCACGTTGAGCAACGTCCACCACACCCTCGGTCGCGTCGTGGATCGCACGCAGGGTGCGTCCGCCGTCCGAACCGCCCCAGAGACCCTGGCCACGATCGCGACGATCCAGCTCGGGAGTCGCGAAGGTGAGTCGCCGCGCGTGATTGAGCTGGGTTTCACGCCCGAGCCAGGGCAGGGCGAGATCTTCGTTCGGTCGAAGTCGAGCCCTGGGAACGAGCGAGCCTGGCGCATCGGAATGGACCAGGTGGCCGCGATGAGCGACGTTGATGCGCAGGCGACGGTGGTGGAGCGATTCCTCCATGATTCCCTCGAGGAAGCGTACGACGAACTCAGCCGACAATGGCAGTCCAGGCGGCCTTCGACCCCCCCCTGAGGGCCAACGGCCCGGATTGACGAGGGGTATTTCGATGGCCTACAACGCTAGGCAGGCTGCGGCCTTTGGGGTCGGGGCGAGAGGGGAACCGGTGCATGGAGCAAGCTCGCAACTACGTCTGTACGGAATGCGCAAGCCCTGTTCCGTCCGGCCATAAGTTCTGCGGTGCCTGTGGGGCAACCGTACCGAACGAGGCGCAGACGCTTGAAACACAGTTCTTTGGGGCCATGCAGGCGCCCGGCAAAGCACGACTGATGGTCGTGCGCGGCGACGAAGCGATGGGCGAGGGGCTCAGTTACCTATTGCAGGCCACGGAGCACGTTGCTGGTCGCGAGGCCGACCAGATCCCCTTCCCAAGCGACCCGTGGCTCAGCCCGTCGCACGCCAACTTCGTCTACCGGGGAGAGAAGCTGGTGGTGAGGGATGAGGGGAGCCTCAACGGGATCTACATCCGCGTGCGAGGGTCCACTCCGATCCAGGTCGGCGATCACTTCATGTGCGGTCAACAAGTCTTTCGGGTGGACGCGACGCCGAAAGACACCTCGGGCCCGGAGGCCGACCAAACGTACTTCTACTCCTCGCCGCGGCGCCCGAGCGCGTTTCGAATCGTGCAGGTCCTCGAGGGCGGTACCGACGGCATTGTTTGCTGTGCGAACGAGCATACGGTCGAGATTGGCCGCGAGGACTGCGACATCAACTTCCCAGACGACGTGTACCTTTCGCCGCGTCACGCGCGCGTCGAGATGGCGGGCGAGACGGTTCAACTCGTCGATCAGAACTCTCAGAACGGTACGTTCGTCCGCATCCGCGGCGAGCGCGACCTCGCTCACGGCGACTACTTGTTCCTCGGCAAGAACCTGCTTCGGGTGGAGGTGACCGCGTGATTGTCTGTACGAGATGCGGCAAGGACAACCAAGATCACTACAAGTTCTGTCTTGGGTGCGGCGCGGAACTGCCGCGCGAGTCGTCGAAGCCTCGTTCGTTTTCGGCACCAACGCCGCCTGGTGGGAATCCGTCCACGGGGACTGGGACGAAGCCGCCCCAGCGCATGCAGGCCGCCGAGGCGATCGCTGCGGCCGAGCACGTGGAGGCGGCACCTCTTGAGCTCGAGGCGCCTCCGGTTCTTGCTGTTGCCGAAGCCGCGTCCGACTCCGATCCGTTGCCGGCAGAGCTTGCGCCGCTTTCCGAAGGCACATCGCCATGCACGAACTGTGGTGCGGAGGTTCCCGGCAACTTCAGGTTCTGCCACGTTTGCGGGCACGACTTGCATGCGGCTCCAGCGGCGAGCAACGGTGCCGCGCACGCACCGGATGAACGAACCTCGGCGCCCGCCCTCGCTGACGCGCCCGAGTCGGGAGGGGCCCAGGCTCGGTTGATCTTGATTCAGCCGGATGGCTCGGAGGGGGAGGCGTTCACCTTGACCAATGGACCGACCCTGATCGGGCGCAGCACAGGGGGCGTCTTCGCGAACGATGCCTATCTTTCGCCCGAGCACGCGGAGCTCCGGTTCGAAGGCAACGAACTTGTGGTCAGAGACATGGAGAGCCTCAACGGGATCTACGTGCGGATTGAACCCGACGTCCCCGTCGAGCTGTTCGACGGAAGTGTCTTCCGGGTCGGCCAAGAGATCCTCCGTTTCGAGGCACCACGGTTTCCCGAACCTGTCGACGACGGCACTCAGTACATGGGCAGCCCGCACCAGGGGTTTCTCGGTCGCGTGTGCTTGGTCGTTGGCCGAGAGACGACTGGCAACTGCTACCCCGTGCCGCCGCGTGGCATTCACCTGGGCCGCGAGCGAGGAGACGTCGTTTTCCCGGACGACGGATATGTGTCGGGCCTCCACTGCCGAATCCACTCCGAAGTCGGGCACGTCTTTCTCACCGACGTTGGGAGCTCGAACGGTACGTTCGTGAGGGTGCTCAACGAGTCGTTCGTTCCTTCCGGGACGTTCATGCTGATGGGACAGCAACTCTTTAGAGCCGAGTACTAACGAACTCTTCGATGCGTTCGCCAATGCGGTCGGGCTGCTCGACAGGCGCCGCGTGACTCGCGTCCGGTACGACTTCGAGTTCGGCATCGGGGATCGCTTCGGACATCTCCTCGGCAAGTGGCATCGGTGTGAAGGTGTCGTGCTCGGCTGCGACTATCAACGTCGGCACGTCGACCTCGGGCAGGAAGCCTCGGGCGTCGTGTGCGCCGGCCCGCTGGAGCATCGGTAAGAAGACATCAGGGTCCATCAGGGCGGCGTGGTCCCAGTAGTGCTGGAAGTCATCCTCGCGAATGCGTTGGGTATCGAGCTCGCCGCCGGCGCATGCGACCCGAAAAGCCAACGATGCAGGAACGCGACCCCAGATTGCCCGTGCAACGCCAGGAAAGGAACGCGTGCCTCGGACGAGGCTGGGGAGCACTTGGTCGAGCAGGTCTGAGCCGTGGAAGGTCGTCGTGATGCGCCCGAACGTCCCGCACATGAGAACGAGCGCGGCGACGCGCGCTGGGTGCTGACGATAGAATTCGAGCGCGACTTGGACACCCATCGAGTGCGCCACCAGGACGGCGGGGCCGAGTTCGAGGTGGTCTCCGACGAGCAGAAGATCCTCCGCCAGGTCTTCAATCGACAGCCGATCGGGGTCGCGCGGCGGGCCGCTCCTCCCGTGTCCTCGAAAGTGAGGATGCACCACGCGTCGCTTCGCTGAGAAGGCAGGCTGGAGGTAGCGCCATGCGAACCCGTCACAACCGATGCCGTCGATGAGCACCATGGGTGGACCGCCGACTCCATCGGCTTCGAAGAAGAGACTAGTCCCGTCTCCCGCTTCGACGAAACCCTCGCTGTCGTACTCCACGCCGGGGAGCTTACTTCTTGGCGGCGTCGTCGGGCGTGTCGGGGATGTCGTTCACGGAGGGAAGCTTGCGGATCTCTGGGAGAGCGATCTTGACGCAGCGTTGGACGATCCAAGAGAGCGACCGGTCGAGCCTTGCCGATTCGTGCTTGATGTCGTGTAGCATCGATTCGGGGAAGTAGAGGCTTTGCTTGCGCTTATCAGTCGTCGACATCGTGAGAAACTCCACGCGAACGCGTACCATG
>JBCCEK010000213.1:0-7196 GCA_039030295.1 Myxococcota bacterium | reverse complement strand
TGCTCGGCTCAAGCCCCAAGTCGAAGCGATCGACTATCCACCGGGTTACCACGTGGAGTGGGGTGGAGAGTACGAGAGCACCAACGACGCGCAGGCAGCGCTCTTCGAGCCCATCCCGATCTTCGTCGGGATCATGGTCCTCATCGTCATCAGCTTGTTCAACGCCATTCGACAGCCGCTCGTCATTTGGCTGACCGTTCCGTTGGCGATCATCGGCGTCACCGTTGGGCTCTTGCTGACCGATCAACCGTTTGGGTTCATGGCGCTCCTCGGCTTCCTCAGCCTCTCCGGCATGCTCATCAAGAACGCCATCGTGCTGGTCGATCAGATCGATCTCGAGATCCGAGAGGGGAAGCCGACATACACGGCGATCCTGGATAGTGGCGTGAGCCGACTTCGGCCGGTGGCGATGGCCGCCGCGACGACGATCCTCGGGATGATTCCGCTCTTCAGCGACGCGTTCTACATTGCCATGGCCGTCACCATCGTCGGCGGCCTCGCTGTAGCGACCGTGCTGACCATGATTGTCGTGCCGGTTTTCTACGCCATCCTCTTCAAGGCCAACAAAGAACAGGCTGCGGCATAGCTTGGTGACTCGTCAGTCGTTGCGGCTCATGTGAGCGATGTGCAGGCCGACGAGGCGGGCGATCATCACGGCGAGGTAGAGCTGCCCGAACACACCCGCGATCGCGGAGACCATTCGTGCGAGCTCCGATACGGGCACGATGTCGCCGAACCCCATCGTCGTGAAGCACACGAGGCTGTAGTACATGACCGCCGCGTTCAGCTCGTTGCGGTGAGCGACCGTGGTATCCGGGAGCCCCGAGAACGAGCCAGGGCTCTTGAGCTCGATGATCTGGAACACCATGCTGAAGGCGATCGCAATCAATAAGTAAGTGACGATCGCTCCGAAGATCGTGTTGACGGTCACGTCGCGTCGACGGAACAGGTGACCGACGATGATCCAGATCGCATAGATGAGCCACACCGCGGTGATTGCGAGCGCGCTGGCGTCGAGGATCCCGGAGCCGGTAAGCTGTTCGCCCCAACGCATGCCGAGGGTCAGTACCGTCAACAGGAGAAACGGGACGCGGTGTTTGCTCGGGCCGACCGACCGGACACCGGCGAGCAGCACCAAGTCGAACAGCAGCTCTACGACCAGGCTCGAACCGGAGCCCTCCGCGGGGACGAGTGGACTCGCCACGATCAGAACGACCAAGACCACAAGCAGGGCGGCGTGCGTGGGGGGACGAAGATGCGGTTTCATGACGGGCCGTGCCGGGTGATTACCTCATCGCACGAAGCGATGGAAGCTCCAATGCTGGCCTTCACAACGGTGCGTAGCGGAAGTCTCGGTTCGAAAGCGGCGACGAAGCTTCGCGAGTTCGATCAGAGGCGCGCCTCGGGCTCGCGAATCCAGGGTCGGCCCCAGATATACTGACAGGAGCAACTCGTCGATGATCGCAGGCCGTTCGTGAAGCTGAAGTGACGTCGAGGGCCCCGCCTCGATCGAAATACACTCGCTGTCCCTTGATTGTTGGAGGTGCTGAATCGCCCGTCGGATGTCGGGGTCCGCATCGGCCACGACGGGCACCGGGCAATCCGCGAGCCGCCGCGCGGCTGTTTCGTCGGTGGTGAACACGAGAGGTCGAGCCCAGCCGCCGAAAACCGGATGGGAAAAATCGATGTCGCCACTTCGCGTGAGGATCAGGAGCCATGGCGGCTTCCAAAGTCCCCAGTGGCGCTCCCGCCAGTCGACGAGGGCTTGGCCCCATCGGGGGTCCGCACAGAGGTCGTATTGCAGTTGAGGCTCGTCGCGGAGGATCTTCGCCGTGATGACGATCGCATCCGCGCGTGCCCGTGCCATGTGGAGCGCCATGAAGTCGAGGTCGCTCTTGGGCGCGTGTTCGCCGATCTGCAAGGTCGTGAGGAGGCCGGCCTCGGGGTCGTTCCAAACGGCGCCGCTTTGCGACACCGTGGGACGAGTGTCGAGCGGCCTCCCGAAGAGTGCCCTCGCTGCGCGCGACACACTCGCCGCGTCCGAAAGCTCGACCAACCCGCCCATCCCCTGGATGGAAAGGGCCTTTGCCGTTCAAGTCAACCGGCTTTGTCCCAAAACTCGCCTGGCAGATCCCCGCTTGATACCGTCGGCGAATGTGGCGTGCGCTCTGGATTATCCTAATCATCGGGGTTGGTTGCGCGGGTAGGCAGACCCCGGAATCATCTCAGGAGATCGTCGTCGCTCCGCTTCCGCTGCCTCAGCCGGTCTATCCCCGCGAGCAGCTCAGCACCGACCTCCAGCTCTTGTGGGGCCGCGTCGAGGATGCGGTCGCGGTGCGCCCACCCGAGCCGCCGGGGGGTGCTTCCAAGGAAGATATCGAGGACTGGGC
This sequence comes from Myxococcota bacterium, assembly GCA_039030295.1. Lineage (GTDB taxonomy): Bacteria > Myxococcota_A > Polyangia > Polyangiales > Houyiibacteriaceae > SG8-38. The sequence continues at coordinate 4,806 of JBCCEK010000213.1, read as the reverse complement.
GGAGGGTCCTTTTCGGGATTGGCTCGTCCAGCGGAGCGAAGCCACCAACCGCGCCCTCGCGGCGACCTACGGCTTGCGAACGCACCCTCTCTATGAACGAGGGATCGGAACCGCGTTGTTCGGGTACATGTACGAGGATCTTGCGAGCAGTATCCGAGGCGCGCCCGTTCCCGAGGACATCGCCGCGGACCCCGGCCTCTTAGCGATCTACTCCGAATCGCTCGACGCCCATCTCATCCCCTTCGCGGAGCTCTCTGCCAAAGCGTACTACGCCTGTCTCGCCCTCTTCCTCAAACTCGAGGACCCCCAATGGGGCGAGTGGGCGCTCTTCTGCGATGAACGAGGCGCAGAGGTGGTCGACACCTTCGCGCTAGAACCGGAGGAGCCTCCCAAACCGGATGCCCCTCCGCCCTCTGATCTCACCCAGCTCTTAACCCCTCGCTGAACGCAGACGGTTCTTTCTTGTCGGGGGTAGGCGATTCGTGGGCGTGCTTGTCCGCGATGAGGCTCATCGCGCGTTCGGCCAACGCCGTGATGGTGAGTGAGGGGTTGACCCCAGGGTTCGCCGAGATCGCCGACCCGTCGATGACGTACATGCCCGGGTAGTTGAAGACCTCGTGGTTCTTGTTGATCACGCCGTTCTCGGCCGAGGTCCCCATGCAGGCCCCGCCGAGGATATGTGCGGTTGACGGGATCCCAAACACGGTCTCGGAGAGGGTATTCGCTGCCACGCCATCGACTTTGTCGGCGAAGCGTTCCGCAAGGTCGGTGGCCTCTTCGATGAACGCCTTCGGCGCATCGTCCGGGTTGTCGAGCTTGGTCACGAGCCCTTTTCGGAACGCCGTCCGCCAGTTTCGCCCCAGCCTCATCCGCAGGGTTCCCTCGAGCGTTCGCATGTAGAGGAGGATCTGCGAGTGCTTCGACAAGTCGGGCACCAAGATCGCTCTGAGCCAGGTGATCGGCTGCTTCACGAGCGCCACGATCGCGCTCCACAGGCGAGCGAGGAGCGTCGGCCCTGGGGCGTGTGGCATGAGCAGCGTTCGGAAGAACCCGGATCCCGCACCGTAGCGGACGGGCTCGATGTGGCTGTGCTCGTCGGTGTGCAAGATCGAGGTGATCGCGACGCCCTTGGTGAAGTTCGAGCCCTTCTTCGGGGTGACCACTGCGATCAAGGCTTCGCTGTTGGACCGAATGAAGCACCCCACTTGGTCTGACAGCTCGGGGAGCCCAGTCGGGTCCTCCTTCATTTGCAGGAGTAGTGGCATGCTGCCCATTACGCCGGCGGCGAGGACAAGACGGTCGCACGTGTACTCGACCGTCCCAGCCGCGCTGGTCGTCCGGACTCGATAGCCACCGCCGTCGTTTGGCGAGACATGCGTGACCTCGGTTTCGGGAAGCACTTCGGCGCCCTGTTTTTCGGCGAGGAAGAGGTAGTTGCGATCGAGGGTGTTCTTGGCCCCCACGCGGCACCCCGTCATGCACGCACCGCAGTACGTGCAGCCAACGCGATCGGGCCCAGCGCCGTCGAAGTAAGGGTCGGGCACCTTCTTGCCCGCGTCTCCGAAGAACACGGCGACCTCGGTGGGAAAGCAGTGGTCTTCGCGGCCGATGTCTTTGGCGATTTCTTTCAGGATGCGATCGCCGCGCGTTTCGAGGGGGTTCTTGGCGGCCCCGAGCATGCGCTTGGCGGTCTTGTAGTGCGGGGAGAGCTCTTGCTCCCAGTCGGCCAAGTGGCCCCAGGTGTCAGCTTCGAAGAACTCCTTCGTGGGGGTCGGAAGTGTATTGGCGTACACCAACGACCCGCCCCCAACGCCGACGCCGCTGTAAACGCTCATGTGCTCGAGGAAGGTCATCTGGAAGATCCCGCGAAGGCCTGCCTTCGGCAGCCAGATCCAGTCCTTGATGTTCCAGTTGGTCTTCGGGAAGTCTTCGGGTGCCCACCTGCGCCCCTTCTCGATGACCAGAACGTTGTATCCCTTCTGTGTCAGACGATGCGCCGAGGTGCTTCCCCCAAAGCCTGACCCGACGATAATCCAGTCGTAGTGCTGCTTTGCCATGCGCGTACTGTACGCGGCCACGCCCTCGAGATCGAGCGCAGACTACGCGCCAGCGCCGCCGATGGCGCGAGGCATCCCGATGAGCGTCAAAAGCTCCATCCGCGCAGCCTCGTCCTTTAAGAAGCACCCCGTGAGCCGGCTGGTCGTGGTCCAGGACCCGGGCTTGCGGACGCCCCGGTAGCACATGCAGAAGTGCTGGCACTGGAGGATGACCGCGACCCCTTGAGGCGAGAGTGCTTGGTTCATCGTGTTGGCGATCTGCGCGGTGAGCTTTTCCTGTACCTGAAGACGCTTCGCGAACGTGTCGACGACACGCGCGATCTTCGAAAGCCCTACGACCCGGCCGTTCGGGATGTAGGCGACGTGGGCTTTGCCCACGAACGGAACCACATGGTGTTCGCAGTGGCTGTAGATCTCGATGTCGCTGACGAGGACAAGCTCGTCGTAGCCTTCGACCTCGCTGAAAGTCCGCTCCAGGTGAGACGCCGGGTTCTCGGAGTACCCGCGGAAATGCTCTTGCATCGCGCCGAGCACGCGCCGCGGTGTGTCCACCAGACCTTCACGGGTTGGGTCGTCTCCCATGTAAGCCAGGAGCTTTCGAACGCACTCTCTCGCGTCGTCGTCTGTGGGCTTGTCGGTCATCTGAACCGCTAGGTCTGGGCCCGGTGCTGCCGTACGTCAAGTCCAGGCCGCAGACGCCCAGCCCGTGCGGGTGACGAGCTCGGCCATCGCCGTGCGCGCAGCACGCCCTGGCTAGGATTCCGCTTCGATCACCGAGGTGCTTGTCGTTACCGTGGCACCCTTTGAAACAGACAATTCTCCAAGAGCCGCGGCGCGTCCTGCACGGCGGCCGGAGTACACGCAGTCCGCGATCGAGAGCCCGCTGACATATTGCCTCGAGCAGATCCCGACCGCGGTGCGACCGGCTGCGTAGAGACCTCCGATGACGCCCCCGTCTTCGCGTTTGACGTTGCCGGTTCGTTCGTCGATCACGAGGCCTCCAAGCGTCAGTGTCGGACATGGGAAACGCTTGCTGTGGATCGAGCAATCGATCGCGTAGTACGGCCCGGTCGTCATGGCGTGCATCTTCGCTTGGTCTTTTTGGAAGCGGTCCGGCTTCTCTCCTTGCGCGGCTGCGTTGTAGTCGTCGAGGGTGGCTCGCAGCTGCTCGCTCGGAACCTTGATCGCTTTGGCGAGCTCTTCGAGCGTCGCGCCTTTGCGGCTGTTGAACCAAAGGTTCAAGAGGGCAGGGGCTCGTTGAAACCACTGCGCTTCGCCTCGCCGACTCTGCTCGAACGCTAGCTTTCGTAGCGTTTCGTCGATGATGAGGATCGCGGTACCCCCTTGCTCGTCAACCATCGCCTCACCGATCGCGGCGCCGTACATGCCTTCGTTGATGTATCGCTCGCCTCGCTTGTTGACGATCATCCCATTGGCGAACGCCTCGGGCGGGTTGATGAACCGCCACGCTGAGATGCGAGCCATCCGGTCGGTCTTGCCGCCGACGCTGGTGCCAAGGAGGATCCCGCTACCGTTGTCCGAGGCCGTCCCGAGCGGCATGGCTTTCCCGTACCCAGGCGCGATGTCTCGCACCATCTCGCGGTTGTAGATGAAACCGCCTGCTGCGAGGATCACGCCCTTGGCGGCGCGCACTCGCCGGACCACGGAGTGCTTCGCTTCGATTCGGAACGAGTACTCGCGAAGCTTGGCCCCGATCTTTGGGATGTACTTGACGATCGCAATGCCGGCTTTGTGAACGCGTCGATGGAGGCGGCTCCAGAACCCACGTTTGACTTCCCGGTACTCCACGCCGATCACTTGGTTGTTCTCGTCGACCGCGAGCCGCGTCACGCGCGACCCGTACTCGACAGGGACGCCCGCGCGGTTGGCCGACTCACGCAAGGGTTCGTAGAAGCTCTGCCCTGGAAGACCTCGCCCTTTGGCGCGATGACCGCGCGGCGCTGGTTTGGCGGCCTCCTTGAAAGGCGAGAACCCTTCGTTGCCGGAGTAGTAGAGATAGTAGTCGTCAGTAGGGTATGACGTCTTGTAGGGGCAAAGGCTGGCCTCGAACGGCACGCCATGTTGTTCGAGCCACGTTAGGTTCTCGACGCTCCGATCACAGAAGTCGCGGAGTGTGTCATCCGACACCACGCCTTGGACCTCGAGTGAGAGGTACCGATACATCTGTTCGGAGTCATCCGACACCCCCGCCTCGCGCTGGACGTGTGTGCCGCCGCCGGCGTACACGACCCCGCCGCTGATCGCCGTGGCCCCGCCGCCGTGAAAGCGGTCGAGGACGAGTACCCGCGCGCCGGTCGAATGGGCCTCGAGGGCGGCGCAGATCCCTGCGCCGCCATAGCCCACGACCAAGACATCGACTTCCTTGTCCCATTCCTGCGCTTCGGCCTCGGGGACGACCAGCGGCGGTTCTGCCGGGGTCGGAGCCCAGCTCTGGTGGCCATCTGGCATGGCCAAAATAGAACATGTTTCATTTCGACTGTCGAGCCGACGGCAACTGAATCCCCTCGGAAATCTTGGTTTTGGTCTCGCGCTCGCCGGCCTCACAACGGAGCTCCCAGACGTCGAGGTACGGGCCCTCGACGCTGCACCCGCGCGCACACCGCCCCCAAAAGCCGTTGGCTTGCTCCCAGAGCGCGAATTCCTGTCCGAGCCAGTCGTACTTCGTAGGGTCGTCGGGCACGACCCCCTCGGCTTCCGTCAGGGTGCCTGCGATGTGCTCATACAAGAG
>JBCCEK010000212.1:0-7250 GCA_039030295.1 Myxococcota bacterium | reverse complement strand
GGCGCCCGAAACTGGAGCTTTGTGATCTCGATCACAGCGTCGTCAGACGCACTGGGTGCGCATTGGGTCGGTGCGATGCCGGGCAAGCGGTGTCGTGACCAATGTGTTTCGGCCGAAGAATCGCGCAGTGGCGTGGTGGTGAGCTAAGATGAGAGCCTAGGCCCCGTGGGGGGGCTCGGATCGCGATGGGGTTGTCGCGATGGAGCAGGCGGCATGACAGCACACGTTTTATTCGTCGATGATGAAGAACCGAACCTGGTCGTTTTCGAGGCGGTCTGCGGTGATGAGTTTCCCGTTCTGACCGCATCGAGCGGAGCCGATGGCCTGGCCCTGATGAAGGAGCACGAGATCGGGGTCGTGCTGACCGACCAACGGATGCCGGAGATGACCGGCATCGAGCTTCTCGAGAAAGTCGAGCACGAGTACCCCGAGACGATCCGACTCTTGATCACGGCCTACTCCGACCTTCAGGCGGCCGAGGACGCCATCAACCGCGGGCACGTGCGGCGCTACATGCGCAAGCCCTGGGAGCCCGAGGTACTTCGCGCCGAGCTGCGGGACGCCATCGACCTCTACAATCTCAACTCACGCGTCAAAGAGCTCGAGCAACGCCTGCTCGAAACCGAGCGCGCCTACTCGCTGAGCGTAGTCGCCAGCGGCTTGGCGGAAGAGCTGCGGAACCCCGTGGGTTGGATACGAAACAACCTCACCGTGATCGAGACCTCGATCGGAGCTGCCAGCTCAGCCCTGCAGGAGTCCTCGCCCGACATCACGCGCGCGCGCGGCGTGCTTGCCCAAGTCGACACGGCGGTCACCGACGCCCGCGACGGGGTGCAACGCATTCTCGAGCTCACGGAGCAGATGGCGAAAGCACCGGAAGAAGTCGAAGCGGAGATCGTCGACTTGGCCGACGCGGTCCGCGTGGCGCTTCGCAAAGCAGAGAGCAGCGGCCTTCGCGGACGCGCCCTTATCGAAGTGGCAACCGGGGTCGAACCCAAGGTCCTCGCGACGAGAACCAACCTCGTACAGATCGCGCTGAATCTGCTCGCCAACGCCATTCAACGAGCGGCGAGCCGAGCAGAGGGCCAAGGGGTCGTGCGGGTCACGACGGCTGTACTCGACGGGAAGGCCGTGCTCGACGTCTCCGACAACGGTCCGGAACTCGAAGGCGACCAAGCCAGTAGCGTGTTCAAGCCGTTTGGCAGTGGCGGGCGGCTTCAGGGCGCGGGCGTGGGCCTCGCCATCTCGAAGCGAATCGCCGAAGAGCTCGGAGGCGAGCTCGAAGTCGCAACGACCGAGAGTCAGGGGACGCGTTTCCGCCTCACCCTGCCCCCGGTTGGAGACGCGTGAGCCGCGGGTGGCGCCGAACGAAAACCAGTTCGGGCTGACTTTCGACGACTCCGCGTGGCCGCTCCTCTACGTTCGATTCCCATCGAAGCCTCTGTCGGACGAGGGCTTCGAACACTTCATCGCCCGCTACACCAGCTACGTCGAGCGGCGCGTCCTGTTTGGCTCGATCATCGACTCGCGTGGACTGAGCACCGCCATTACGCCGAGCCAACGGAAAAGGCTCGCGACGTGGTTCGAGGTCACCGGACCGCTCGCCGCCGACGTTCATTTCGCCATCGCCGTCCTTCTGAGCAACCCGTTGATCCGGGGTGCCTTGAAGGCGGTGACGTGGGTGGCCCCGATCCCAGTTCCGGTTCAAGCGTTCGGGTCGATCGTCGAGGCGGCGCCCTGGGTCCGGGAACGGTTTGAAGAGTTCCAAGTCCCAGTGACGACCGCGGTCGAAACGCTCCTCGAGGGGCGAGGCGGCTAGGCACCGCCACGCATCGGGACAGCCCTAGTCGATCCGACGGTATCGAGGATCGAGGACGATCGCCTTCGCCATCTCGATGAAGTCGTAGTTGTTGCCGCTGAAGGCAGCGACTTGCTCGGGCAGCCAGGTGCCCTTCTCGTTGGTGGTCAGCTCGCGACTGAACAGGAACTCCGAGAAGTTCTGAACGGCGCAGCTGGCCAGCTTGCCTTGCGTCGTGGCGTCGTCGAAGAGCCCACTCGGGCCTTTGTCGATCGCCTCGACCTCTTCAGGGGTGCGCCAGGCCGTCGTCAGGAGCTTGCCTGCTTCGTCTCCGAGAGACCCGGGCTCCGTCTCGAGGTCACGCGTGACGTAGTCGCGCCGGCAGGTGTTTGAACACTCGCCGGGTTCACAGGTCGCGCAGTTCTCCCGGAACAAGTCCATATCGGCGCGGTAGTTGAAATCACCCTCTTCCCAGCGACCGAAGTACGTAGTCGCGGGCTCGATCGTGGTGTGGCAAGCGGCGCATCCGCAGCGTTCGGAGAGATCCGGATTCTGCGAGCAAGGGTCGGTTGCCGAGGGGAGGCCTCCCGCTGGCGCCACGAACGGGTCACAGAGAAACGCCGTGTAGAGCCGATTGACCCGAGCGCGTTGCGACGTGTGGCGAAGCAGATAGCCCATGGTGGTGAGGATCCCGCTGTGGTGCTCCGGCCGTTCGATCAGCTCCCAATCGGCGGTGTACGGCGCATCGGCGATGTCGCTGAGCTCCCCACCCGCGTCGCGACGCAGATAGCGATAGTAATGCCTGAGCGCCCCATTGAAGTACGTCTGGTTCGTCGAGAACGCGTCGGTGTAGGGTCGCCCCGCCTTGATGATGCCTTCGAAGATGCGGGCAGGCTCGTTGGTGAGCGCATCTCGGATATCGGCCACGTTGCCCTCGGACCCTTCGGCGGCGCAGTAGCGCAAGTCTGGCCCGCATCCACAACCGGGGTCGGAGTTACGCCGCGTGCAGTCGGTGAAGTTGCCGCCCGAGCTCTCATCAAGGCCGGTCGCAAACTCCTGCGCGTCGAACGCACACACGCGAATCGAGATGTCCGGGTTCCAGTAAGGGGCCATCTCAACCCAGCCGTCCATGTTGCAGCCCTCGGCGGTCTGCTCGCATTCGCCACCGGTGTAGCCTGTTTGCATGGGCAGCGGGCGCCCGTCGGTGTCGTAGTTGGTGTGCTGCATGTCGAGGCACGGTTCGTACGCGCCGCGGAACTGGATCTGCTTGTCGAACACCGACCAGACCTGACTACCACCCGATTCGAATCGTTCGATGAACGTGCCGAAGAGATCGCCGTTCGAGGGGAGCGCGGTCCAAAGGAAGCCACGGTGATAGGCCGCGAGGCGCTCGAAGAACTCCGGCGAGGCCAGCATCTCGTCGACCTTGGCTTCGTCCACATCGGCTCCCCCGTGAAGCTGTTCGTACTCTTCGACGGTCGGCGGGCGCCCGTAGAGGTCGAGCGTCACCTGACGAAGGAAGCGGTACTTTCCGAGTCGATCGGTGGGCGCGCACTGCTCGGGGGACTGCGCCAACGAGACGAGCGGCAAGACGGTCATCGTGGCGATGGCGAGAATCAAGAGCCGTTTCATGGCTGCACCTCCTGATCGAGGATCATGTCGTCGAGGGTAATGTCGCGGAAGTCGAAGGGATCGCCGCCGATGCTCTTCACGAGTGTTCCAAGGACCATCTCGGGTTTGAGCTGGATGCCGTTGTCGTCAGGCGTGCCCGTCGATGCGTCAACCGAGATGATGCCGAGGTCCTGGTCGTTGCTGGTCCCGAACACGCCACTTCGGAGCGTGTTGCCGATCACGATGATCGAGTCGTTGAACCAGTGATCCCGTCCGCCGTTGCCGTTGATGCGGGGCGTGCGGGAGAACTCCGAGTAGACCACGACAGTGGTTCGGTCGAAGTTTGGATCGTCCTCACGCAAGTGAGTCACGAGCGAACCCACCGCGTCAAAGGAGCGCCGCAAGCGATCGGGCTGGTTGAAGGCCCATTCGTTGCCATGCGTATCAAAGCCGCCGGAAAGGCGGGCTGTGACCGCGGTGCTCAAGTCGGTGCGAAGAAGCTGGGCGGCGGTTGCGGCTGCTTGGCCCGCACCGTCGTTGATGTTGTAGATCGATTGAATCTGTTGGGCTTCTTCGGATCCGCCTCGAAGGTCGAAGCGGCTGATCAGGTCTTGGTCTTGAATCCGCTTGAGCCTGTCGCGGCTGAGGACCATCTGATCCTCTGGAAGGCGCCCCTCGTACTCGGGAGAGACGCAAGAGCGCGCGGCGTCGAGGGAGGTCTTGACCAAGTCTTCGAGGTAGTCGGGCAGACGGTCACGGTTCTGCCCAATCAGCTGCCCGATCTCGTCCGGATTGTTCATCTGGAAGGCGGTGACGCGGTTATCGAAGCTCTTATTGAAGTTGGCGACGTCGATCGCGGCGTTCGGGATGAGCTTGCCGTCGTCAAAGGTCGCGGCGGCAATCGTGCTGAGTGAGTCGCCCTTGGCCAACGTGTTGTCGGGTTCGATGCCGGTGTGACTGTAGAGGGTCGCGCTCTCGTGAGAGACGGTGTTCATGTTCATCCCACGGAAGATCGTCACGAGATCGGCGTGCGGCATGAGGGCCGCCATGGTGGGCCCCCACAACACCTCGGACCCGCCGCTCATCACGGGGATCGGGTCTTGGTACTGCGTGTCCAGCCGCTCGATCCCGAGATCGATGCCGTCGTACGTCCGCAGCGGGTCGCGTGGGTCAGGGCCGAGAAGGACGTCCCAGCCCCCCGAGAGGTAGCACGCAACGAGGCGCCGCCCGCCAGGTGCCTGGCCGAGGACGCGGGTGATGGGAGCGAGGGTGAGCATCCCCACACCCGCCAACGCTCCTCGGAAGAAGAGCCTTCTACTGAACTCGAGCTTGTGGTCGTTACACATGGTCACACCTCAGTACGTGAGAAAATCGGGGTGGGTGACGAGGCCAACACAGACCGCTTTCCAACGGTCGCGAGCCTGGGCTTCGCGCTCCCCAGGCTCTGTCGGCAAGTCGGTACGAAGAATCGACGTCCACGGCTCAAGGCGGGAGTCGAAGTCGTCGGTGAGATAGGTGCCGTGAAAACGGAGAACCAAGTACCGTAGATTCTCGAGCGCCGAGTCATCCTCGGGGTCGAGGCCGTTCAGATGCTTCAACAGCACGCGATCCCCGGACTCGCCCATCTCGAGATCCGCGTCGACCGCGCGGCCGCATACCTCCCGTGCCGCATCTCCGGCAAGCTTGACGAAGCTGACCGAGATCTCGCGCGCCTCCTGAGTCGACTGGTTGAAGTCGGGTTTGCCGAGGGTGGAGGCGTACTGGTTCTCGCGCGACCAACGTTGCCCAGTTGTGACTTCGAGTGACCGAAAGAACTGGTCTGCCGTCAAGCGAACGAGGCGTTTCGTCTCTGGCTGGGCGTTGGTGTCGTTCGGGCTTCGCGGTTCCGACCCCGAGAGCTCACCGGTACAACCGACGAGCAGTGCGGTGATCAGAACTCCTAGTGTCGTCCATCTCGGCATCATGGTGCCATTCCTTCCTGGATCCACGTTTCCATCAGACCGATCTCCGCCTGGGTGGGCCCAGTCATCGGAGGCGGCGGCATCTCGCGACCCTTGATGAGGTCGAGTGCACTCTGCGAGGTCTCGACGAACGAGTCGTAGTCTCCAAAGAAGCGCTGCACCCCGCCTTCGCCGTGGCACTGCGCGCAATACATGTCGAAGATCGGCTTGATGTCAGCCTCGTAGAACACGGTGGGATCGTTGCCCTCGATGATGACCTCGCCGTCGATTCGAAAGGGCACCGTCCGCTGGACCGGCCCGAGCGGCCCGGAGAGGTTCAGCGTGAGCTCGTGCCACCCCGCTTCGACAGCGCCGAGGTCGCCCAACGTCCAGAGCCCCGAACCGCCGTTGACCGCGATGCTGCGCCCATCGAGGCTTGCGGCAAGCGACATCGAAGCGGTGGGATCCGCGATGATCGTGAGCGCCGCCGGAGGATTGTCTTCGTCGACCCGCTCGTGCGGACGCATCCCGTGGACGACCACCGACTCCCGATGACCGAGGTGGCAGGCACGTGCGCCTTCCACGACCCACGCGCCACCCGCCGGGTATGCGACGACATCATCGATGAACGTGAACTCGGTGTCGGGCTCGATCTGTTCCCAGCGTGCGAAGCGGTCGCGACGGAAGATCTTGTCGCGCACGATAGCCCAGATCACGCCGCCGGCTGCGTCGGCTTGCCAGACGAATCCGCCTCCGAACGGAATGTGCTCCCAGCCACCCGCGTAGCGGTACAGCGCCCCCAGATGAACCCGCAGGACACCGTTCTCCTCGTCGAGCGCGATCTCTTGAGCGTCTTCGATCGAGGCGATCTCTTGGTAGAAGGGGTTGTCACCGAACCGTAGCTCCCAGAGCACGCCTTCCGTGGTGGTCAGATAGAGCGTGTCGTCGGCAGTGCCGCATGAGCCTTCAAAATGCTGGATCTCCATGCTCTCGAAGACGTCGATCGGCACATCCCACCGGAACCACTGGTCCGCGCGACGCTCGAACAAGCCGCGCGTCCCGAGGACGAACGCACCCGAGCTCGCGGTCGGGTCGCCACACGCGTAGCGAGGCCTTCCGAGGTTGTCGGGCAGGATGAACGGCTGCGACGATTCCACACCCGTATCCCAGAGCTGGCTCTCGCTGATGACGAACGCGCGATCTGCGGTCCACGCGATGAGTTCATCGGCCTCGCCGAAACGAACTGTGAGCTCTCGTTCGTCGCCGTTGGGCCTGACGACTCGGACTCCGTCGATACTGGTCAGCCAAGCGCTCCCATCGGGCGCCACGCCCGCCAGAGACTCGCCTTCGGCGAGGTCGACACACGTCGATAGCCCCACGGTGCTCGAAGACGTATCGCCTGCGCTACTATTGGAGAGGGTCGGGTCGGCGCAGGACACCGCCAGTAGAGACAGCAATGCCGTCCCGGCGGGGAGCGGTAACCTCGACAACATGAAGTCAGCCTAGCAGCGGGATCACTCAAACTCACCCTTTTGTGTCGAAAAAGGCTGTAAAATGAACCCATTCAGTGAGATATAAACCTCTTTCGGGGTGATATCTCGCACTCGACCTGGGAACTGCGAGACCCCTTACAGATCGATCGCGCCGCTGACGTCGCCGAGCGAGTTGCCGGTGTACCCCGCGGCCTGCATCGCGCGCACCAACACCCGCGCCGGATGCTGCCGAGCCCCGTCGACGTGCGCCCCGGGGTTGAGCCCGCCGGCACGGCCCGCCACGAGCATGACCATGTTCTCGACCGAGTGCGTTTGGTTCTGGGAGGACCCGTCGTTGAGCTGGAGCCCATGACCTGCCTCGGCGGTAAAGACCAGGACCGTGTTGTCGAGCGCGTTGCCACCCGCCTC
>JBCCEK010000211.1:0-7295 GCA_039030295.1 Myxococcota bacterium | reverse complement strand
CTGTCTGACCGTCGGCGTCCCTGGTCCCCGCATCCCGATGGCCCCCCAGAAGGTCGAGCACATCGACGAAGTGTGTTGGTTCTTCCCGGAACTCAAGTTCGTCATGCGGCATGGCGGAGAGCCTTGGGTCGACCTCGCGGTGAAGCTGATGCTCAAGTATCCGAACCTCTACTACAGCACCAGCGCCTTCGCGCCGAAGCACTACCCCGAGGCGATCATCCACTACGCGAACACACGGGGAAGCGACAAGATCATGTACGCCGGCTACTTCCCGATGGGCCTGTCTCTCGAGCGGATCTTCACCGACATGCAACACGTGCCATTCAAAGACGCGGTCTGGCCCAAGTTCCTTCGCGACAACGCGGTCCGCGTCTTCAAGTTGGATGAATAGGAGTTCGAACGAATGAGTGATTCCCCAGACCTTCTCGTCGAGAAGGAGGGCCACGTACTGGTCCTCACGATGAATCGGCCCGACGCGAGGAACGCACTGTCTCTCGACATGCTGGACCGCATGTCAGCGGCATGGGACCGAATCAACGACGACCCAGAGATTCGCGCGGCGGTTCTCACCGGTGCGGGTGGGAACTTCTGCGCGGGCGCCGACCTCAAGGCAATGAACGCGAAGCCGGTCGACCAGCAGTATGAAGAGTCGGAGCACGACCCAGCTTACATCAAGCCCCTCCTCAAAGGGTTCAACCTCAACAAACCGCTCGTCGCCGCCGTCGAAGGCTTTGCCATCGCCGGGGGAACCGAGTTGCTTCAGCCAACCGATATCCGAGTCGCCGCAGAAGGCGCGGTCTTTGGGGTCGCCGAAGTCAAGCTAGGCCTCTTCCCGCTCGGCGCCTCGACGGTGCGCTTGCGACGACAGATCCCTTACACGATCGCCGCTGACATGTTGCTGACGGGGCGCACGATCACGGCCGACGAGGCGTACCAGTACGGCCTCGTCGGCTACGTCACGCCCGACGGACAAGCACTCGACAAGGCGATGGAGATCGCGACACGTATCGCGCGAAACGGACCGGTTGCCGTCCAAGCCATCCTCAAGGCACTCCGCGAGACCGAGTGTTTGCCCGAAAGAGACGCGCTGCCCATCGAAGCGAAGATCGGCATGAAGGTGTTCATGAGCGAGGACGCCAAGGAAGGTCCTCGCGCGTTCGCCGAGAAACGCAAGCCCGTTTTCAAGGGGCGTTAGCGGCGGCCACGCGGTCGGTTGCCCCGGTGTCGAATTCGGTACGCCTCGAAAGGCGACTTGGCAAAGTCTCTTGGAACGAACTCGTCGGCACATGGCGCCACCGCGTAGCGCTGTCGGATTGCGTCGTCGAGTTCGAGGGCCCGCGCATGCGTCGTGAACAGGAGTTCGCCGCCGGGGTTCAATGAGTCCATTGCGTTTGCGATGAGGCGCCCGTGGTTCCGGTGGACGCTGAAGTCGTCCTTGGTCTTCTTGGATCGCGAGAACGTAGGTGGGTTGATGAAGATGAAATCGTACCGCTCGCGAGAGCGCGACATCCATCGAACCGCGTCGTCTCGAAAGAACCGGTGCTTCTGAGGGTCGCACCCGTTCAGCGAGAAGTTACGACGCCCCCAGTCGAGGTAGGTGTTGGAGAGATCGACGCTCGTGGTCTCTTTGGCACCCCCGAACGCAGCGGCGACGCTGACGGAGCAGGTGTACGCGAAAAGGTTGAGCATACGCTTACCGCGAGAGTTGGCTTGCGCGTAAGCCCGCACCTTCCGGTGGTCGAGGAAGAGGCCGGTGTCGATGCGATCTTCGAGATTCACGACGTAGCGAAGTTCGCCCTCGGCGACCTCGAGCTCGCGCTGCCCCTGTCCCAGTCTGGCGTACTGATCACCTTGTTCGTGCTTGCGGCGAACCTTGACGAATACGGCGTCGCTTGAGATGCCGAGCGCGTCCGGCAATGTCAGCAAGACATCTTGAACGCGCCGCTTCGCCAGGTCGTCGTCGAAGCTGTACGAGCGTGGATAGACGTGCACGACCGCGTTGTCCCGGTAGCGGTCGACGGCCACGCGGTACTCGGGGATGTCGGCGTCGTAGAGCCGGTACGCCTCGACGCCGATCCCTTTGGCCCAACGTTCGAGCTTCTTGCGGTTCTTCTTGATTCGATTGACGAACATCTCCGCCTTGTCGGAGGGCCTGCGCCACGATGGCATGCGATCCGAAGTCGAGCTTCCTTCGATAGGAACCTCCAGCAGGCGACACTCGATCGCGCCGTTGTAGAGCACATGGCGCCGTGCTGGCCTTAGACCGAGAAACTTGAAGTTGCTCTCTTTGGCCGCGAGAACGAACGCGCGCCACCCGTCGAAGTTCTTCTTCAGGGCGTCGCCCAGCGATTGATAGAACAGGAACAGGGTGGCGTCGTCACCGAGGCGGTGCCCATACGGGGGATTGCATACGACCATACCGTGGTCCGTCGGTTTTCGAAGCTCCGTGACGGATCGCTGTCCAAGTGAGACATAGTCCGCGACACCAGCCGCCTCGAGGTGCGCGCGAACGAGTCCAAGCGCCGGTGCCGACGCGTCGTACCCGTGAATCGGTGCCGCGCACTCGGCCTTGGTCGCCGACAGCGCATCCTTGCGCTCTGCCTCGAACGAAGATGGGTCGTGCGGGAGCCAAGCGTCGAACCCGAAACGGGTCCTCAGAAGCCCAGGCGCACGCTCGATCGCCATCAGAGCCGCCTCGACGAGGAAGGTACCCGACCCGCAGGTCGGGTCGACGAGTGTGAGCCCCTGACGCGCGGCCTCGGGCCACCCCGCCATGTATAAGACCGCCGCGGCGAGGTTCTCTTTGAGCGGCGCCTTCCCACCTGCGCTTCGATATCCGCGACGATGGAGAGCTTCCCCCGAGAAATCGAGCGACAGTTCGTGCTCCCCTTCGCCGACGTGCAGGTGGAATCGAATGTCGGGGGTTTTCTTGTCGACCGTGGGGCGTGCTCCCTCGTGCTCGCGGAACGAGTCGACGATGGCGTCCTTCGCCCGCTGTACCCAGAAATGCCCGGGCACATTGCTCTTCGTCGACTGCGAGCTACCGATCGCGAACGTATGCTCGGCCGAGAAATGCTCCCACCAGCGAACCGTGCGCAGGGCGTCGTAGAGGGCTGAATCGTCGGGGCCCTCAAACGAGATCAGGGGGAGCAACACCCGTGAGGCGACGCGCGACCCCAGGCACAGGCGATAACCATGGGCCAGTGGGCCGCGCGCGTGCACCGCGGTGGGCTTGACCTCAGACACCTCCACGTCGAGGCCCCGGATCTCGCTCGCCAGGACCTCCTCACAGCCCCGGGGGCACGGGATCACCCATCGCTTGATCGCGTCGGCTTCGATCGGCGCCTCGCTACTCCTCGAAGAGCAAGGCCGCGGCCATATCGACGTCTTCAAGGACGCGAGACACGTCGTGGAGGCCACCCGCCCAGCCAACGAAAGACGCAAACCAAACGTTCTGCAGAATGGACGCGATCTGACGCTCGCGAAGATCCGTGTCTCCGCCCCACTCTGTCTGTGCCACGACGGATTCCCCGCGAATGGCAGACATCACGACCGCTGTGATCAGCGCATGAAAGCTCGCGACACGCTCCGTGATGTTCGGATCTCCTGAGGCCAGAGACCGCACGGTCGCCTTGGCCAGGTTCGGACGCCTCACGAAGCCGCGCGTGATGGCCACGAAGACGGCGCGTACGCGTTCCTCCGAAGAGTCACCGGGCACGGCCTTCTTGCCAAGTCGCGTGACGAGCTTCTCGCTCTCTTGCTCGAGGGCCGCGATGAGGATCTCTTCCTTACTCGCGAATCGCTTGTAAACGGTGCCAAGGGCAACCTGCGCGCTTGCCGCAACGTCGCGAAGTCGAACCGCCTGGAAGCCGTCCCTCTCGGCAAGCTCCACCGCAGTCTCCACGATGCGTTTCGCGCGGTCGTCCACGCTCTAGTACCCGACCTCGGACTGCGGCATGTAGAACTTCTGGTACCAGCGACGAAGGCCGCCCACATCGCCGTCGCCGTCACAGAGAATGGGACGCGGGCGGTATTTCTTGTTCTCCCAGATACGGATGTCTTCCTCGAAACCCGTGATGATGTTCTCCCGGTACTTGTTCGAGAACTCTTGCCCACGTGATTTCGCTTTGGTCACGTCGATCATCGCCCCGATTCGCACGTGAACGTTGTTCTTGTCAACGGGCGTATGGCAGAGGAGCTGGATGTTGGGGAGAAAGCTCTCCATGGCGCTGAGCATGTAACCAGGGCCATAGTATGTCGACTGAAGCTCGAAATGGTCCTCGCCGCCGCCGCGGGGATAGGCGACTCCCTTGACGAACTGACGCCCGACATGGCCCTCGAACTCGTTACCGAAGTCGTTCGCCCAAGTCCCATGAACCGGGCCGAAGTGACCTTTGTCGGCGAGGTTCTCGACGATCTCTTTGGGGTGCGTCTTGATGTGGATCAGCTTCGAGCCCCAGTCGGTCCACCCGTCCGTTCCGTACTCGGGAATTACGGGGATCTCCCAAGTCGGCTCCTCTCCCTCTTCATGGGCGTTCCACATGAAGATGAGCCCATTGCGTTCGGCCACCGGGTTGTTCCGGACGCACGCTCGCGGTGGGATCCGTTTCGCGTAAGGAACCTCTACGCACTTGCCCGACTCGTCGAACCGCCAGGCGTGAAACGGACACTTGATCGAATCCCCCTCGACGGTCCCTCCGTATCCAAGATGCGCGCCGAGGTGGGGGCAGAACGCGTCGTGCACGATCGCGGCGCCACTTTCGCCTCGGTAAAGGACCATGTCGCGTCCGAAGTAGCGAATCGGTCGAACATCCGACGGCGCAAGCTCGCTCGAGACCCCTATGACGAACCAGCCGCGCGGGTATCCGGGGAAAAGTTCGTCGTCTTCGATCGGTTGGACAGCGGGTGTCGACATGTTTCCTCACCTAGTTCGCGTTGTGCGCGCTCGCTTGGGCGCGAGCGATCTCCTCTGCCCACTTGTAGTCGGGCTTGCCGCTTGGCATCCGAGAGACGGAATCCTCGATGGTGATCTGGCGCGGGATCTTGTAGCCAGCGACGTGCTCGCGACAGTGCTGTTGGACCTCCTCGAGCGTCAGCTGGCGCTGATCTCGGGTGTTGAAGACGGCAGCGACCTTCGAGCCGAACCGAGGATCGGGTACCGCGACCACGAGCGCGTCGACGATGTCCGGGTGCGCCTTGAGGGCTTCTTCGACTTCTTCCGGAAAGACTTTCTCTCCACCGGTGTTGATGCACTTGCTTCCGCGACCGAGGAAGGTGATTCGACCGTCTTCCTCAACCGTCGCGAAGTCACCGGGGACGACCCAACGCTGGCCGTTGAACTCTTTGAAGCGCTCGGCCGTCTTAACCGGGTCTTTGTAGTAGCCGAGGGGCAACCGACCCGAACGCGCGACCATGCCGATCTCGCCCGAGCCCGGTTCGATCGGCGTTCCGGATTCGTCGAGCACCGTCACCTCTTCACCCATGTAGAACGACGGTCGCCCCTCGTGACTCTCCTCGTCGCCTGCGGCTCGCCCGAGGTCACCCGATTCGCTCGTACCGAAGCTGTTGATGATCATCACGTCAGGCAAGAGGGCTTCGATCTCGGCCTGGACACTCGCCGAGAGAATCGCGCCAGCGGACGCAATGACGGCGAGATTCGACATGTCGTATTCGTTGGTCTTGAGTTCCTCGACCAAGGGGATCGCCATGGCGTCGCCCACTAGCGAGATCGTGGAGACATCTTGCTCGGAAACGAGAGAGAGGATCCGTTTCGCGTCGAAGCTTGGGCCGTGCTGAAGCACGAGCTTGCCGCCGGTGAGGTGGCAGATCCACTGCGTCCACTGCGCCGCCCCGTGAATGAACGGCGCACACGGGAGCATCGTGACGGTGTACCAACCTTCCTTCGCCTGCTCGATCAACTGTTCGGGCGACTCGACGGGTTCGCCTCCGGGCGACCCGCCCTGCAGGCCAGTGAAGAACAGATCTTCGTGCCGCCACATCACACCCTTCGGCATTCCCGTCGTGCCACCGGTGTAAATGATGTAGAGGTCTTCGGCAGAACGTGGCCCGAAGTCGCGCGCCTCGGACCCCTGAGAAAGTGCAGTCTCGTACTCGATCGATTCCTGGTTGGCGACTGCGTCGGCTCCGTCCTCGATCACGATGAGTGTCTTCATCGGCGGCAAGCCGTCGGCCGCCTCGTTAATGACGGGGATGAAGCGTCGCTGCGTGATGATCCCCACCAGGTCGGCGTTTTCGATCATGTATCGGACCTCAGGTCCGACGAAACGGTAGTTCACGTTGATCCCGACCGCTCGGATCTTGAAGAGCGCCAAGATCGCCTCGACGAACTCATGACCATTGAAGAGGTGTAGACCCACGTGGTCCCCCGCTTCGACGCCTTGCGCCAACAGGTAGTGCGCCAAGCGATTCGCGCGCTTGTCGAGGTCCGCGTACGAGTGCTGAATGTCGCCGGAGGACAACGCGACGTTGTCCGGAACGGCGTCGGCCACCGATTCGTACATATCCGCAAGGTTGTATTCCATCGAGATTCTCCTGATCAGCGCTCTGAGCTCACGACCCACATGGCGAAAAACTGCGATCCACCACCGTAGGCGTGGCCGACCGCAACCTTGGCGCCGTCGACTTGGTGCTGCTCGGCGGTGCCGCGTACCTGACGTGCGGCTTCGGCGAAGCGAATCATCCCGCTAGCGCCAATCGGATTGGTGCACATCACGCCGCCCGACATGTTGATCGGCATCTCCGCGCCGAGCTTGGTCTTGCCTTCCATGGTCATCTTCCACCCGGTGCCCTCTTCGGCGAACCCGAGGTTCTCGAGCCACATCGGCTCAAACCAGGAGAATGGCACGTAGAGTTCTGCGCAGTCGACTTCGGCAAGTGGATTGGTGATGCCAGCTTCGTCATATGCGTCCTTCGCACACTGCCGGCCCGCGCCTGGATTCACTTGATCGCGGCCAGCGAAGAAGGTGCGTTCGGTTCGGACAGACGTCCCTCTGACCCAAGCGGGGTTCTTGACGCGGTCCGCATGCTTGTCGCTGACGAGCACCATGGCGACCGCGCCATCCGACGAGGGGCAGGTCTCGGAGTAGCGAATCGGATCCCAGAGCATGGGCGAAGCCTTGACCTCTTCGAGTGTTTGCTGGAGGTGCAAGTGCGCGTGTGGGTTGAGCATCCCGTGCGCACGATCTTTGACGGCGACCATGCAGCCGGTGTCGGGGTGCGCGTCCGAGCGGCGGATGTAGGAGCGGATGAGTGGCGCGAAGTAGCCGCCCGCCCCT
>JBCCEK010000210.1:0-7302 GCA_039030295.1 Myxococcota bacterium | reverse complement strand
CGCGCGAGCGAAGTCGTCCGGGCCGGGCACCCCGAGAGGGCGCCTCTTGAGAAGTATCTGTCGATTCACTCGGTTCACGGGGCGCTCGGGCGTCGAGATCCTAGAGTGAAACATGTTTCATTTTGTGCAAGTAGACCCCGCGTTTTTGAGGGGAAAGCGGCCCACGGTGTCTTGAACCACGGCCTCCTGCCGGCTAGCGTCACCCTACACGGAGGACCTCGATGCGTTGGACGCTCACTCTATGTTTGCTTGCTGGAACCCTCGTGCTTCTTGGCGCCGAGTGCGATCAGGACTTGTTCCCCGTCATCGAGTGCGAGAGCAGCGCAGATTGCATGGAGCCTTGTGCAGAGGAGTGCGAGGCGATCGGCGAAGCGTTGATGTCTGCGGAATGCGACGCCAACAACTTCTGCGACTGCCGATGCACGGAAGATGTCCAAGACGACCCTGGGGCCGGCGGTGTCGACGGCTTTGGGGGCGGCTGAGCTCAGTCGAGCCGCTCGATGATTGCGGCCATCCCTTGGCCACCACCCACACACATCGTCTCGAGCCCGAAGCGTGCCCCTCGGGTTTGCAAGTTGTGAATGAGGGTGGTCATGATCCGTGCGCCGGTCTGCCCGAACGGATGGCCTAGCGCGATCGCGCCGCCGTTGACGTTGAGCTTGTCGAGCGGGATGCCAAGGTCTCTCGCCGAGGGCACGACCTGGGCTGCGAACGCTTCGTTGATCTCGACGAGATCGATGTCGTCGATGGTCATGTCGGCCCGTGCAAGGGCGGCACGGCTCGCTTCGATCGGACCGAGTCCCATGATCTCCGGGTTGAGTGCGGTGACAGCGGTCGATACGATCCGCGCCAAGGGCCGAATCCCGAGCTCTCGCGCTTTGTCGTCGCTCATCACGACAACCGCGGCAGCGCCGTCGTTGAGCGGGCAAGCATTGCCCGCGGTGACGGTTGCTTTATCGCCCATCTGCCCTTGGAGAACCGGTTTGAGGCCGGCGAGCTTCTCCATCGTCGTACCGTGTCGAGGGCAGTCGTCGACCGAAACGACTTTTCCGCTCGGCGTGGTGACAGGCGTGATCTCGGCGTCGAAGTGGCCGGAGTTCTGAGCCGCCTCGGCCCGTTGCTGGGAGAGTGCCGCGTACTCGTCTTGTTCTTGCCGACTCACCGACTTGTATTGCGCGACGTTTTCGGCCGTCTGCAGCATCGTGATGTAGACGTCCGCGAGTCCTCCCGAGGGTTCCCAGTCTCCGCCTTCGCCTGACATGTAGCGCGCCATTCGCGCCTGCGCGTCGTCGAACTTGGGGTTCATGGTGTTGTCCATCCCGTCGGCCTTGCCGAGCCCGAATCGACTCACACACTCGACTCCCGCTGCGACGAAGCAGTCGCCTTCGCCCGCCTTGATGGCGTGCGCCGCCATGCGAATCGTTTGCAGGGACGAGGAACAATAGCGGTTGACGGTGGTCCCGGGCGCGTCGGGGAGCCCGGCGAGCAGACTCACGACGCGGCCAAGGTTGTACCCCTGTTCACCGGCAGGCTGCGCGCAGCCAATGATGACGTCTTCGACCAGCGCGGGATCGAGGTTCGGGACCGCTTCGAGGGCCGCGCGGACGACCAGCGCGCTCATGTCGTCTGGCCGAACCTCGATCAACGACCCCTTGAAGGCACGCCCAATGGGGGTGCGCTTGGCAGCAACGATTACAGCTTCGGGCATGCTTACTCCTCGATGAACGTCGACTCTCGCGACTCGCGTAGGGCTTGCTTTAGCACCTTTCCGGTCGCGTTGCGCGGCAATGGCGCATCACGGAACTGCCAAACGCTCGGCACCTTGTAGTACGCGAGCTCGGCCGACACCCATTGCTCGAGCGCGTCTTGGCTGGTGTGACTCCCCGGATCAACTACCACGACCGCCTTCACTTCCTCGCCGAGATCCGCGTGATCGACCCCGAAGACCGCCGCCTCCAGCACGTCGGGATGCGCGAGCAGGCGCATCTCGATCTCGGCGGGATACACGTTCTCCCCACCTCGCAGAATCAGATCGCGCTTTCGTGACGCGATGTACAGGCGGCCGCCCGACAGATGACCAATGTCCCCGGTCTTGAGCCACCGCCCGGCCTTGATGGCCGAAGCGGTCGCCTCGGGGTCGTTCCAGTAACCCTGCATCACGAGGGGGCCGCGCAGGTGGATCTCGCCTTCGACTCCATCCTCGACCGCACGCCCCTGTGAGTCGCGTACCTCAACGTCGACCACCGGGACCGGTCGGCCAACCGATGTCGGATCGTCCGCGAGCTCGGCCCCCGTATGGAGCGTCGCGAACGCCGTTCCCTCCGTCAGCCCGTAACCCACCCCCATCGTGTGATGGCACTGCGGGAAGACTTCCCGGGCCCGGGCGAGGAGCTCCGCCGGAATGGGCGAACCTCCTCCGCCGATCGAGCGAAGAGAGCTCAGGTCGAAGCGTTCGAGGTTGGCGTGGTTGACCACGCGGTTGAGCATCGTCGCGGTGTACCCCCAACCGGTCACCTGCTCTTGTTGGATCATCGACAAGACTGCCTCGGGATCGAAGCGCCCCATTGGCCAAACGGTTTTCGCGCCCCCGCCGAGCGCGGTCATCGCCGCGCAGTGAAGACCCGATACGTGAAAGAGCGGACTCGTGACCAGTACCGTGTTCGGAAGCGCTGGAAGTTCATGGGCGACCGGGTTGGCGGCCATCAGCCGAGCCCCGTGGAAGAACGCCACCATGAGCATGTTGGTCATGTTCCCGTGGGTGTGCACCACCCCTTTCGCGCGCCCGGTGGTGCCGCTGGTGTAGAGGATCACAGCAGGATCAACCTCGGCGATCGGCTCGTCTGGAAGGGAGGCTCCTTCGAATTCTCTCACCAACGGCGCGAAGTCGTCTTCTACGATGATCATCGGCGTGCCGACGTCGCCGGTGAGCCGTGCGGCACGTTTCCGATCGGCGATCAGGACTTTGGGACGAGCATGCTCGAGCGCGTACCGAATCTCGGTCTCGGTCCACCATCCGTTGAGGCCGACGCAAATCGCCCCGAGGCTCACGGTTGCCCAAAACGTGATCACCCACTCCGGGCAGTTCGCGGCCAGCACCGCAACGCGGTCCCCTGGGCGCACCTGATAGCGCTCGCGGAGCGCGGCGGCCGTTGCGGCCACTGCGCGCTCATGCGCGGCGAACGTGTATCGACGCTCCTGATCGCCCTGTCGAAAAACCAGGTACTCGGCTTCACCGAACTCCCTTGCGCGAAGGAGCAGATCACGCAGAGAGCGCGGTCGGTTGGCGAACACGCGGACCCGCGCTCCCAGCACCTCTTCTTCGGTGATCTCGAAAGGCGCGCCTGGAGCCAGTAGATCCGCCTCGACGCGGGCCATGACTGGCGGCACACGCGCCGAGGGCGTCATGCCAGGGCGCCTCGGCTCACGTGCCGGTCCTCGCGACGAGCTGCGACCGAAGCCAGACCTCGGCGGACTCGACGTCGCGAAACACCTTCACGGGGATTGGGATTGGGGTGACCCAAACGATCGCGGTCCAGAGGCCCTGCTGCATGGGGCTCGCGAAGATCAGTGCGCCGCCCACACAGTTGGCCTTGAGGTGCTGTCGGTCACGGTTGATCCAGTCGACGATACCTTTGCGTTGGATTGCAGACACGCGACCGACCTGCTGTGCGTCGATGACCACCCCGTAGGGATCCCCGCGTCGAGCCCACTCCGACATGGTGTCGATGTGAGCCTGCCACTCCGCGTCGTCGCACTCGCCCTGATACATCATCCGGCAGACCGGTCGATCAGACTCGTCGAAGATCACACTCCCCATACTTCCCTCGATTGTATCCTAGCTGCCGAGGCTTACAACGTATACCCGCCGTCGACGAAGATCGTCTGCCCCGTCACGTACTGGGCCCGGGGCGATGCCAGGAACATGACGGCGTCGGCGACCTCGTCGGGTGTCCCGAACCTCCGAAGAGGCGTGTTCTTGATGGCGGCGTCGATCCACGCCTGGGTCAGCTCGCCCCGCTCGACGAGTTTCGGGAAGAGACCCGCATCGACGACCCCCACGGCGACGTTGTTGGCCCGCACCCCGAACCTGCCTTCCTCGCGCGCGACCGCGTGAACCAAGGCTTCGTTTGCGCCCTTCGGCGCGATCGACAGGACGTCGCCTGGCGGGAACCGTTTGAGCCCGGCCGAGCTGATGAACACGATGGAACCTCGGCTCTGGCGAAGGCTGGGGAGCGCCGCGTGGACGACATGAAAGAACCCGTTGACGTCCCAGTCCATCGTGTTGCGCCACTGTTCTGGAGTCACTTTGCTGACATAGGGTTGATCGATGTACGTGCCGGCGGCGTGCACGACGGTGTGGATCGTACCGTGGGCATCGACGAGGGTGTCGATGCACGCACGAAGCGAGTCGAGGTCGCCGAGGTCCACTTGGTGCACCGAGCAGGTGCGGCCCGACTCGACGACGTCCTGTGCGACGGCCTCGGCCGACGCTTGGTTCTTTCGGTATGTGATGGCCAGCGAAGCCCCGTGCGCTGCGAACTTGCGTGCAACCGCGCTTCCGATGCCCCCGCTGCCGCCGACGACGAGGCAGACGCCGTTCGAGAACTCACTCACTTGCGCGCTCCCTCAGTTGAAACTTCACAACCTTCCCGGTCGCGTTGCGGGGAAGGGCGTCTACGACTTCGACTCTTCGAGGTACCTTGAAGTTGGCCATGTTCTCCCGACTCCACGCGATGACCGAGTCGGCTGAGAGCGACTCCCCTGGTGCAGCGACAACGAATGCCATCCCCACTTCGCCGAGCCGTTCATCTGGCACGCCGATCACCGCCACCTCGCCCATGCCAGGCATGGAAAGCAGGGTGTTCTCGATCTCGGCGGGGTAGGCGTTGAACCCGCCGACGATGAACATGTCCTTCAGCCGGTCGGTGATCCGAATGTACCCGCGTTCGTCGAGAGTGCCGATGTCGCCCGTGTGAAGCCAGCCTTCTGCGTCGATCGCCTTGGCCGTCTCTTCGGGGGCATCGAAGTAGCCCTGCACGACGTTGTATCCGCGTACGACGATCTCTCCAGGTTCGTTCGGAGGCAGCGGGTTCCCACCTGAATCGACGATTCGGACTTCGACGTCGGGAATCGCCCGGCCGCTCGTGGTTGCGATGGTCACCGGGTCGTCGTCGAGGCGGCACATCGTGACGAGGCCGCACGACTCGGTGAGCCCATAGGCCGTGATCACCGTCTCGAACTCGAGATCGTCTCGCATCCGGTGCACGAGCTCGACTGGAATCGATGCAGCACCGGTGACCGCCAGGCGAAGGCTCGACAGGTCGAACTCCTGACGCTTGGGGTGCATCAGCAACGATTGGTAGAGGGCTGGGGGCCCTGGGAGCATGGTGATTCGGTCCCGCTCGATTCGCTCGAGCACGACGTCGACATCGAACACGGCTTCGGGAAAGCTCGTCGAGCCGCGCATGAGCGAAGAGAACCAGCCCGCCTTGTACCCGAAGCTATGAAAGAACGGCAGGACGATGAGATACCGGTCGCCTTCGCGAAGGCCGATGAGCGAGCTCCACGTGTCGAACACCCTGAGGTTCTGCGCGTGGGTCGCCATCGCGCCCTTGGGCTTCCCGGTCGTCCCAGACGTAAACAGGATATCGGCCACATCGTCAGGCGCGACTTCCGAAGACCTCTGAGCGGTCGCTTCCCGAGACACGCTGGCGCCAGCGGACAGGAACTTGTCGAGCGATATGGTCCCCTCTCGCACCTCGCCGCGAAGGACCACGATCG
The DNA here is from genome assembly GCA_039030295.1 of Myxococcota bacterium. Classification (GTDB taxonomy): domain Bacteria; phylum Myxococcota_A; class Polyangia; order Polyangiales; family Houyiibacteriaceae; genus SG8-38. The sequence goes on along the minus strand of JBCCEK010000210.1, from coordinate 1,521 downwards.
TGTCGAGGGCGGAGGGTTGGGTTTCGGCGGCCGCCAGCAGCGAGACGTAGTCCGTGTCGAGGAAGCCGTTCACCGTGAAGAGGGCCTTCGCCCCGCTCTTGTCCAGTACGTAGGCCGCCTCGCCGCCCTTGTAGCGGGTGTTGATCGGAACCACGACACAACCCACCGAGTTTGCGCCCAAGGCGATGACCACCCATTCCCAGATGTTGGGGGCCCACAACGCGATCCGATCACCTCGCTCGAGGCCAAGCGCCATCATCGCCCGAGCCGCCTCACCGACGCGTCGGGCGAGCCCGGCGAACGTCAGCACGGTGTCGCCGTCTACCAGAGCTTCCGCCTCGCCAAGTCGCTCGGCCTGCATCGTGACGAGCTCGGGAATGGTTCGTGCGCTCGTCGGGCTTTCGGTCGCGTCCATGACTCCTCGGTCGAGTCGTCACTCATATCGTCATCCGCAGAATCGAGCAACGGCTTCGATCCAGCGGTCACCGTGGGTTTCGCAGGGTTACGCCCCCATTTACGGATTGACGACTCGTGTAACGCGCGCATACTCGCGTCGGTCGTTGAGCGCTGTGCTTGTCTCGAGCCGAGCTCTGCGGGTTGGCTTGTTAGGGATGGACTGGGACTGGGACGAGAACCCGATCTATGAGTCGGACCGGATACGAATGGACGGCTCGCGTTCGCCGCTCGTCGTGTACTCGTTTAAGCTTCCGCGCCAAGTCTCGGATGACGAGATCCAGATCATGCTGGACTACGCCGATCTTCACCTCGATCGCGGTCTTCCCTACATTGCGCTGATCGAACTCCATCGCGGCACCGGGATCATCGGTGCTCGCCAGCGGCGCATGTTCGCCGATTGGCTCGAAGCGCGGAAGCCTCAGCTCGGCCGGGACGACTTCTCGACTGTCGTGGTGGTGCCCGAGGCGATCTTTCGAGCGGTTCTCCGTGTGGTCTACCGCTTTCGCCAGCCGCCCATCCGGACCTTGACCGTCGCCAGCAACCGGGACGCCGTCGACACGGTGCGCGACGAGCTCGCGCGGATCGGGAGCCCGATCACCCCCGAGACCGAGTCATTTCTCCGCGCGATGGCGAGCTGAGACTCCGGTCGTCGGCTTGACCAAAGGACTGAAACGCGTTTCACTTCTCTTTGTCGAAGAGGAACCGGGTCTTGGCCATAACGCACGAAATCATTGATGGAATCGCCGAAGTGGTGGTGTCCTATCCCCCGGTCAACGCCATTCCCGTCCAGGGCTGGTTCGAGCTTGGCTCCCTGATCAAGACGCTCGGCGAGGCCTCCGACACCCGCGCGGTCATCCTGCGGGCGGACGGGCGGGGCTTCAACGCCGGTGTCGACATCAAGGAGATGCAAGAGACGGAAGGCTTCGATGCGTTGCTTGGCGCTAATCGTGGCTGCTGGGAAGCGTTCCGCGCCGTCTACGAGTGCAAGGTGCCGGTCATCACCGCGGCGCACGGCTACTGCGTTGGAGGTGGGATCGGCCTCGCCGGCAACTCAGACATCCTCAT
>JBCCEK010000209.1:0-7315 GCA_039030295.1 Myxococcota bacterium | reverse complement strand
TACCCATCGGATGAGGTTGCTGATCACCAGGATGCCGACGCCAACCCCGACCCCGACCGGAAGCACCACCGAAAGTACTGGGTCGGTCGCGGATGCGAGGTCGCTTGCCTTGAGGGCCTCTTTGAGGGCGTCGATGCCGCCTAGGATCGGTACGTACACACCCAGAACGAGCAGCAGGTAGCCTCCGCTCACGCCGGGCAGGATCATGGCGCTCGCCCCAGCGACTCCAGCAAAGAACATCATGCCTAGGCCCTCGCGGTGCGAGCTGTCGCCTGCGCCGGCGACTTGGAGCCACGCCAGCGCAGCCATCGCGATCAGGCCTGTGATCGCACCCAGCCAAAACGACGCGGTGGGGGGTCGTGCCATCCGCCAGAGGATCGGCACACCACCGAGTGTGAGACCGATGAACACGCTGTACATCGCCCACCGATGTTCGACGACCGCATCCTTGACGGGGCCGGCGCCCAAGAGAATCGCCACCATGGCGGCGCCGCCGACCAGCCCGAGGACGAGGATGGCCCGCTTGCTGAAGCGCAGGCTGCTCAAGTCGGCGAGCGCCCCGATGAAACGTGGGTAGACGCCCGCTGCCAGGAGCATGGTCCCGCCGCTGATTCCGGGGACGAGGTTGGCCAGCCCCATCAGCGTACCGCCGAGCAGGCACCTCAGGCTCCATGTAGGGGTCATCTCACCGGTTCTCGGGTCAGACATTGCGGCGGGTGTACGGCAAAACACAGGCCTCGCCAAACAAAACGAAACATTTCGCCGAAACGGTAGATCAGAGACTCGCCGTGTGCGTCTATCCGTTCCATGAGGTGCATTCTATGAAGCAAGCAATCGCGGTTCTGGGGCTTTGCGTGGCCACGACTTGGGCGACCGACGCCCGCGCTTTTTGTGGGTTCTATGTCAGCGGGGCAGACGCGTCGCTCTACAACAACGCCACCATGGTCGTCATGATGCGGGAGGGCACGAGGACGGTGCTTTCGATGCAGAACAACTACCAAGGCCCACCCGAAGACTTCGCGATGATCGTCCCGGTTCCGGTGGTCCTTCAGAAGGAGAACGTGAAGACGTTGCCTCGCGAGATCTTCGCGCGCGTCGACAAGCTCGCCGCGCCGCGGCTCGTCGAGTACTGGGAGCAAGATCCCTGCCGTCCACTCCGTGTGGAAGAGAGCGCGATGCGAATGGCCGGTGCGGCGCCGAGCCGAAAGGCCAGGTCCGCAGACGCCGAGGCGGACTACGGTGTGAAGATCGAAGCGGAGTTCAAGGTGGCCGAGTACGACATCGTGGTCTTGAGCGCGAAAGATTCTGGCGGCCTCGACAAGTGGCTTCGAAAGAACGAGTACAACATCCCGAAAGGCGCCGATAAGGTGCTTCGTCCCTATGTCGAGCAGAACACCAAGTTCTTCGTCGCGAAGGTCGACGCCAAGAAGGTCAAGTTCAAAGACGGGCGCACCGTCCTTTCTCCGCTTCGGTTCCACTACGACTCGCCGACCTTCACCCTTCCGGTGCGGCTCGGCCTCTTGAACAGTGCCGGCAAGCAAGACCTACTCGTTCATATCCTTGCCAAGGGTCAGCGCTACGAAGTTGCCAACTACAAGAACGCGTCGATCCCGACCAACATCCGGGTCGAGGATTCGGTTCGCAACGACTTCGGCGGTTTCTACGACGCCCTGTTCGAACGGACGACCGAGAAGAACCCAGGCGCTGTGGTGACCGAGTACTCGTGGGATGCCACCAGTTGTGACCCCTGCCCCGAGCCGCCGCTGACGGCCCCTGAGCTGAGCACGCTTGGCGGCGACGTCATCGTCCCGACCAAGCCCGATCCGTACTCAGACATCCCCGGTGTGGTCCCAAAGCAGCAGGCGGCCCGGCGGTTTCAGCCGTACGGGTTCGTGCTCACCCGTCTTCACTACCGCTACGACAAGGACGGGCTCGACGAAGACCTCGTCTTCCGGACGGCGGGTCCGATCGTCGGTGGCCGGGGGATGCCCGACCGTGATGGTCAGCTTGGCGAGCGTCGCGCGGAGGCCTCCGGCATGAACAACTTCCAAGGACGCTACGTGATCCTCCATTCCTGGGAGGGCGCCGTCACATGCGACAATCCGGCGCGCGGGATCTGGGGAGGACCGCCTGGTCGGGGCGAACCGAGGCCGCTCCCGGCGCCCAACACGATGCTCAAAGGAGCGACGGCGCCCACCCTGACGAACCAGCTGCCGGCGCTGATCGAGACCGCGATCCCCGAGCTCGACCTTCGCCCGGGCGCCCCCGAACCCGAGCCCACCCCGCAAGACGGCACCGGGCCCACGGGAGGGGCGAGCACGACGTCGTCAGAGGGTTGCAATGTCGGCGTCGTGCGAACGGCGTCGCTTGGTTGGTTCGCGTTTTTCGTGGTTGCGATGTGGCTGACGAGGCGTAAATACGCCCGTTAGTTCATGGCGGAGTTCATCTTCACGATGAAGGGGGTGACGAAAGTCCATCCCCCGGACAAGAAGATCATCGAAGACCTCTATCTCTCGTTCTTTCCGAACGCGAAGATAGGGGTGATCGGGGTCAACGGGACGGGCAAGTCCTCGCTTCTGCGCATCATGGCGGGGGAGGACGACACCTTCAGCGGCGAGGCGTGGATTCGGCCGGGCGCGAAGGTCGGCTACTTGCCGCAAGAACCGGACCTCGGTGACGCCAAGACCGTGCTCGAGGCGGTCGAGGTCGGTGTGGCGCCCGTTCGCAAGCTCCTCGACGACTTCAACGAGCTCAGCATGAAGCTCGGGGAGCCGATGAGCGACGACGAGATGACCAAGCTGCTTGAGCGGCAGGGCGCCATGCAAGACCGAATCGACGCGGTCGACGGCTGGAACCTCGAGAGCACGCTCGAGATCGCGATGGACGCGCTGAGGCTTCCCCCCGCCGACGCCGATCCAGCCACGCTTTCGGGCGGTGAGAAGCGCCGGGTCGCGTTGTGCCGTCTCCTGCTCGAGAAGCCAGAGCTGCTCCTCCTCGACGAACCGACGAACCACCTCGATGCCGAGTCGGTCGCCTGGCTCCAGGGCTACCTTCAAGACTACCCGGGTTGCGTGATCCTCGTGACTCACGATCGTTACTTCCTCGACGAGATCGTCGAGTGGATCCTCGAGCTCGATCGAGGGAGCGCTCACCCGTTCGAAGGCAACTACTCTCAGTGGCTCGAGGCCAAGGACCAGCGACTCGAACAGGAAGAGAAGAAGGACAGCGCTCGCAAGCGTAAGATCCGACGAGAGCTCGAGTGGGTTCGGTCATCACCGAAAGCGCGACAGGCCAAGAGCAAAGCGAGGATCACCGCGTTCGAGAGCTTGGTATCGGAAGCCGCGACCGCGCGTCGCGACCCCAATGAGATCCGGATTCCGCCGGGCCCACGTCTCGGGACGCAAGTGATCGAAGTCGACGGCATCACCAAGGCCTATGGCGACAAGCTCCTCTTCGAGGACCTGAGTTTCCGAGTCCCCCGCGGCGCGATCGTCGGCATCGTCGGGCCGAACGGCGCCGGGAAGACCACGCTCTTCCGAATGCTGGTCGGGCAGGAGTCGCCCGACTCGGGTACAGTCACGATTGGCGATACCGTACAGCTGTCCTACGTCGACCAGAGCCGCGACGATCTCGACGACGCGAACAACGTCTTCAAGGAGATCACGGACGGCGCCGACGAGATCGATCTTGGTTCGGGGACGGTCAAATCGCGCGCGTATGTGGGTTGGTTCAACTTCCGCGGCAGCGACCAGCAGAAGCCGGTCAAGAGCCTTTCGGGCGGTGAGCGAAACCGAGTTCACCTCGCCAAGCTGCTCAAGAGCGGCGGCAACGTCTTGCTTCTCGATGAGCCGACCAACGACATCGACGTCGAGACTCTTCGCTCTCTTGAAGAAGCGATCCTCGGGTTCCCCGGATGCGCGATGATCATCAGCCATGATCGCTGGTACCTCGACCGGATCTGCACGCACATCCTCGCGTTCGAAGGCGACAGTCGCGTCGTGTGGTTTGAAGGCTCTTACGCCGACTACGCGGCCGATCGAAAAGCGAGGCTCGGAGGCGACGTCGAAGTCCCCCGCCGGATCAAGTACCGCAAGTTCTCCCGCTAGCGGTCTAGACTCCAGCGGCGAAAGCCTGGGTCGCTTCGACGAGCCGTTCGGTGATGCCGGGCTCGAGGGCCGAGTGCCCTGCCGTCGGCACGATATGGAGGCGGCTGCTGGGCCACGCACGGTGGAGCTCGTACGCACTCTCGGCTGGGCACACGACGTCGTAGCGGCCTTGCACGATCACCGCCGGTAGATGTTGGATCTTGCCGATGTTCTTGAGCAGCTGCTCATCGTCGTCGAAGAAGCCATCGTTGCGGAAGTAGTGACACTCGATTCGAGCGAACGCCTCGGCGAATCGATCTTCGCCAGTGCGAGCAATCAGTGAGGGGTCAGGTACCAAACGGCTCGTGCTTCCCTCCCAGGTGCTCCACGCCCGGGCCGCCTCCATGCGGACCTCGCGGTCCGCGCTGGTGAGACGTGCGTGGTACGCGCGAACCATGTCGCCGCGCTCATCGGTCGGGATCGGCGCCAAGAACTTCTCCCAAGCTTCCGGGAAGATCCGGCCCGCGCCTTCTTGGTAGTACCAATCTATCTCGCGTCGGCGCAGCAAGAAAATCCCGCGTAGAACCAGCTCGGTCACACGCTCCGGGTGTTGTTGCGCGTAGGCGAGCGAGAGCGTGCTTCCCCACGAGCCACCAAAGAGCTGCCACCGATCGATGCCGAGGTGCTCGCGGATCCGCTCCATGTCGGCGATCAGATCCCAGGTGGTGTTGTTATCGAGTTCGGCGTGCGGTGTGCTTCGACCGCATCCGCGTTGGTCGAACAAGACGATACGATAGGCGGAAGGGTCCCAGAACCGTCGATGGACCGGATGGGACCCGCCCCCGGGGCCCCCGTGAACGAAGACCGCCGCCTTGCCGGTAGGGTTCCCGCACTGCTCGTAGTAAACCGAATGCCGATCATCGACTCGCAGGTGCCCCGCGTCAAAGGGCGCGATGTCGGGAAATAGCCCAGTCATGGCCGAAGGCCCATGAGAGCACGTTCGCGGACTGGCGCAACCGAGGACAGTGGCTATCTTGGCGCCCGACATGGGGCAGACTGAGTTCGAACGGCGTCGCACCTTTGCGATCATCTCGCATCCGGATGCGGGCAAGACGACGCTGACCGAGAAGCTCCTCCTCTATGGAGGGGCAATCCACGCGGCGGGCGCCGTGAAGTCGCGCAAGGCGAAGCGCTCTGCCGTCAGCGATTGGATGGCGCTCGAGAAGCAGCGTGGGATCTCGGTCACGACTTCGGTGCTTCAGTTCGAGTACGACGACGTTCGCTGGAACCTCCTCGATACTCCCGGCCACAACGATTTCAGCGAGGACACGTATCGGACGCTCATGGCCGCCGATTGCGGCATCATGATCCTCGATGCGGCCAAGGGCGTCGAGCCGCAGACTCGCAAACTGTTCCATGTCTGCAGATTAAGACAGACTCCCGTCGTGACGTTCATCAACAAGATGGACCGTCCCGCGCGCGATGCGTTCGCGCTCATGAGCCAGGTCGAGGAGGTGCTCGGGGTCAGCACGGTCCCGTTCACGTGGCCGATTGGGAGCGGGGATTTGTTTCAGGGCGTCTACGACCGCATCCACAAACTGGTGGTCCGCTTCGAACGCTCCGCCGAAGGCCAGGCGAAACGGGCGGAGATGAAAGTCACGGGGCTCGACGACCCTCAGCTCGATTCGCTGCTCGGCGAAGAAGCCGCTGCGACCCTTCGCGAAGAGGTCGAGCTTCTCGACGGTGCAGGAGAGGAATGGGACGAGTCGAGGTTCCTCGCGGGGGAGATCACCCCGGTGTTCTTCGGCAGTGCGCTGACCAACTTTGGTGTCGAACCGTTTCTTCGAAGCTTCAAAGGGTTGTGCCCACCGCCGGGACCACGCCAGGCTGCCGGCGAGGTCGAGGTGGACCCTGCGGACGACCGTTTCAGCGCCTTCGTGTTCAAGGTGCAGGCCAACATGGATCCATCGCACCGCGACCGTATCGCCTTCGCGAGGATATGCTCCGGCCGTTTCGAAGGTGGGATGCGGGTGCATCACTATCGTCTCGGCAAGGCCGTTCGGCTCAACCGAGCGGAGCAGTTCTTCGCGCAAGAGCGCGAGAGCGTTCTCGAGGCGTTCGCGGGCGACATCGTGGGCCTCTACGACCCTGGGCTTTTTCGCATTGGTGACACCCTGTCGACCCAAGGACCGATGAGCTTCGATGCGGTGCCTCGGTTCTCGCCCGAGCACTTCGCGCGTCTCCAGCTCCTCGACCCGCTGAAACGCAAGCAGTTACAGAAAGGGATCCAGGAGTTGTCCGAAGAGGGCACCGTACAGCTCTTCAGCGAGCCCGGTCGCGAGAAAGATCCAGTCTGCGGCGTCGTGGGGCGCCTCCAGTTCGACGTGCTCATCTTCCGACTCGAGCACGAGTATGGCGCCAAGGTGACGTTCGACCTCTTGCCCTACCAGTATGCGCGGTGGGTTGAGGGCGCACACGATAGCCAGGAGCTCAAAAACAGGCGCGTTCCCATGGCGGTTCTCGACCAAGATGGGCGTCCTGTCGCCCTTTTTCGCGATGAATGGGAGCTTCAGAGGTCCGAACGCGACAACGAGAACTGGACGTTCCACGACACCGCCCCGATAGTCGTTGAAGCCTGAATAGCGGTCGGCGAGGCGACGTCCTACACTGAATGAGAGCGAATAGGAGCACAGGGGAATGACTCGATTGAGCAGCTACGCTTTCTTGGTCCTTGGGATTTGCCTCGGTCTTTCGACCGTCGCGCACGCCGACGCCAGCAACTTCAAGGTCTCTTCAGGGAAGGCGACCTTCATCTCCGACGCGCCCCTCGACACCATGGAGGGGACGACGAGTAAAATCACCGGGACCGTTCAGTTCGATCCGGCAGACCTATCGACGACCAAGGGCACGTTCAAGGTTCCAGTCGTCTCGATGCGCACCGGGAACGACCTCCGGGATGAGCACCTTCAAGGTGACGGGTGGCTCGATGCGGCCAAGAACCCACACTTGGTGTTCGAGATTGTCGAAGTCACCGGCGCAGGGTCACTCAAGCCCAAGAAGAAGACCAAGGTCAAGGTCAAGGGCAAGTTCACCGCACACGGCATCACCAAAGTCGTCAACGCCAACGGGACCGTCAAATGGACGCCCGCTGACAACGGCAAGGACGATCTCAACATTCAAGCCAAGTTCACCGCCATCCTCGAGGACCACGACGTCTCGGTGCCGTCGAT
>JBCCEK010000208.1:0-7334 GCA_039030295.1 Myxococcota bacterium | reverse complement strand
GATCGCATTGGCGCCGGGCCTTGGTACAACGTGCGTCTCCAAGAGGTCGCGCCCGACGTCGAGACTCTCCACGCTGAAGGCATCGCCCGGATCGAATGGTTCGCTGACGATCCTGACGAAGAGGGCCTCGTCATCGACGAGAACGGTGAGTACGTGCCGCTTTCCGACCACGACATCATCACCGGAAGCACCATGGAGGGAACGGTGCTCGAAGGCCGCAACTGCCTCGATTGGACGTCGTCGAGCGAAGACGACGTGGCCCAGGTGGGGCACAGTGACTTGGCGCCCGAGGGCGTGACCGTCGGGGGACCCGATCGTCTCTCGTGGAACTCGGCCCACGACACCGTGAGCTGCACGGAGGAGGGCCTGGCCGAACGACAGGGCGCGGGCCGGTTCTACTGCTTCGCGGCCGACTGATCACACCCACCGACCTGCGACAGTGGGGGGAACTCGTGCTCGGTTCTGTTCGCTGACACGGTCGCTCGGTTCGGCGCGCACACGTTGCGTCCGCCCAGACCGCCGAGCCATGATTCTTAGTTCCCAAAGACTCGGACTGGCGATACTCTTGGCGACCTTGGTTTGCCTGACCCGATGGGCCTGCGGCCCTTGGCCTGCGTTGGCCCTGCTTGGAGTGCTCTCTGGATGCGCAGGCCAGAGTGCGATGGACAGGGCCACCATGGGTTGGATCCAGGTCGACACTGAAGACTTGGTAATCCGAACCAACGTTCAACCGAAAGACGCCGTCGCGCTCGCCGAGAGGTACCAGCGGCTTCGTTCCGCGATCGCTCAGACCGAGTTTCCATGCGCGTTCGAGCGTAGCAACGCGCCTGCGGAGCTCGTGATCTTTGCCGATCAGCGCGACATCGAGTCGCTCGGACGCCGATACGACATCGGATTCACCACCCGGGCGCCTAGTCAGAAGATCGACGCCAAGCAGCAGCTTGTGATGTCCCGTCGCGGGGCCGGAAGCTACACGCAGCTATTCGTTGCCGAGCTCACTTATGCAGCGATCCATCTGTGCTTCCCTGAGGCTGCGCCGTGGTTCGTCGAGGGGATGGCTTCCTTCTACGAGACCGCTCGTATCGAGGGCGACGAACTAGTGATCGGGATGCCGCGATACGGCTTCGTCGAGATGGACGGTGTGGAGCCTTCTGGCGATACGTACAACGTCCACTCACACCACGCGATCGTGACGATTCTTCCCAAGAGGCGTGCACCCAAGTTCGACGCACTTCGGGCAATGGATGAAGATGCGTTCTACCGTCGGCGGCAAGGAAACCGGTCCCCTGATGATTTCACAGCGCGGATCGACAACTACGCGGGCGCATGGCTTGCCGTCCACATGTTGCAGCTTGGCGCCCCTGATCTCAGTCAACAGTTCGAACGATATCTTGGTGAGTTGAGTCGAGGCGAAGCTGAGGATGCGGCCTGGGACGCGGCCTTCGCCGAGATCGACGTCGCCTCTCGCTACGATGACTATCTCCACGGAGACTACAACCTCGCGCGCCAGCCGATCTCCGATGTCCAACCTCAGGCTCCGACGACCTCGCCGATGTCGCAGGTCGAGGCTGCATTGCTGTGGGCGCGCCTCTTCGGGTGGCGCAACGAAGAAGACGCCGCGGAGGCGCGTGCCTATCTCGATTATGCCCGTGGTAGGGACCCAACCTCGGTCGATGCGCTGCTCGATCAGGCGGCTTTCGAGTCCGATGTCGGTGACGAGAAGGAGGGGGAGGCATTGCTCGCGGAAGCGCTTGCGATAGCTCCGAACGACCCAGAGGTCTTGGCGACGGCGGTCCGATGGTACGCCGCAACGGGCGAACCCTCCGATGTGTCGCGTGCGGACATCGAGGGCTGGGCCGAAGCACTTGCGGGCTCGGCGCAGACGGCATTCCAGTACGCCGCCCTCGCCGAGTACGACCTTCGCGTGGCCGGGGACGCAGCACGGGCACTGAAGAACATCGACCGGGCCCTGGTTCTCGACGCGACCCGCTGGCGCACCTACGTCTTGGCCGGTGAGGCACTCGAATCGTTGGGCCGTACCGAAGATGCGGTGCAGGCCTACTACACGGCAATCCGCATGTCGGGCACCGCGCCACCGGGAGCGCGCGCCTGGATGAGGAAGCGACTTGCGCTCCTCTTGAGCGGCGCGTGAGCGCTCGCCTTGCCGCACCGGAATGGGCTCTCGAACCCGTTGGTGATGACGACGCCATCGAGGAAGTGGCCGCGCTCGCGGATGAGATCTGGAACGAGCACTTCCCGGGGATCATCGGGCAGGCGCAGGTCGACTACATGCTTGCGGAGCTTCAGAGCGCAACGGCGATCCGGAAACAGATCCGTGAGGCTCACTATGAGTACTTCCTGGTTGGCGAGACTGAGGCGCGGGTCGGATACTTCGCCCTGGTCGCCGGCTCCGAGGAGGGCTCGATGCAGTTGAGCAAGCTCTACGTCCGACGTGAAGCTCGAGGCCGCGGTGTCGGCCGCCGAGTCATCGAGTGGATCGTCGCCGAGTGTCGGAGTCGAGGGGCTTCGAAGCTCTTGCTCACCGTCAATAAGGACAATCTCGAGTCGGTCGCCTTCTACGAGCATCATGGTTTCGTGATCGAAGAGGCCGCGGTGTTCGACATCGGTGGGGGCTTCGTGATGGACGACTTCGTCATGACGCGAGAGACGTAGCCTCGGGGCGCGAGGGAGGTCGCCACACGAGATGCTACACTGGCCGTGGGATGTGCGGTGTTGAGGTCGCGATGGGTGGGCGGGCCCACAAGTGAGGTCGTCTATCGCGGACTTCTGCCTGGCGTCGCCCAAACTGTTCCTCATTCCTGCTGAGCACCTTTCCGCCTCCGGGATTGACGCACCTTTTGCCGATGTTCTCTTCGAGGAGCGTGGCGTCTCCCGGGCCTGGCTGCAGCGCTTCAGCGAGGCGTTTGCGTTGTACTTCGAGCGGGTCTCGGACCTTGCAGTGGGAGCGCCCGCGTACTGGCGTCCGCCCCGCTGTGCGAACGTCTGCATCGTCCAAGATGCGATCGGGACGCGCCCCTACTATCTCCCGTTCGCGCAGGCCAGTTGGCTCTTGTACGAGAGCGACTTCGACCCCACGCACTCGACCCTGGAGTTTGGCGCCTATCAACTGGCGCATGTCGAGCGGCTCTCCTCGACGGGGGACCCTGGAGTCGCATGGATTCACAACCTCGGGTACTTCTTGGAGCGGTCGGAAGCAGAGCGGGTCGCCTTCGCTAAGGGCTGCGAGGCGTCGACGCGTCCTGACGCGCCCGCATTCGTCTCGCTCGGGGCCCTCATGAAAGAAGTATCTACCTGTAGCCATGACCAGCTCGGGCCGCGGCCTCCATCGACCGAGCGCACCGCGCGGATCGGATTCGCTGGGCTCAATGTTCCCGAGGGACAACAGGCCAGCTTCCAGGCCATCGCCAAGTCCTTCCTCGCGGAGTCCCACAACGCAACGTATCGGTACTACGAAGCGCAGCGGGTCGCGGAGGAGGGCGACGCGTCCGAACCCCTCCTTCGGTGGCTTGCCGAGGCGGTTCCGCGAGTGCTGGTGACCGACCAGGCTGGAGGCGTGCTTTGGGACTACGAACGCCCGAATGCACTCGATGGCCTTCGCGACGTGTTGGGTGGGATTGCGCCCGGTGTCGCGACGAGCCTTCGACAAGATTGGGCGCTCATCGATCAGCACTCGTGCGCGTTTGTCTCGGCGTTGGTCGAAGACGATGCGCTCGTCTTTCCGGAAGGCGACCTCGATCAGGAAGACGGCATCTACATTCATCCGGACCGACGCGCGATCGTCTACAGCATGGTGCAGCCGGGGCTTCGCACGCTGGCCGAGGAAGCCCCACCGTATCATCGGATGCTCGTCGGTGCGCGGACCGTTCACGAGTGGAGCCACCTCGCCGTCGAGGCGGGCATCGTTCGTGTTCCGGAGTCCCGTGCCAACGAACACGCCGACCAGCAGCGACGGCTGATCGAGATGTTCGACGAGATCGTCTCGGCCGCGCCGACCCCGCTCCGGTCGACGGCCGCCGAGGAGGTCGCGCTTCTGGCCCGAGACGGATGCCACCTCGGCGAGTTGCCGCTGCAGCGCGTGGGCGACTACCAAGCCAACCTGTTGGCGCGCGAGTTTCTGTCGCCAGCAGAGACCGAAGCCTATGTCCGTGCGAACGTGAGGCCACTCATCGACGAACCAAACGTCGGCCCGTACCTCGCACTCGCCCGCTACGCGTATGAGTATCAGTACCTGCGGCTCATCGAGCTTGCCGATCCCTTCGCGTACTTTGTTGCGACCACGTGGTTCGGCCACAGCCACGTCGAATCGGGGGTCGTCAGCCTCTCCGAAGCGAAGGCGCTGTTCGACGTGGTCTCGTCGCTATTCGATTGTCACGAGGTCGACGAAGCCCGAATACGAGTCCCAGGGCGCGGTTGACCCGTCTCGCGCTCGCGTCATGACCCGCGCGGGCGAATCCGAAGAAGCGTCAGCCGCGTTGGAATACATGACAGTCCACCAAGGTTCCTCCGGGTGAGATGCTCCGTCTACTCATGATCTCAGGGATGGCCCTTTCTCTGTGGTCCTGCGATCCGTCGCACGGCGACGCCGATGCCCAACCGCAGGGGTGCGTCATGGGGGAGGTCCACAATGACCGTATCGAACCGGCCGCCGCGCCGCCGCCCAACAGGACACTGGGCCAGGATACGAAGAACGCGGCTCGCTGGGTGAAGGAACGAACGTTTCGACACCTCAGCGTCGACACCGACGCGTACCCTCAACGGCCTTTCCCAGTGAGGAGCTAGGGTTCGGCGTTGCCGACGTCTCCAAACCCGTGTTGCGGCGGGATGACGTTCGCGTTCTGAGCAGACGCTTCGGACGCGTAGAGCTCGGGCAGGAACTCAGCGAGCGTCCCCATCTCTTCTTGGCAGTGCACCGCGAGGGCGCGACCGAAGCGCAAGGTCGCAAGCCGACGGCGAACCCATGGATTGTTGCCGATCGCTTCGAGCGCGCGGGACCCGTTTCGCGACGCCACGTACCCAAGCCAAAAACGACTGTGGAGCTCGCATCCCCACGGGCGGGGAAGGGCGAGGTGCACCATGTGCCCAAGGTCGATCGGTCGATCGAGGAGCCCCGGGCGCGCGCACAGGGCAACGGCATCGGGTGCGCCCGCAAGTGCGTCTTGAAACAAGTCTTCGGGCGGGACGAAGGTGATTCGCAGTTTGTGGAGTTGGCCTCCGACGTACTCATGCACCAAGTGTTTGGCGCCCAAGTGGGTGCCCGGTTGTTTGTCCTCCCACTTCATCCACACGTGGTCGCGCGGGTGCCAACGCCGATAGTGTTCGATGGTCTGCAAGTACTCACCGAACCACCAGCCCACCATCTTGGGCGACACCTCGGGCATGGGCGTGCGCACTGCGACGTGAAGGACGCCGTCTGCGAGCCTCTCGACACCGTTCACATAGGGAAGGGCGAGCGGCGTCAGAAGCTTCGGCACTTCTTCGAGTTTCATGTCGCACCTCTCATCACAACCCCTCCGGAACGAACATGCGCAGGATCATGTCGACGTGGGTCTTGATGTAGTCTTCCGTGAAGGGATCCTGCCCCGTGGTCAGGCGTACCTGTGGCGCGAGTGCGTACGGGGTCGACGCCGCACCGATCAGAACGTAAAAGACATGGCTCGGTGGCCCAGGGGACGGGCCCCCTGCGGCTTCGATCCCGCGGATCAACCCCTCGACGAGCGCGCCCATGTTCCCGACGTGCTTTTCGACCAGCCATTCGAGCCGTTCACTCGGTCCCGTTCCCTCCTGAAGCATGAACCGGTGGAGCTCGGGGCGTTCGGCGGCGAAGCGAACGAACTCGGTCAGGAGCAACCGCGCCGTGGTTCCGACGTCTACACCCTGGAGCCCTTGGAGCCGCCCGGTGAGTCGATCTCGCAGGAGCCCGAACAACTCATCGCCGGCCGCCTTCCAGAGAAGCTCCTTCGTCCCGAAGTGGTAGCGGACAGCGGACTGCGCCGCGCCGGCCCGAGCCGCGATCTCTCCTGTTGAGGCGCCGTCGAACCCTTTTTCCGCGAACTCGCCGATCGCGGCCTCGATGAGACGGGCCCGGGTTTCCAGGGCCCGCCGTTGGGGTCTCTCCATGGAGGCTTGAACCGTCATGCATCTTTTTTAGCTTGACCTAACAAATAATGCAAGCTAATTGGTTTGATCGAACTAAATTAGTGCTCAGGCCAAGGGTTGTGGACCCGGCCTGGAGGAGACCTAGCGATGCACAAAACGATGAGTGAGGTTCTGGGACGCGGTTGGCAGCCCGTGGCGGTGGTTGCGATGCTCGGCGCATGGGCAGCCGTGGCGCCCGGCTGTGGTGATGGCGGAGAAAGCCAGGGCGAAGAGGGCTCCGGCGTGCGCCTGCGAGACATCGAAGACATTCGCAGCAGCGTCATCGTGGAAGACGATGTCGGCGTCGTGGTTCGGGACGGGACGCGTCTGTCCGCCCGGGTGTTTCGCCCAGCTGCCGAGGGTAACTACCCGGCCATCATGGCGCTGACCGCCTACGGGAAGGATAGGGGACCGGACGAATACCCGCGAGCGAGCGAGTTCGGGGAACTCCCCGGTTTCGAGCCAGGCATCATCGAAGTCAGCGAGTGGACGTCGTGGGAGG
This sequence comes from Myxococcota bacterium, assembly GCA_039030295.1. GTDB lineage: Bacteria > Myxococcota_A > Polyangia > Polyangiales > Houyiibacteriaceae > SG8-38. Next base: position 676 of record JBCCEK010000208.1, on the reverse strand, counting down.
CGCCGGACCCAGCGACTTGGGTGCCCCAAGGTTACGCCGTCGTGTATCTGGATGTGCGCGGCTACCACCTTTCAGGTGGCGACGCGACGTTGCTAAGCCCCGAGGACGGCGAGGACTTCTACGACGTCGTCGAGTGGGTCGGCTCGCAAGCGTGGAGCAACGGCAACGTCGGTCTCATGGGCGTCTCGTACCTCGCAATCTCGCAGTGGGTCGCGGCCTCGGCGAATCCGCCAAGCCTCAAGGCGATCGTTCCCTGGGAAGGCCAGACGGACCCACTCCGTGAGGTCCTCTATCATGGAGGCGTTCCCGAGACCGCGTTCACCGAGTTCTGGATCAATCGCGTCAACACCCAAGCGAACACGCCGCCGCTTCCGCCGTTCGCGCTCATCCGATCGCTGCAGCCCGACTTTCAGTTGCTGAAGGGCGCTGTTCCGCCGAGCGGCATTGCGCTCGATCAGGTTACCGTGCCGGCTCTGATCTGCGCGACCTGGTCGGACCACGGCCTCCACACGCGAGGCTCTTTCGAGGCCTACAAACAGATCCAGTCCGAACAAAAGTGGATCTTCAATCATGGCCGCGCGAAGTGGAACGTCTTCTATAGCGATGATGCGATCGCCGCCCAGCAACAGTTCTTCGACCACTTCCTGAAGGGCGAGGACAATGGCATGGAGGACGT
>JBCCEK010000207.1:0-7336 GCA_039030295.1 Myxococcota bacterium | reverse complement strand
GACTTGGAGCTCGAGCGCGACGAGGAGCCCAAGGGTCCCGTGCGACCACGGCAGCGCGTGAAAGAGCTCAGGGTCGCTCTCTTCGGTGACCCGACGCCACGAGCCATCGGCCATCACCAGTTCGTAGGCGACCACCGTCTCCTGCAAGAGTCCGTACCGGTGGCTGGTGGTTTCCATCCCAAGCCCCATCGCCAACCCGCCTGCGGTGAGGTCTTCCATTTCGACCATCACTTTGAGCGCGTATCCGCGTGGCACCAGGTACCGAGAAAGCTGGCCCATGTTGACCAGGGGTTCGACGCGCACCGTCATGCGGTCCGTGTCGAGCTCGAGGATGTCGCGAAGGTCCATCTCGATGCGGTTGCAGTCCTCTTTGTACGTCGATGTTCGGGTCGACATCGTTAGCCACGGGGACCGCCCCGTGCACATCGGTTGTTCGCTTCCCGCGGCTTTCCAGGTGCGCACCTGTTCTTGCACGCGCTCCACACGCTCGTTGTGCTTCTCTGGTGCGGCCCCGAAGCGCTCGTAGAGGCGGTCTCGTGCGACCCTCACGCGTTCGAACGCGAAGCTTGCCGGCAGCGCCGTGGTCGCAACGACGAAACCACGGTGGTCGGTCATCCATTGTCCCGCGCGCTTCGCGAGCGGTGTGTCCAAGAGCTTGCTTGTGAGAGTCGACATCACCTCCACATGACCGAACCGATCGGGCTGCGCAACACTTAACGCGCCGCTCTTTGTTTCAAGTTGACGACTTGTGAAAGAGCGTTCCGACCGGCGATGCGATCCGAGATCTCGCAACTTGACTACCTGTCAACGATGTCGTCGGCCGACGGGGTCGAGGCTTACGGGGTGAACCCGATCTGCTCGAACAACTCTGGCGACTGGTTCAGATACCTGGCTTTCGCGGTCTCCATGAAGAACGCGTCGGCGACCGTCTTGTTGTTCTGCAGGCGTGCGTCCTGCCACTTGAGTGGGCGCGCTGCCTCGAACTCAGTCCAGTCGGTGTTGATGAAGCTAATCGCTTTGACGTTTCGGTCGTACGCCAATGAGAAGAGATTGACGAACCACGTGTTCCAGGAGTCGAGGTCGCCCTTTGCGATTCCGCGAACGGGGCTCGATTCCGCAATCATCACAGGCTTCTTGTGGGTTCGCGCGAAATCGAACACCGCGTTTGCGTGGGGCCCAGGGTGAGGCGAGTACAGGTGCCCGAACATCGACACCGCCACCCAGTCGACGTAGTCGTCGCCAGGGTACCAAGACTCGACTGGGTAGCCTTTGTACGGCTCCGATGCGTACGAGTGCCAAACGAAGGCGACGTTGTCGACGCCTTCTTCCCGTGTAATGTCGACGAAGCGTCGATACGCCCGGATGTAGTCCGACGGCTCCAATTCGTTGTGCGGCCCGTCGAACTCGTAACCAATTCGCAGGTAGATCGGAGCATCGACGCTTCTCGCCCAACGGCTGAACCCACGGATGACGTCATCGTAGGCTCCCCACCCGGCGTTCTCGGCCACATCCCACGTGCCTACCATCCACACGGCGCTGTGCATCGCCGAGTTCGGAAAACGATCCAACAGCACCTGATGGTTCTGACGGTCGCCGCTTCCCGTGGTCACGGTGTCCTTCAAACCATCGGTGTTCGGAATCGCCCAGTACGCAGCCCACCCGCCCGGTGCTCTCAGATCGGGGAAGGCAGCCGTGAGCTCGTTGATGTCGTCTAACGTCTGACCGAACACCAGGAGCACCTTGCCCGCCGGTGGCACGAACTTGGTTTGTTCGTACTCGTACTCGTAGGCTGGATCGACGGAGGTCCGAATCTTGGCCACCAGCTCGCGGACTGCCTCTCCGTCGGCGATTTGCTCGTCGTTAGGTGGGCTCTCGCTTTGCGTGTCGGCGTCCATCGGGTCGGTGGAGACCTTGGTCTGCGTGTCGCTCACGCAAGACACGAGCGATGCCAAGGTTAGGACTGCTGCGAGTCGCATCACAGTATGGTGCATGCTGCCACGTCGTGCCGAGTCAAGGAAGGTCTGACCGTCTTGACATCGGACGCACGCCCGTGCGGCCGTTTCGCTCCCGGGCCCGAAGGCGTCGACGTAGTACGTAGATAATATCTACATGAATCTACAGGATTATCTATATGATCGACGATTGATCTCAGCCGTAGAGTGATAGTGAAGGTTCATGGGGAATCGAATACGTGGACGCCAACAACGAAGACGATAGACCCTCTCTCTCGGCGCAGCTCGAGAGCCTCGCTTGGTTCATCAAGCGTGTTCGCAAAGAGCGAGACATCTCCCAGGCCGAGCTCGCGTCCGAGCTTGGGATCGAGGAGGACAAGGTTGCCGACATCGAGAGTGGTGACGTCTGGCCGACCATGCGGCAGTTCATCGCGATCGTGCAGGCGCTCGACCTGCGCAACTGGAATCCCACCAGTCCAGTCAACGTCGTCCACATCCTACGCAGCGAGCGTAGCCTCCGAAGGTTAGGTCTCCTCGAGTGGATGCTCAGCCTGACCGACGACGAGATGACCCTCTTCGCGACCCGCGGCTACGAAGCGGTCGAGCTCCGTCGCGCCGTCGGTGTCCTCCAAAACAAGCAGCTCCCAGACGCCGGCGAGCCCCTCCCACTGCTATTCCCCGAGCGCCTATCCGGCTTCCGCAACCTCGCCCAATCTGAAGACGACTAGCAGGGCCTGTCTCCGAATAGCTCGCTGCTCCGACGGCCGGGCCGCCGTGAGCCAAGCGATCGAGACCGGCTGCCACAGCTTGAAGGCACGGACCTCCCTTTCAAGGGCTCACGCCCAGGCTGAGAACCAGATTCGATTGCCAGAGTCGATACCTTGCTCGTCCTGAGGGATTCCAGATCCCGCTGGAACACGCACGAAACCGTTGGGCACTTCGACGGCTGTCCTCGTGGCATCGGCGCGGCAAGCGCCGCGGATTGAGTTGTGGTAGCCAACCATCTACCTCGGAGGTCCTAGTGAAGTACACGACCCTATCTTGGCTTTGCGCAATCGCGCTGCTCTCACTCCCCCTCGCCGGATGCAGCGATGACTCCACGAACGGCGGAACCGGCGGGACCGGAAACGCCTCGGGGACGGGAGGCGACGGCGGTAGTGGTGGAGATGGAGGCGCAGGGGGCTCCATGGGCGCGGTCAACCCCCTCGACGACATCGGCACAGTCGAGCTCGTTTCCGACGGGTTCATGTTCACCGAAGGTCCAACGTGGCGCGCCGACGATAGTACGCTGCTCTTCTCCGACATCCCCGCGAACACCATCTACGTGCTCAACCCACCGAGCGACGTCGCGGTCTTTCGCGGTGCAAGCGACAACGCCAACGGCCTCGACTCCGACGTCGACGGCCTTCTGTTGGCGGCCGAACACGGGACCCGACGGCTGTCGCGAACGCTCGCCGACGGCACGGTTACTGACGTCGCCAGCATGTACATGGGCGACCCGTTGAACTCGCCCAACGACATCGCCGTCCGGAGCGACGGCACGATCTACTTCACCGATCCGCCGTACGGCATCAATCCAAACACCCAACAAGTGCTCGAGTTCAACGGCGTGTTTCGAGTCGCGCCCAACGGTGACCTCACCGCCGAGTGGGAAGGCGCGACGAGCACGCGTCCGAATGGCCTCGTCCTCTCCCCAGACGAGAGCACGCTTTACGTCGCGGATACCACAGGCGACATGGCCATGGCATTCGACGTCGCCTCGGATGGGGCCCTGTCCGGCGAGCGCGTCTTCATCGACGACTTGACCGGCCCTGACGGCATGGCGGTTGATGCGGACGGGAACCTGTTCATCACCGACAGGCGCGGGGTTCGCGTCTACGACCCCGAAGGGAACCTGTGGGGCACCATCGAGCTCACCGACGACCGCGTCCCCGCCAACTGCGCGTTCGGCGGAGACGACGCGCGCACCCTGTACATCACCGCGAGGGACGCTCTCTACAGCGTCACCCTCGCAAACCCAGGCTTGTACTGAGCGCGCGGCTCACACCAGCCGCCTCGTTCGACGCGCTTAGCCCGTACGGTCCATGACCATCGATGCGTCGGGCGCAGTGGCTGCGCGCAGAGCCTTGCTTCGCACGCTCGGCATGCGCTAGGCCGAATTCGTTACCGTCGAATCTCACGTCAACGCTATACCCCTGCGGTGACGTCCGTATCCTTCGAGTACTCCGAAGAGGGGCGCGCGTTCCTGCAGCGCAGGGTCGCGCGCTACGGCCTTCACGGCGCGAACATCGGTTGGTTCTTCTTGGTGCTTCGCATCGTCGAGCCGTTGATCCACGGCCACTTCGAGTGGGCCATCTTCGACCGATCGCTGGCGTATCACTTCTTTGGTGCGCTCGGCTTTCAAGCCATCTGGCTCCTTTGTCGAACGGGCACCCGGAGCGTCAGATTCATCCGAACCGTCGAGGCAGTGGGCACCTTGTTCGCCTGCAGCTTCTACTGCTTGATGATGAACTCGCTCCCCGTCTTCAACCGACCGGAGTTCATCGTCCTGCTCGCACTGAGCTTCGGCATGTTTGCGCGCGCAGTCTACGTGCCGAGCTCCTCGAGGCGAACCCTGTTCATCATGAGCTTGAGTGGCCTTCCACTCCTAGCGGTAAGCTTCTATCTGTACTTCAACGTCGATATCCAACGGTTGGCCGAGCGATGGGCCGATGAGGCTCCTTGGGTTGCAGACGAAACCCCGGGCACGCTCGCTCTCGGCGTCACCGCCTGGGTCGCCGCATGGTGGGTGGTCGCGACGGTCATTTGCAGCGCCGCATCAAACGTCATCTACGGCCTCCGCAAAGAGGTTCGCAACATCAAGCGTCTTGGTCAGTACACCTTGGTCGAGAAGCTGGGCGAGGGAGGCATGGGGATGGTGTATCGTGCCGAGCACGCCATGCTTCGACGGCCAACCGCGGTGAAGCTGCTTCCGATCGAAAAGGCCGGAGAACTAAGCGTCGCCCGCTTCGAAAAAGAAGTGCAGTTCACCGCCATGCTCACCCATCCGAACACGGTCACCATCTTCGACTACGGCCGCACGCCAGACAGCGTCTTCTACTACGCGATGGAACACCTGGACGGAGCCACTCTCGAGACCGTCGTCAAGGCGACCGGGCCCATGCCCCCAGCGCGCGCCGTCCATGTGTTGATGCAAGCCGCCGATGCCCTCGCCGAGGCACACGGGCGTGACCTCATTCATCGTGACATCAAGCCCACCAACATCATGCTGGTAGAGCAGGGCGGTCACCCCGACGTTGCCAAGGTACTCGACTTCGGCCTCGTTAAGGAACTCGAGCGCGATAAAGACCTGTCCCTCACAGATGCCGGCGCGATCGCCGGCACACCGCGGTACCTCTCGCCCGAAGCGATCAAGTCGAGCGAGCACACGGATGCGCGCTCGGATATCTATGCCCTCGGCGCCGTGGGCTACTACTTGCTCACTGGGTCTCACGTCTTCGATGGTGGCACTGTCGTCGAGGTGTGCGCGGCACATCTTCACCGGGCACCGACCCCGCCGTCCAAGCGTCTTGGGAAACCACTCCCCGCCGCGCTCGAACGCCTGATCTTGTCGTGCCTCGAGAAGCAACCCGAGTCTCGCCCTCAGAGCGCCGCCGAGTTTCGCCAAGCCCTTCGTTCCTGCCCCGACCTGGCTTCCTGGTCAGAAGACGACGCCCGCGCTTGGTGGGAGCGTTTCGGCGCAAGGGTCAAAGCGGCCAATCAAAGCGCATCCGTCCCTGTCGCCGGCAAGACCGTCGACATCGACATGGCGAGGCGCCGCTAGCAGGGCCGGCTTCGCCCATGAGCGATGCGCGACCTGCTGGCATCGCGCCCGTTCGCGTCGAGGCTGGGCGCCCTCCAAGGCGCGGTCGGTCACATGAGGAGTCGATCGCGCCTACTCGGCGGCCTCTGCTGGATCGATGGTCGCCCGTGCGAGCATGCTGTGAAACACCCGAATCCCGTCCTCCGCTCCCGAACCGAGCGAAAGCGGCCCATGCTGATAGGCCGGCGACTCCATACCCCGCTGCACCTTCTCACAGGCCCACACATCCTCCGTCTGGAAGTCACCGGTCTCGAGTGGGTGCTTCTTCCACCGGTCTGAGGAGACCGTGTTCGTCCTCTTGTCGTAGCCAGGGACGAACCTCCGTAGGTCGGTCGATTGCCACGGGCCCACCCACTGCCGCGACGACAGGCGGCACCGGTCTGGCGCAACCGGGTGTAGGGTGGACAACGAGAGCCCGTGGGGTGTGAGCAACAAGACGGTTGCCGGAAAGAGAAAGCAGACGCCCGGGTAGCCTGGCCTCGCCGCGCTCTTGATGATCCCCCTGCGACCGAGGCCGTTCCTGAACTGCATAGGCAGCCGGTGCCGTATGCCGTCTTCGTTCGAGTACCAGAGCATATGGTCGCCCGCGCGCTCCCACGTGTTCTGCGTTGCGAGCGGCCCGCCAAGGGTTCGCTCGTGAAGGTGTGCGAAGTGGTAGCCGTCCAGGATGTTCTCCACGTAGATCTTCCAGTTGCACTTCATGTCGTAGGTGAGCGGCGCCGACTCTCGTACGTCCGGAGCCGCGATGTCATGCGGCCACTCCCTTCCGAGGAGCGGCGCAATCCACTGGTCAAAGTCGGCGCTTGGGTCGGGGTTGACGAAGACGAGGTCCTTGAAGACGCCAATGGCCGCGCGCTTGAGGCCGAGGTCGGCCTGGCGTAGTTCGGGGAAGCACTCGCTCTTGCTCGGGACGCCGCGCAGGCTGCCGTCGAGCGCGTAGGTCCAGCGGTGGTATGGGCACACCATCGTGTTTCCGCAGTTGCCCTTCTCTCCGTCGAGGAGCTCCGCGCCGCGGTGTCGGCACACGTCGTGGAACGCGCGCAGCCTGCCGTGCAGGTCTCGGACTACGGAGATTCGTGCCTTCCCGACCGACACCGTCCGGTAGTCTCCTCTCTGCTTGAAGTCGTGGACCGTCGCGGCGGCGATCCACGCGTTCTCGAATAGGGCTCGCTGTTCGTGTTTGAACCACGACGTCTCTGTGTATGCTTCTCTCGGGGGTCTCTTGGTCATTGACTCGTCTCCAGCGTTTCGATGAGCAGTAGTGCGGCGGACTTGGATGCAGCGGCCAAGGCGTTGACTTCGCCCAAGGCGTAGAGCGACTCGATATTGAAGTAGATGCCCGTGACGCCCGCCGCGACCGCGGTCACCGTGGCGCCGTCTGCATCCGGGTAGTCGCCTGCGAGCACCTTCTCGAGTCGGCTCACGAAATCGGCGAGCCACGCGCGCATTTCGGTGGCCAGTGCGTCGTCTTCCGCGGCCGCGGCGAACAACGCGTTGGCGACCTGCACCATCCGGGCATCGG
>JBCCEK010000206.1:0-7492 GCA_039030295.1 Myxococcota bacterium | reverse complement strand
TTGCCGTTTCTCGTTCCGGAGTGCGTCGATGCGGAACTGCGTCCAGTGAGGGTCGCGCGCGGCTCGGAGCGACAAGGACTTCTGATTCGGGATCGCGGGCCGAAGCCTCTGATTGGGGTCGGACGGATCGTGTAGGTCCGCGGCCGAGACAGGATGAAAGCGCGGCGAGGTCGCTCCCGCGCTCGTGCCTGCGTCGGCCTGCGCTCGCCCCGCGGTCAGCGAGAGGGTCAGCAAGAGCATCAGGGACGCATGGGCAGGCAGCAAGGGGGCCTCCTTGCGGGGATCTTCCCGCCCAGCGATTGAGCGCGCAACGCCGAACGGGCGAACCGCATGGATCGGCGCACGAACGGTGCTCAACGGGCTGCCGGTCGCGCGCACCGTGTGGCGTTCGCCTAGAGGCGGCTACCAGGTGCCTTCGTTCGGCATGGAAGCCCACGGCTCCTTCGGTGGCAGAGACTCGCCGGCCTGGAGAAGCTCGATCGAAATGCCGTCTGGCGAGCGGATGAACGCGAGGTGACCGTCGCGGGGCGGGCGCGCAAGTGTGACGCCGGCGTCGACGAGGCGTTGGCACACGTCGTAGAGGTCGTCGGTCTCGAACGCGAGATGGCCGAAGTTCCTTCCGCCGGAGTACGGTTCGGGGTCCCAGTTGTAGGTGAGCTCGAGAAGGGGCGCGTTCTCTTCTTTGGCGCGAGCCATATCGGTCCCCGTGGCCAGGTAGACGAGCGTGAAACGACCTCGTTCGCTGTCTTTGCGGTGATGCTCGACCAGGCCGAGCTTGTTGCAGTAGAAGTCGAGAGAAGCGTCGAGGTCGGTGACGCGAACCATGGCGTGGAGGTAGCGCATTCGGACGATATACCACTGCATTCGACCCCTGTGTCTACCGGGCGTGGGCCGCGGCGATTGACGCCCGCCCACCCCGCCACCAGAATCCGCGGTGATGGCAAACGAGTACGAAGCAATCGTGATCGGTGGGGGACCTGGCGGGTACGTGGCGGCGATTCGGCTCGCTCAGCTGGGGGTCAAGACCTTGTGCGTCGAGAAGGAAGCGATGGGCGGCGTGTGCCTGAACTGGGGCTGCATTCCGTCGAAGGCGCTGATCGCCGCGGCCAACCTGGCGAACAAGATTCGCAACGCGCAGCATATGGGCATCACCGTCCAGGACCTTCAGGTCGATGTTTCGAAGATGCAGGAGTGGAAAGAAGGGATCGTCAAAAAGCTCACCAGCGGTGTCACCAGCCTCGTGAAGGGCAACGGCGGCGACATCGCACTTGGGACGGCGGTCATCACCGGGCCAAACAGCGTGGAGGTCACCACCGCAGACGGCAAGAAGGAGTCGTACACGGCGAGCAAAGGGATCATCGTCGCGACCGGGACGCAGATGATTCAGATCCCTGGCTTCGAACCCGACGGGGAGACGGTCATTACGGCACGCGAAGCGGTGAGCCTTCAGGAAGCGCCCGGGAGCATGGTGCTGATCGGCGGAGGGGTGATCGGGCTCGAGCTTGGGATGGTGTATCAGAAGCTCGGAACCAAGATCACGGTCGTGGAACTGATGGACCAGCTTCTTCCGGGTACCGACAAAGACCTCGTGCGCGTGGTCGAGAAGCACCTGAAGAAGGGCGAGCCCGCGACAGTCTTGTTGAAGAGTAAGGCCGCCAGCCTCGACAAGTCGGGTGGTAAGGCCAAGGTCACCGTCGAAACCGATGGGAAGCAGCAAGTCATCGAGGCAGACAAGGTGCTCGTCGCGGTTGGGTTCAAGCCCAACTCTTCGGGGCTCGGGCTCGAGAAGGTCGGCGTGAAGCTCGACGCGCGGGGCCACATCGAAGTCGACGATCAGTTCCGCACGAACGTACCTACGATCTTCGCGATTGGGGATGTCGCGGGCACGCCGTACCTGGCGCACAAGGCATCCAAGGAAGGCGAGATCGCGGCTGAGGTCATCGCGGGTCATAAGGCGGCGCGCGATTGGCGCGGGATGCCTGCGGCGATCTTCACAGACCCCGAGATCGCGACGGTGGGGCTCACTGAGACCGAGGCGAAAGCACAAGGCAAGAAGGTCAAGATCGGGAAGTTCCCCTTCGCTGCGTCGGGGCGCGCGATGTCGGTGAGCGAAACCGACGGCTTCATCAAGGTCATCATCGACGAGGGCGACCATCAGCTCTTGGGGGTTGCCATCGTCGGCCCGGAGGCGGCCGACCTCATCAGCGAGTCCGCGTTGGCGATGGAGATGTGCGCCTTTGCCGAAGACGTTGCCCTGACGGTCCACCCCCACCCCACCCTGGGCGAAGGGGTCATGGAGTCGTTCAAGCACGCCCTCGGCGAAGCCATCCACATCATGAACCGCTAGGTCCTCCGGGCGCATGCTCTTCTGCAAGCTAGGGAAGGTGGACTACGCGGAGGCGCTCGATCTCCAAAAAGACCTTCAAGCGCGGCGCATCGCAGGAGACATCGAAGACGTCGTCTTGTTGCTCGAACATCACCCCGTGCTGACCCTTGGCCGTTCCGCTAGGGAGCAGCACCTCCTTGCTTCCCAAGAGGCACTCGATGCGCGTGGTGTGGCGGTGCACGAGGTTGGCCGCGGTGGTGATGTCACCTATCACGGCCCGGGCCAGTTGGTGGCCTACCCCATCATCGACCTCAAGCCTGATCGCCGCGACGTTCGGAAGTACGTCTGGACCCTCGAAGAAACCATGATTCGGACGTGCGCCGACTTCGACCTCGAAGCGACTCGCGTCGAGGGGCTCAACGGCGCCTGGGTCTCCAACCGGAAGATCGGCGCGGTCGGAGTCCGCATCAGCCGTTGGGTGACCATGCACGGCTTCGCCCTCAACGCGAACACCGACCTCACCCACTTCAACTGGATCGTCCCCTGTGGCATCACCGACAAAGACGTCACCTCCCTCACCCAAGAACGAGGCCGCCCAACGACGGTGGCCGACATCCTCCCCAGCGCCGCCCACCACTTCGCCGCCCTCTACAACACCACCCCCACCTTCACCCCCCACCCCCCCTAGTTCGGGGTCACTCCGCCCCCCCAAAACCCGAACCTTTCCAAGCACTTCCAGCCCGTACCGCGAAAACCCATTCCCCCCAGCCGCGACGGCTGGCGGCGAAGGGAAGGCGGAGCGCCGCTGGGTTTTCGCGGTACGGTGCGTAGCGTTTGGGAATTGTTAGGGTTTTGGGGGGGCGGAGTGACCCCGGGTGAGGAAGTATTTGATGGCGCTTTGGCCCATGGCGGTGGTGCCGGCGCCAGCGACGCCGGCTGAGATGGCGTTGCCCGCTCCGGGGACGAACTTGGCGACCGTCTGTGCTGAGAAGCGAAGGCCCATGCCGATGCCGCCGACCACCCCGAGGCTGGCGAGCCACTCCGCGGCAGTCTTGCGGCCCCACGTGCGACCGCTGAGGTACGCGAGCGAACTGACCATCATGGCTTGGAGTGGGCCAAGCAGCACCATGTCGGAAAAGGGGATCGGGGTGACCCCGACAGTGACGGAAATGGCGGTGCAGGACTGGACGATCTCCTGGCCGATGCGAACGCGGGCGGCACTGGCTCGGGTCAGTGCGCGGGCGGTCTCGAGGCGAGCCGTCTCGGGAACGGCCCACACCAATGCCTCCGACAGGCCCTCCAGCCCTTGCTCGGTGATCACGGACACGGCGCGCACCGGATCGGCTTGGGGGAGCCTCCGCCGAACGATCTTGGCCAGGCCTCGCCTCGCGGCTTCAACGTCGTCGTCGTTTCGACCGATCAAGTCACTGTGCGTCAGCAGCGGAAACACGCGGCATCCGGTCTCACCCAACGGCAGGCGCTGAAGCAGCTCCGCGACGGTGGCGAGAAGAGCGTCGGCCTCGTCGACGCGGCGCGGCTCGATGAGAACCAAGACCACGTCCGGGGTCTTGAGGTCGAGCGCGGTATGCCACTGCCCGCGGACGTCTGGCGCGTCTAGGTCGGTTTCCATCCACACGATCTTCGCGCCTATGTGTTCAATGTGGACCCATTGCCCATGCTCAGCGTGCACCGCCTCGTGGCCTTGCTCCCGTTCGATGAGCGCGCGGATCAGCGACGAGCGACCACTGCTCGGTAGCCCAACCGCAGCGATCCGCGGCGGCCGCCGGTCGTAGAGCAATGACCGTAAGCTAGTGAGGTCGCTCTTCACGCCTGACACGATGGGCACCCGGTCGAGCACCTTGACCAACTGGTCGAGTGCAACCTTCTTGAGACGGTCGGCCATCCAGTAATTCATTCGCGGTCGGCTCTATGCGCGCAACCCGAGTCGTGTTAACGTCCCGCGCTAGGGGAGTTTGTCAGGGTGAGCTGGGTGGACTCGATGCAAGATGTCGGCGGGCGTTTGGTGCCCGCGGCCCTCGACTTCGTCCATTCGCAAGAAGCCGCTCTTCCAGGCTCTGGCGCAACCGGAGTTCGCTGGCTCGCCGATCGCATCGAGCGATTCGTGGACGAAGACGCCCCATCGATCGACGACGACCGCTTTGTCGAGGGCGCAGGGGCGCTCCTCGGGCTGCTTCTGATCAAGCACCTCGGCGGAAAGACTCGGGCACAGAACGGGGTCCACCGCGTGCAACTCGGCCAGTTCGGCTGGTTCGACCCATTCGTTGCGATCTCACAGGCCATGGACGCTGACGACCCCCGTCGCTGCCTCGCCGAATACCTGGTCGTCGCCGAGAAGGAAGCGCACCAGGCGGGTCCCGTCTCCCGCGTCGTGTCGATCTTTGCCGCCGTGCTTGCCGAAGCGCGGCCCGACCTCCACATTCGCTCGCAATTCGAGCTCTCTGTGGAGTTGAGCAATGACGCTACGGTCGACCTATCGCGCCTCGAGAAGGTGGCGCGTGACCAAGACGAGGCGGCCATCACCGAGGCTGCGCATCGATTGGTGAGCATGCTCCCGGGCAACGATGGCCCTCGCGAAACCTCGTGGGAGGAGGCTGCGCCCAGGCTGTTTCCGAGGCTGGTCGCCGACGCATTCCTCGAGTCGCTTCCTCGGGCAGGCTCACTCTATCTCGAAGAGATCGGTCACGACGTATACCTGGCGCTCCAGCTCCGATACGGCCCCCGTGCGCGCTACGTTCGAAAGACCGAGGTCGCCCACTGGTCCTCCAACGACGATCCCTTCCACCGGGCGGTCCGGAACCTCGCCAGCCGTTCGCAGGACCTTCGGCTCGAGCCAGTCGACCATGGGGTTCTTCGAGTTTGCCAAGGCGATGGCCTCGACGCTGCCCGGCTCGTACTGCCGGACCTCGCCGTGCGCCTTCGCCAGCTTTCGAGGCAGGGGTGGATCGCCTCCGCGCCGCATCGCGACGTGCTGCTCGTCGCACCAGCCACCGAATCAACGGCCGTCGCCGCCCTGGCAGCAGACGCCGCCGAACGCGCCCCGCATCCGATCTCGCAGTCGCTCTTCTCCATCTCTGAAGACGGTATCAGCGCAATCGAGCGCTAGCGGGGCTCTTCCACCCTCGATCGCGGGCTCTACGCCGCCGTGTGCAAACCAGCGTGAACGCGTCACACTACGCCGTGCTCGAAACTCGACGCTCCGAGGAACACCCCTATCGCGCGTTCATCGACCGCGTCTTGAAGCCTTCGCAGTACCTCGGCGGAGAGCAAGGAGAGGTCCGTAAAGCTTGGGAAGACGTCGAGTGCAGCATCTGCCTTGCGTTCCCCGACCTCTACGAGATCGGCATGAGCCATCTCGGCTACAAGATCCTCTACGACATCGTCAACCGGTCGGACGAGTTCGTCGCGGAGCGGGCCTACGCGGTGTGGCCCGACATGGAAAGCGAACTTCGCCGCGCCAACCAGCCTCTTTGCTCGCTCGAGAGTGCACGGCCGCTCTGCGAGTTCGACATCGTGGGTTTCTCTCTCCAGTACGAACTCACCTACACCAACGTGCTTCAGATCCTGGATCTCGGCGGGATCCCCATCCTGGCCGCCGACCGTCGCGATAGTGACCCCCTCGTCGTCGCCGGGGGGCCGACCGCAACACATGCGGAACCGATGAGCCCCTTCATCGACGCGTTCCTGATTGGCGACGGAGAACGAAAGCTCCCGGAGCTCATGCGAGCTTGGGCGACGATGCGTGACGCCGGCGTCCCCCGCGAAGACCGCCTCGTCGAGATTGCAGCGCTCGGTGGTTTCTATGTCCCGTCCCTCTACCGGACGAAGCTCGACGAAGACACCCAGACCCACGTGGTCGAACCCATCGAGACCCACGCACCCTTCCCCGTCCGCCGGGAAATCGTCGACGACCTCAACGCCTTTCCCTTCCCCACCGAGGGCCCAATCGCCAACTGCCAGACGGTGTTCGATCGGGCGTCGATCGAAATCGCGAGAGGTTGCACGGAGGGTTGTCGTTTTTGCCAGGCCGGCATGATCTACCGCCCGGTGCGCGAACGTGAGCCGTCGTCGATCGTCGATACGATGACCAAAACGATCGACGAGGCTGGCTACGACGAGGCTTCGCTCACCTCCTTGTCGACGGCGGACTACAGCGCCATCGCGCCCCTAGTTCGTAAGTCCGTAGAGGCGCTCAGCTCGAAGCAGGTCACGTTGAGTGTTTCGTCTCTCAGGGCGTACGGTCTCGGCGAGGACGTGCTCGACGACATGAAGACCCAGCGTGCGGGAGGTCTTACCTTTGCCCCAGAAGCTGGGAGCCAGCGCATGCGGGATGTCGTCAACAAGAACGTGACCGACGCGCAGCTCATGGAGACCGCGCAACGCGTCTTTTCGCGCGGATGGACCAAGATGAAGCTCTACTTCATGATCGGCCTCCCCACCGAGGAAGAAGAAGACGTTCGCGACATCGCTCGAACGGGTGCGCGCACCCTCGAGGTGGCCAAGCAAGTCCAGGGCAATCGTAGGGCGCGGGTCACGGTCAGCGTGTCGACGCACGTTCCAAAGCCGCACACACCGTTCCAGTGGTGCGCGATGGACAAGCACGAAGAGATCCTCCGCAAGCAAGCCATCCTCCGTAACGAAGCGGACAAGAGCCGCATTCGCCTCAAGATGCACGATTCGCGGGGGTCGTGGCTCGAGGGGATGCTCGCGCGAGGAGACCGGCGCCTCGCCGAGGTCATTCGCGGGGCGTACGAACGGGGTGCGCGCTTCGATTCTTGGGACGAGCGAATCGACCTCGATGCGTGGTCAGCGGCGCTCGACGACACAGGGATCGATCCTTCGCCGTTCCTCGGTACGTTCCCAGTGGATGCGAGGCTACCGTGGGACCACATCGACGTCGGCCTCGAGGCCGGCTTCCTCGCGCGCGAGTATCGCAGGGCTGTTCGGCACCGATTGAGTCCGCCTTGTGGCAAGACCATCGGTCACTTTGTGCATCACACCAACGTGCGCGACGCGGAGGCCGATACCCGCCGCCTGGTTTGCTACAACTGCGGCGTAGCGTGCGACCTCACGCAGATGCGAACCGAGCGGATCGTGTTCCTGAAGCAAATGGGGGCAGAGGCGCCTCGCGTACCGGCACCCACCATC
>JBCCEK010000205.1:0-7643 GCA_039030295.1 Myxococcota bacterium | reverse complement strand
GGGCGTCCTTCACCTCATCGAGCTTGAAAGGCTTAATAATGGCTTCCACCTTCTTCATGGGACCTCCGAACTTCGGCAGCCCAACCGGAACCGCCTGTGCGGAAAGGTGTAGCCCTCGATTATTTCCGAATTGTTTCTTGGTCGTAAATAGGGAAGCGGCGCAGCGCAGCATCGCGAAAGCAGGGCGCGCCCTCCCCCAGTCGGGGATGCAGTCACGGGTTTTCCCGGCCACCGATCACGCACGTAGATGGCTCGTTCAATTCCGCCTAGGCTAGAGCAGAAGTTGAAGCAGGGAGATACCATGCCCCGTCTCACCGCAGGAACGAGCCTCGCGCTGATCATCGGCCTCACCGCATGCGCCGGTGTCCAACAGCACGAAACGCTGTCGATGGAACGCTGGCTCTCGGCGTCCGGCTTTCAGATGCGGTTGGCCGACACACCGGCGAAGCTCGCACAGATCGCGAAACTCCCGCAGCGCAAGATTCTCACGCAGGACCACAATGGGCAGCCGATGTATCTCTACGCTGACGCCGAAGACTGCAAGTGCTTGTACGCGGGCACCCAGAAAGCCTACGGCCAGTACGAGAAACTCGTGATCCAGCAAGATGAAGCGGACCGGGTGATCGATGCCGAAGAAGCACTTCCGCTGTCGACCGACCCGGATTGGATCGACGTCGACGCCTATGGCAACTGGGCCCCGTGGTGGTAGTCATCGACCCAGCAACCTAAACGACCGAAGAGAAGTCATGGCATTCACCAGAGCGGACCTCGCATCGCGAAATCGGATCACGGGCCTCGACCAGTACCGCAGCCGGTACGAAGACAGCGTGGCGAATCGCGACGCTTACTGGATGCGTCAAGCCGAAACCCTCCACTGGGAGCACGCGCCGGATGCCGTCTTCGAAGCGCACGGTCCCGGCGAGTTCGAGTGGTTTCCGGGCGGTCGCCTCAACGTCGCGGTCAACTGCATCGACCGGCACGCCGCGCACGATCCGGACAAGACCGCGATTATCTTCGTCAAGGACGAACCAGGCGAGTACGAGCACATTTCGTTCGGCGAGCTCAAGGGGCACGTGGGCCGCGTGGCCAATCTTTTGCGGTCGCTCGGAGTCAAACGCGGGGACCGCGTATGCATCTACCTGCCGATGATCCCCGAACTCGCTTACTCGATGCTCGCATGCGCTCGAATCGGCGCGGTCCATTCGATCGTGTTTGGCGGGTTCAGCGCAGAGGCGCTCCGCGACCGGATCGTCGACGCCGAGGCTAAGGTTCTCATCACCGCGAACGAGGGGCTCCGCGGCGCCAAGCGCATCCCACTCAAAGCGATCGCCGACGAAGCCCTCGAAGGCACCGATGTGGTCGATGCGGTGTTGGTGGCGAGGCGTACCGAAACCGAAGTGCCGATGCAGGCTGGGCGCGACATCTGGCTTGCCGAAGCGATGGCGTCTCAGCGAGCGAGTTGCCGCGCCGAATGGATGGCTTCGGAGGATCCCCTGTTCATCCTGTACACCTCCGGATCCACCGGAAAGCCCAAGGGGCTCGTGCACACGACCGCGGGGTATCTGACCTACGCTTCTTCGACCTTTCGATACGTCTTCGACGTAGGGCCCGACGACATCCACTTCTGCGCCGCAGACATTGGGTGGATTACGGGCCACAGCTACATCGTATACGGGCCACTCTGCAACGGGGTGACGACCGTGCTTTTCGAATCGGTGCCGACGTACCCGGACGCCAGCCGCTACTGGCAGGTCGTCGACGACATCGGCGCGACTATCCTGTACACGTCACCGACGGCGCTGCGCGCCTTGATGCGCGAAGGCGATGGACCGGTCGCCGGCTCGAGCCGCGAGACGCTCCGTGTGCTGGGAACCGTAGGCGAACCGATCAACCCCGAGGTGTGGCGTTGGTACAGCGAAGTCGTGGGCCGTGGGAAGCTGCCGATCGTCGACACCTGGTGGCAGACCGAAACCGGGGGGATCCTGATCAGCCCGCTCCCCGGGGCGACCCCAACCAAACCCGGTTCGGCCACCTTGCCGCTGTTCGGGATCGAACCCGTGTTGGTGGACCAGGAAGGCAAGGTGATCGAGGGCAACGATGTGAGCGGCTATCTTTGCATCGCCAATCCATGGCCCGGTCAGGCCAGGACGATCCACGGGGATCACCAGCGGTTTCTGAACACGTACTTCTCGCAGTACCCCGGCTACTACTTCACCGGGGACGGCTGTCGCCGCGACGAAGACGGCTACTATTGGATCACGGGCCGCGTCGACGACGTGATCAACGTTGCGGGGCATCGACTTGGAACCGCCGAAATCGAAAGCGCGCTCGTGGCGCACCCTTCGGTGGCCGAAGCCGCCGTCGTACCGTGCCCTCACGAGATCAAGGGCCAAGGGATATTCGCGTTCGTCGTGCCGCTCGCCAGCGTCGACTCGAACCTCGACGAACTCCGGGGCGCGCTCAAGGAGAAGGTTCGCCAAGTCATCGGTCCTATCGCAACGCCGGACGAGATCCGGATCGCGGGTGGGCTGCCGAAGACCCGCTCGGGCAAGATCATGCGGCGAATCTTGCGGAAGATCGCAGCTGGAGAGGCCGGCCAACTCGGTGACATCTCCACCTTGGCGGACCCCTCGGTGGTCGACGCGCTTCTCAGCGACACCTAGTCAGCTGCGGAGCGTACGACCCACGAACAGGCCCAGGGCGCCGGCGACGAAGCAGACGAGGACGGTACCAGCGACGTAGAGGAAGGCGCGCCCGTACGCGCCCACCTCGATCAATCCGAGGCTCTCGAGGTTGAACGCGGAATACGTGGTGAAACCTCCCATCACCCCGGTGCCGAGCAAGAGGCGTACATCGGTGCCAAGCCAGGTGCGGTCTTCGCCGAGAACGAAGATGACGCCAAGGCCAAACGACCCGAGAACGTTTGCGGTGAATGTCCCGATCGGGAAACTCTCCGCAATCGACAGAGGGCCGAAGGTCAACGAGAGCGCGTAACGCAGGCAAGAACCAACCGCGCCCCCGATCGCAACCCAGATGAAACCCACGGGGTCCTTGTAGACGAAGATGGGGGTTGCGGGCAAAAGGCGAACGTGAGTGCGTCGTGCTAGGTTCCGCCGATGATCAGCGAGGACTTCGCGTTCTTCGGCTTCGACGACACCGCGTGGGACCGACTTGCTTCGCTGCTTCTCGGCGAACGGGAGAACGAGCCCCACCCCGCACGTGGTGTGCTCGTCGTCGTGGTCGCACGGGGCGCCGGCCCGGTCGCGGCGTTTCACACGGCGCTTGGCAGCGTGGACCCAGCAACCCTGCCCTCCCTCGATGACCTCGAGGCATTCTGCGAAGCGACCGAGGTTGGCGCCTGTTTGATCGTGCGCCCTGGCGCCATGACGGACTTCGCGGACTATCTGAGCGAGCCCCTGAACCCGACGGACGACTTCGTGACTCGCGTCATGCGTTTCGCCCACGTTTCGCGGGAGCTCGGCGGAGGCGCCCTGCTCGGCGTTTGGCCGAACCCGCTCCCCGAGGTGCTCTTGCCTGCCGCGCCGGCCGCGAAGCCAGCGGGCGAACTCTTGCTCCCCGATGGCCACTGCGCCGTGCTCGGCGTCTTCGACCAGGGTGAGCTGTGGACCGCCGCTGTCCTCCGGCGACAGGATGGGTTGGTGGATACCCTCGCAGGGCCGAGGGCGATCGAGCAATGGACGGGCCCACTTGGAGGCGACTGGCGCCGAGACCATCGAGTCGTGATCCGTTCGGTCGAACGGGAGGTCGGCCCGGTGCATGTCGGGTTATTCATGGAGCGCCCAACCAGCCAAGCCCTATTCGTCGAGCGCCAGACCGGCGCTTGGGCGCTCTCTTTCGCAAGCAGATCCCTGTTGGTCCATCCGATGCCCGGATTCGCCGCCGCAGCCCTCGGGATCAACGGCGTCGCGGGACTGGCCGTCGCCGCGTTTCAGGCGATCGAGGAGATGGATCCAGACGAGGTGGCCCACATCGCGGCAGGGTTCTGGCACGGCCTCACTGACGGACAAGGGCTCTCGGGACTGCTGGGGTTCTCGCCTGTTGAGGTCGTCGCCAACGCCTGGCAGGAACGGGTCGGTGGACGGTCCGAAGATGATACGGCTCCGGCCGCGCCCGAGACTCGAGAGCCCGCCGACTCGGAGGCCACGCCCCCCGAGACGGACGACTGAGGCCCGAGAAACCCGGCAGATCGCCTGTTCTTTGACAAACTTGGCGACGATCTGTACCTTTATCCCACCTGAGCAATCTTACAGGGGACATCCGTACAGGAGCCAGGGCCAGAAATCGTCAATTTGCGGGGGAAGGCATGCAGAAGCTGACACAGCGCCAAAAGGCAGTTCTTGAATACATTTCGGATTCGATTCACGCGCGCGGGTACCCACCCACGCTGCGGGAGATCGGCAATCATCTTGGGATTCGGAGCACCAACGGCGTCAACGACCATCTCCGCGCCCTCGAGCGCAAGGGCTACCTGACCCGCGAAGATATGAAGTCCCGCACGCTTCGGCTCATGCGGACGCCAGACGGCAAGCCAAGCAGTCGGCCGCCGGCCGCCAATGACAACCTCGTCGAGATTCCCATCGTCGGCCGGGTGGCTGCAGGCGCCCTCACTGAGGCGATCGAGCAGCCAGACGACACGGTGCACATCGACCGCATGCTCATCGGCGGTGAGCGAGACGTGTTCGGCCTTCGGGTAAGTGGTGAGTCCATGATCGAGGCCGGCATCTACGATGGCGATTTCGTGTTCGTGCGCAAACAGCTCACCGCGAACCGCGGCGAGGTGATCATCGCCCTCGTTGGGGACGAGGCGACGTGCAAGTACTACTTCCCGGAGCGGGAGCACATCCGCCTCCAGCCGGCCAACAAAGACATGGCGCCGATCCTGATCCCGAAGAACGACTGGCGCAGCACCCAGGTCTTGGGGGTCGTCGTCGGCGTCTACCGTCGCCTCCACTAGGCCGGGGGCAGATCGGGCGCGGGCCGCACCGGGGCGACTTGGACGACTCGTGCGCTCGAGCCCTAGCCTACTTTGGCGAGTTGCAATTTCCGCTATGGTCCGGAGATGAACCCGCCACGCCGCGTA
This sequence comes from Myxococcota bacterium, assembly GCA_039030295.1. Classification (GTDB taxonomy): domain Bacteria; phylum Myxococcota_A; class Polyangia; order Polyangiales; family Houyiibacteriaceae; genus SG8-38. The sequence continues at coordinate 2,542 of JBCCEK010000205.1, read as the reverse complement.
CTGATGGGGCCTGGGCCTTCGGACGTTCCCCCGCGCGTCCTCGAGGCGATGGGCCGTCCGACGGTCGGTCACCTCGATCCCTATTTCTTGAAGCTCCTCGACGAGACGCAGTCGATGCTGCGCCACGTGTTTGGAACGGAGAACCGACTCACCCTTCCGATATCGGCCACTGGGTCTGCCGGCATGGAAACATGCTTCGTCAACCTTCTCGAGCCTGGTGACCGGGCGCTGATCGGGCGACATGGGGTGTTTGGGGGTCGGATGGCCGAGGTCGCTCGACGCTGTGGTGCGGAGGTGACTCTCGTCGACGCGCCTTGGGGCTCCGCGCTGGACCCAGACGACATGGCGGGTGCGGCGAAGAACGGTCCCTTCAAGGTTTTGGCCCTCGTCCACGCGGAGACGTCGACGGGGGTACTGCAGGACCTCTCGCCGTTCCGGGCGATCGCGGACTCGTGTGGCGCGCTGTTGTTGGTCGACGCCGTCACGTCGCTTGGCGGGGTGCCCGTGGACGTCGACGCGATGGGGATCGACGCCGTGTACTCCGGCACCCAGAAGTGCCTTTCGTGCCCGCCCGGTCTGTCACCGGTGTCATTCTCCGAGCGAGCGATCGACGTCACGACGAAGCGGAAGACGCCGGTCCAAAGTTGGTACTTCGACCTTCGCTTGATCGGTGAGTACTTCGGGTCGGCGCGCGTCTATCATCACACCGCGCCGGTCAACATGGTGTACGCACTCCATGAGGCGCTCACCCTCGTGCGAGAGGAAGGCCTCACCGCGCGGTATGCGCGCCACCGCAGGAACGCGGAGGCTCTGTCGGTCGGGCTGACGCGTCTCGGAATCGAGCAGCCGGTGGACGTAGCGTCCCGACTCCCGCCTCTGACATTGGCGACGATCCCAGAGGGTGTGGACGACAAGGTGGTCCGGGCGCAGCTCCTGGCGGAGCACGGACTGGAGATCGGTGGAGGTCTGGGCGACTTCGCAGGCAAAGCGTGGCGAATCGGACTCATGGGCGCCTCGTCGACCGAACCCCACGTAGCCCTCTCCCTAAAAGCCCTCCACCAAGCCCTGCCCCCACCCCACCCAGGTTGACGCCCCCGCACCACCCCTCGCCCCTCCCGCCAAGGCCCTCCCGACAAGCATCCAGCAGCAATGGCGACAACCCAAATACTCCTCGCACGTCCGCCGAGGCGTGGTTCGGCGTTCTCCGACGGGGCCATCCATCCACGACGCGCATCTCGCCGCTCGTCGCCCGGCTTGAGAAGAGGCGGAGAAGCCCCAGGGGGGCATTTTGAGGCGTCGTCTCCCTACGGCGCGGGCCCGCACCGCGCGCCGTGGCACACCCGCATCCACCAGGTGCCTTGCGGGAACCTCGCCGAGCGGTCCCCGGTCATCCATCGGTGCAGTGCTCGCCCGTACTGCTCTCTGAAGGCACGTAGGCGTTTCACCGCGTCGATCGCGGCACGCCGGTTTCCTGCGGCAGCGAACTGAGGATTGCGGCTGCCGAAAGCCTCGAAACTCCGGGCCCGCTTGGAATGCGAGAGCTTCAGTACCCGACGAGGTCCAAGGAAGGGGATCCCAGAGCGCTTCGCTTCGGCCCAGGCGCGGCGTTCTCGTTGTCGCAGACGTTCCGCGACGCGTTCCTGAACGAGTTTCTTCCCGTAGTCGAAGGCAAGGCTTGCCGGTATCTCGAGTGCAATCGCCACTTCATCAGGCCACTCGGGATTCTCGGAGTCGAAGTACTGAGTGGGCCGTCTGGCCGATACGACTCGGTGACCTAGGTCCTTGGGCAGGGTCGTAGCGCCTGGCCAATCCTTCGCATACCGCACCGCGGACGCTTCAACGGGATTCGCCATCAGATACGCCAGAGCCTCAACGATCGCCTCCGGGCTTACTAGCGCGTGCGCGCCGCTGCTTCGCTTGTTGAAGACCTCTTCAGGCCAGCCCCGTAGCGCTTTCGTACAGAGAGCCAAATTCCGATGAAACGAATGGAGGAACCGAGGGAGCTCGCCTCGGACGTCGGTGAAGACCGCATGCAGGTGGGTAGACATCAAGCACGCGGCATGGACGACCACTCCGTGGGCATTCGCAGCAACGCCGAGACAGTACCAGAAGCTCTGGGCCATCTGCCGGGACTCATCGGGATTGAAGAGGAAGTAGCGCCGGGTGGTACGCCGAGAGAGTGCGTACACTGTGCCAGGCTCGACGATGCGCGGGCGGGTCATCCTGCCAGGTCCCAGCGAAGAGCGTGCCAGCCGCCGTGCCAGGAATTTCGGGAACTTGGGGCGCTCGGGATGGTGACACGGGGCGGGCCGGCGGCGGGCGCCGCTCCCGGGATCACTTAGGATTTTCGGAGGTTGGATGGCGGAGTGGGGGACGTGGGGAGGAAGTTGCTGGGGTGGGTCTCTTTTGGGTGGGGGGTGTGTTAGCGTTCGGGGTTGCTCATGCAGGACTTGCCCGAGCGGTTCGGTGACTACGACCTCATAAGCCGACTCGGCGTGGGCGGAATGGCCGAGACTTTCGTCGCCGTGCAACGCGGAGCCGC
>JBCCEK010000204.1:0-7673 GCA_039030295.1 Myxococcota bacterium | reverse complement strand
CCCGGCATCCAGCCGAGCCAGGCTCTCGATACTTTGACCAGGCGTTGGGGGGTGCCGCTCTCCGCCATGAGATAGCCGGCGAAGGTGAAGAGCGGGATCGTGACGAGGAGCGGCGAGTCGGCGAACTTCTCGCTGAAGACGTCGTTGGCGGTTCCGGTGATGCTGGTGTCGGCGAGGGCGTGGAAGAGCAGCATCGACGCCGCACCGAAGATGGCGAAGAGCGGCGCCCCGAGAATCGCGAGGACGACGAGAAGGACGATCCAGATCGTATCCATCTCAGGCCTCCCCTTCTTCGGTCTCGGGGAGCTTGTTGGTGATGAACGCGACGGTCGCGGCAATGGCGCGCGAGAAGAACCGGAACGCCATGAAGATGAACATCGAAGGAACGATGAGCTGAAGGGCGACGTCGGGCGTCGACATCTTGGCGCCGAAGACTTCGAGTAGGGTTCGCAAGCCGCAGAAGAAATCAGGCCGTGAGAGGCCCGAGTCGGCGAGAACCTGCGCCGAGGCCTGACAGATGTGAACCATCTCGTCGTTGTCGCCGAGCATCGAGTACTCGAGGGGGACCTCCATGGCGTTGTTCAGCACCGAGAGCCAGAACACGCGTCCTAGGTAGAAGCAGGTGATCCCGGCGAAGGTCGACACGATCGCTCTCAGGAACTGTCGGACGCGCGGCGGAGAAAGCCGCGGGATGACGTCGATGGCGATGTGCTTCTCGTCAAAGGTCGAGAGCGAGGCTCCGAAGAAGGCCAGCCAGAGGGTGCCCTTCTGCAGGAAGGAGTCTGCCCACGACATCCGCTCGAGCGCCGCGTTGGCGAAGTCGAGATCGAAATTGGTGAGATTCCGAAACACAGCCTGAGCTGCGGCAACGACGATCATGAAGAGAAGCACGGTCGCGGCGATCGCCGCTTCCCCACGCGCCAGTTGCCTATCGAGGCGCCGAATTGTTTTCACTACGTTACTGCTTCCTTGCGGCGGCCTCGACGGCGTCGAGGAGGCTCTTGGGGTACACGCGCCCGGTGAGGTTCTTGCGAGTCTCAGCCGCGGCCTTGTCCCACTCGGCCTGGTACGGAGTCGTGTCGACGGTGGAAATCCCACGCTTCAGGATCGTCGCGTACGACTTGTCGTCGTCGCGGCGGATCGACTTGTTGAGCGCCTTGTGAGCTCGGATCCCCGTGTCGACCAGCGCCGTCTTCTGCTCTTCGGTCAGCGCGTCGAACTTGTCCTTCTTGACGATGGTGGCGCCGACGATGATCCCGTTCGAGCTCGCGGTCACGTACTTGAGCTGCGTGTACCACTGGAGCGATACCGCTGCGAGCGCGGACGCCGGGACCGTGTCGATGATCTTCGTCTGGAGCGACGGATACACCTCGGGCACACCAAGGGCGACCGGGTTGGCGCCGACCACTTTGAGGAACTCGCCGAAGATCAGGTCGTCTTTCCAGGCCCAGGGGCGGAGCTTCTTGAAGTCCGACGGCTTATCGAAGGTGTGTTTGGAAAAGATGCGGGTCTTTCCGACGTCGCCCCAGCCGAGTAGCTTGTAGCCCTCTTTGTCGAACATCGCGTCGAACTCGCCGTCGAGGTCTGCTCGAACGCTATCGAGCTGCTCGTAGGTCGTGATGACGCCTGGCACCGCAAGCACCAAGACCGAGCGAACCAACATGCCGAGGCCGGTGGTCGTGATGGCTGCGCCGTCCATCTGCCCGGCGCGCATCTTACGAACGAAGTCGCGCTCATCTCCTTGGCTGCCCCCTGCGTAGAAGCTGAACTTCAGCGTGTTGTTCGTCTGCTTCTGGAGCGTTTGGTTCCAGGCGTTGAACACCTTCATCCAGGAGGAGCCGCTCGGCGCCAGCGTCGCCATTCGCAGGACCGTCGGGCCGTCTGCCTCCGCCGATTGAGTGGGGCCTCCTGGAAGCGCTGAAGCCACCAACGCGAATGCCAACACTAGTGCAAATCTCTGTTTCATCGTGTGCCTCACTCGAACCGAAACGGCGCGTCTTCGGGGACCAACAACCCCAACGATCAATACGGTCTGAGGAGCCGAAGATTCACTGTGATCGCGCGAACAGTCAATGAAAACCGTAGGGTTTTGGGACCTTCCGCTCCCTTTTTCTGACGATCCACTAAAAAAGCTGGTCCGCGTACTCCGTGTAGAGCTCGGCGCGTTCGCGAGCCATGCGATTGGCAAGTCGCGCTTCAGGGAGCACGTCTCCGGCGTCCAGGACTTCGGTCAGAAGCTCGTCGAAAAGCGACCGGTTCCCAGTCTGTACCGCGTAGAAGCGGGCCATGCTCACCTGCGTCGTGAGCGCCCTACGTTCGGTCTCTTCGAGCGCCTTGTCGAAGTAGAGCTTCGCGAGGTCCATGTCGCCGGCCAACTCGGATGCGGTAACGACCCCCATGAAGGTGAGGCCTGCGGCGTGATAGTAGGTCGGGTCTAGCTCGATCGACTTTGCCACGAGCGCCTTGGCGTAGGGGACGTCGGCCACCGCGGTCATGTCGTCTTTGGCTGTATTGATGTAGGCGCCCCAGGCCTGGCCAGCCCACAGAAGCTTCGGCGCATCCTCTGGCTCGGTGAATGACTCGTCGAGCCAGGTCTCGAGCTCCTCGATCGAGCCGCGGGTGGCCTCGTAGATCTCAGGGTGCGTGAGATGGATGCGGTGCATCGAGAGGTCTTTGGAGCGCAGGTACATGATCCCCGCCCGGCGCCGAAGCGCGTTAGCCTCGTCGTAGGTACCCTCGAACTCGAGCTCCTCGACGTCGACTTCGATCCATCCGAACGCATATCCAAAGTACGCTTGCGCGAGCTGCGCGAGCAGAGCATCGCTGTCGGGCGCCACGCGAAGAATGCCCTCGAACTGCACGATAGTCGCCGGCAACGCTTCCCCGGCAAGGTCGTAGTCCCAGTACTCTTCGAAGGCCGGCGCGGCACGCGTGAACAAGCCGGCAGTGGATTCAGCTGTGAGCTTCGTTACATCGCAGCCTGCAATGACGACGATGACGAGCGCGACCAGGGGCGCCCACCCTAGGCGGCCACCATGGAGGAGTCTGTACATGGCTGGAGGTGTACGAAAATTCGGACGAAACTGTCAATCTCGAACTCCGAAGTCCCAATCGCTTGACGACTCCACCTGGGGACACCACGCTAGAAAAATGCTTAGATTCAGAGCCCCCGGTGCGTTCGGCGCCGTGCTTTTGTGGGCCGCTTTCCTTGCAAGCCAGCCCGCGCCGGCCAGCGCATCGATCGTCCAGGCGCTCGATCTAGAGGAGCTGGTCGCGCAGTCGGACCGAATCGTCATCGGGCGAGTGGTCTTCGCGGAATCCTACCTACGGTCAGATGGCACGATTGCCACCGCTTATCGGTTCGCAGTTGAACGACAGCTTCGGAGCGACGGGCCCCGCGCCGTGGATGAGCCCGAGGTGATCGTGCGGGTCATGGGCGGGCGGATCGGCGACATCGGGATGCGAGTCGAAGGGGAGCCCCGGTTCAACGAGGGCGAGCGCGCCCTGCTCTTCATTCGCCAAGGTCAGAGCCTTGCATTTCGGCCGGTCGGGATGGCGCAAGGTGTTCTCCGAATCCGTATGGAGCAAGGACGCGAAACGGTGCGTCAAAACCGCGAAGGGTTGATGCTGGTGAAGCGCGCCGCCGACGGGAGGCTCGAGCCGGCCCGGGGAGCAATCGCGGACCACACCGCCCTCGACAGCGTGATCCGACAGGTTCGGGACATCGTACTGCGACAGGTCGAGGCGAAACCATGACTCGGTGGCTCGAAGCCACCCTGGGTGTGGTGGCGATGGCCGCAATCGCATCGCCGACGTCGGATGCCGCAGCCTTCTGCCGAATGACCACCAACGACATGGTGCAGATCGGCGACACCGAGTGCGTCGGCGACGGAATTCCCCTCGAGTGGGCAAGCGCCTGCGTCTCGTACTCCATCGACGAACGCGGGAGCATCTGGATGGACATGGGAGACGTCGAGAGCGCCGTCATCGGCTCGTTCGATGCCTGGCAAGAGCAAACGTGCGTCGGTGGGGAGCCCGCCAACGTGATCTTCCAAATGGGCGAGCCCTCGACATGCCAGCTGTCGCAGTTCAACGAGCGAGGCCCCAACGTCAACACGATCGCCTTCCTCGATCCCTGGGAAACCCCAGAAGGCCAACCTCTCGAGCCAAGTGCGTTCGCGATCACAATCGTCTGGTTTCGCGAAGACACCGGGCAGCTGCTCGACGCAGACATGCTGATCAACGAAAGCCTCGGCCCCTACGACAACTGCCCCGACAGCGGGTGCCCCGCGGGTACAGCTGCCAATCCGGGCCCGGCCGACCTTCAGAGCATCGTCACCCACGAAGTGGGCCATATCCTCGGGATCGGCCACTCCAACGTGCCTGACGCGACGATGTTTCCCTCGTCCCCGCGCATCGAAGTCCAGAAGCGCACCTTGGCGCAGGACGACATCAACGCGGTTTGCTCGATTTATCCGCCCGGCAACCTGAACGCATCTTGCGACGCGACGCCGATGGGTGGGCTTGATCTCAACTGCGAGGACGCGCCCCCGGAACCGACCAGCAATGGTGGGTGCTCGGCCGCTCCGATCGAGCCGGGCCAGTCCCCGTGGACGACCGCGCTCATCGCCTTCGCCCTACTCATCGCGTGGCGGCAACGGTGGCGCCGGCTCGCCGTACGATCTTGAACTGAACCCGACGATTGCGGGCTCGGTTGTGCGCGGTGATGTTCGGCACCACTGGGCGCGTGGGCCCGTAGCCCTTGGCCTGCAATCGGGCGCCTTCGACCCCGTGTTCGACGAGCCAAGCGCGAACCGCGTTGGCTCGGTTCTCCGAGAGTTGCATGTTGCGTTCAAAGTTGCCCCGGTTGTCCGTGTGCCCCTGAATCTCCACGAGCTCGAGAGACGGGTCGCGGAGAAGCGTGTCGGCAATCTCGAGCAGCAGGGGCTCACTGTTGGGCAGAATCTCGTTGCTCCCGGTCGCGAAACTGATCTGGCTTCGAAGGACGATCTCGCGCTTGCGGACGACGACCCTGGGGCGGTTCGGCTTTCGCAGCGCCTGAAGCACAACCTCGGTCACGGCGCGCGGCGCAACTTCGACCTCGGTCAGTGCGACCAGGTAGGCAGGGTCGTCGACGAAGACGACGTACGTCCCGGAGTCGACTTCCGCGGAAGCCTTGCCGGAATCGTCCAACAGGATCCGAGCTTCCGACGCGCCCTGGACCACCACCGGAAGGGCGGGAATCGATCGACCCTTCTTTCCGACGACATGAAGTCGCAGGGTGCCTTGCAGGGTTGTCGGCGTCAGCACGCACTGCACCTCGGTCTTCACTTCGGGGGTCACGCCGGCTTCTGAGGCGTCGAGCGTTGCGAGGCAAAGCCCTGGCTCGTAATCGGGGTGGCTCACTTCAAGCTCGATCTCACCGACCGGTAGTGCGTACGTGACGAACCGCCCGCCTTCGTCGGTCACCTGCGCCGATGCCGCCTCGCCAGTGACCGTCACGAGGGCGTCTTCCACGGGGCGCCCGTCGTGCTCGTCGACGATGACACCATAGACGCGTCCGCGGGGATCGAGTGTCGAAGGTGTTGACGTGGGCTTGGCGGTGTGGCCCGTCGTTCGACGCGCATCGATCGCGTACGAGAGCCCCACGATGACGTTGTAGGGCGCCGTCGGAGCCAACTGCTGCACGAAGTCGTCGGTGCCCGTCAATCCAACGTCGGCCCCCACGGTAACGGCAAGACCCGTTGGCGGCGTCAACAGCCGAACGCCGAGCGTGAGCGTCATCGGGAACGCCTTCACACCGACGTCCGACAGGCAGCGGTCGCCGGCAGCGCTCACGGCCGAGCAGCGAAACCCTTGGCGGTTGACGGGAAGGTCCCACCGCCAGTCGACCAGGGGATGTACGCCCACTTTGCCCGCTCGCAGCGGGAGCTCGAGCCCAGTGCCGATCCGCACCGTATCGACCTCGTTGATCCCATACGCGAACCGTTGAAACGGAATCAACGGACCCTCGGATTGGATGCTGTTCGTGAGCTTCGCGGTGTTGTCGAACCAGTACTGTGCATTGAACCGCACGATGACCGGCGCGTGTCTGTCGGAGCGCGCACGAAAGTCGAGCGAGGCATTGGCGCGAAAACCGAAACTCGTGGCCCGAAAGGTCTCCCTCATGTCGCCCACGCCGCCGGGAAACAGCACAGTGGCGTCGGCGCCGACAGCGACCCACCGCGTGACCCAGTGGTAGCCCTTCAAGCCCAGTCTCGCGTCCGCGACTCGCTGCACCAGCCGGGGGTCCGTCGCGTCGTCCCAGGCGCTGGTCACCTCGGCGGAAACGAAGACTTCGAGGAATCGCGCCGCGGCGACGCTCAACGAAAGGTTCCCCGCGAAGTGTTGTGCTCGATCGTCCGGCACGAAGACATCCCGCGCCACGAAGAACTCGGTGTTGAGGGCGACTCGGAACGTCCCCTTGGGCCCGGAGGCCGCGTCGATCAGTCGGATGCTGCCGGTGGACCCGCTGAAGCTGTTCTGCACGAGTCGAAGCTCGAGGTCACGCGCGTTACTCGGGGCCGGCTCGTCGGCATAGAGGCGCGCTGGCCACGCCAGCATGGCGATCCCCAAAAAGCAGCCCAGCATCTGCCTACTTCGCATTCGCGCGCAAGCTCCCCCCTCAAAATGATTACACTTTTGGGGCGGTCTGGTCCAACTCCGGCGTTATTTCGCCGTGATGTGCAGGTCGGTGTTCCCGCTCGGAGGGATCACGACCTTGCGCGGTGCGGGTGATGCCCCGCTCTTCGCACGGAAGGTCACGATGTAGCTGCCCCCCGGCACCGAGCTCATCGTGCACGCGCCCTTGGATGTGCTGCAGCTGAAACTCTTCCCGTCCCGAGCAGGCTTGAGGCTCACTTTGCCGTCGACCGGTTTGTGAGCACCGTCACGGACGATCACATGAACGACCGCTTGCGCATCCACAGGCACGGCTGACAGCAGAAGGCCGAACGCACAAAACGATGCCGCCAACGCGCGTTTCATGTTGCGCTACCCTTCTTCGGCGCTCTCGGCGAGCTCACTGAGTCGAATCTCTTCATAGTCTTCGTGAGCCTCGGGTGGCTCGGACTCTTCGACGTCGTCGTAGTCGTTCGCTTCAACCGTGGCCACGCGTCGCGCGGAATCGAGGTCGGGCAGCGGCGGCCTAGAGGGAATCGGAAGCCCCTCTTCGTAGGCGAAAAGGCCGGAATCTTCCTCGTCGCCGGGTTCCTCGAAGCTGGCGAGAAGGTCTTCGTCGGCGGCGGCGCGCGAAGGGCGCGTCAGGCCCTCGGGCGGCGGCACCAGATTGAGCCCCGCGGGCGCAGGTGGTGCATCCGGCGGCGCGGCGATGGAAGGCCGGGGCACGGGGCCACCGACGTTTGGCTCGGCCGCGACCAAGGGCTGCCCGTCTTCGTCGACCTCGCCGACCAGGGCTTCTTCGAACGTTGGGCCCTCGTCGGCGTCGTCGTGCTCGTCGAGGCCCGTCCCGTCGTCGAGGGCGGCCTCGAAGGCCTGCTCGGTGGGCACTTGGCCCTCGTGCCCGCTTGCGTACTTCTCGAGCGTGGCCTGGGCGTCGATCGAAAGCTCCCCGATCGCCAGGGAAGGATCGTCCTCGGTGTCGACTGCGACTTCATCGGCCTCGTCGACTTGAT
>JBCCEK010000203.1:0-7807 GCA_039030295.1 Myxococcota bacterium | reverse complement strand
GTTCGTGATCGCTTGTCGCTTGGCGATCTGTCCGACGAGGACCTCGTCTTGGTCATCCCAAGCCACCACGGACGGGGTAATCCGGTCACCCTCCTCATTGACGATGACCTGCGGGTCCTTGCCCTCCATCACCGCGACGACTGAGTTCGTCGTCCCGAGGTCGATGCCGATAATCTTTCCCATGTTTTCTTGTCTCCTTTTGGTGTCCGGATCGCTTCCGGAGTCGAGCCAACGTAACCACCCGGCCTAGGGCGTCAAGGTCGCCCAGGAAACGAAATGAGGCGGGAAACCAATCAGGCCGGGGCACCCGCAATGAGCAGGCTGCGAAGGTTTTCGACGTCCTGAGACTCGGCCAGCACGAGAAGCGAGTCCCCGGCTGCGAGCTCGTATTCCCCGCCGGGGTTGTAGATGTACTCGTCGTCGACTCGGTGGACCGCGACGACTAGGGCCCCGGCCTCGCGGAGGTTCGCCTCGGAGAGGCGTTTACCAACCAATGCGCTCCCCGAAGGGACGTCAATGGCCTCGATTCCAACGCTAATTCCGCTACCGAACCGGACGATCCGATCGAGGAACGCGACCGTCTTGGGGCTCACCATCTCGCTGAACAGCCGCACACCGCCGATGTAGTTCGGCGCCACGACCGCATCAGCGCCCGCGCGCCGGAGCTTGGCCTCGGTCGAAGGCTCGATCGACTTGGCCACGATTCTGGCGGTGGGATTGAGGGCGCGGGCTGTCACCGTCACGAACAGGTTAGCTTTGTCATCGTTGAGTGCCGAGATCACCCCTCGGGCGACGGCGAGCCCGGCAAGCTCGAGAACGTGGTCGTCGGTCGCGTCCCCGATTACGTACAGGAGTCGATCGTCGAACTCCTCCGCAAGCTCTTCGATCCGTTCGCGGTTTCGATCGATGACGACAAACGGGATGCCGACGGCGCGAAGCTCGGCCGCGATGTGGTGGCCCGTTGTTCCGACTCCACAGAGGATGATGTGGTCTTTTAAGGTTCCGATCGCGCGCTGCATACGTCTACGCCTCAGGATGCCCTGCAGGTCACCTTCTACAATCAAAGCGGTCATACTCGAAATGAAATAAAGCAAGGTCCCACTGCCGAGGACGATCAGGGCGACAGTGACCGCACGAGCCTCTGGGATGTCGTTCATACCCTCGAGGACCTCCGCGAAACCGACCGTCGAAAGGGTGATGATCGTCATGTAGAAGCAGTCGAACCAGCTCCACCGCCCCTCGCCGACGGCGTAGTACGACGTCGCGCCGACCAGGAGCACCACGCCCAAAACCCCTGCCGCCGAGATGATTCGGCCGTACGCCGTTCGCCTCGACCCGAAAAAGACCAGCCTCACTGGGCCGTAATTGGCGTCAACGGGCGATTCAAGTCAACCCTTGACCGGTCTTGGCCAGCCCAACCCAAACAACGGCGTCGAATTCCACCGACGACGCGAGGCGAGCAGGCCGTGGCTTGGCGTCGATCGCAGGCGCGAAGGTGTTCTTCATCGTCACGAGCTATGCGGTGCAGCTCTTGTTGCCGCGGATCTTCGGGGAGGCGAAAGAGTTCGGGTTGTATTCGGCGGCGATGAGCGGCGTCGCGATCTTCAACAACGTGTTGATCGTGGCGACGATCCAGTCGGTGTCGAAGTTCGTGAGCGAAGACGAACGGAACGCACAGGCAACGCTGCGGCAAGGACTACGGGTCCAATCGATGGTCGGCGGCGTCTTGGCGGTCGGGCTCTTTGTGCTTGCGCCTTCGATCTCCCGATTGTTGCTCGACGGCCAGCTCACACCACTTCTGCGCATCGCGTCGGTAGTCGTGATGGCCTACGCGCTATACGCGGCAGTCGTCGGCAGCCTCAACGGGCGGCGCGAGTTCGGACGCCAGGCGCGGCTCGACATCGTGTTCTCAGTGCTCCGAACAACCGGCATCATCGGAGGTGCGGCATTCGGAATCGGCGCGGTGGGCGCGGTATTTGGTTTCGCGGTCGCGGCTACCTCGATCGTGACGATCGCGTTGCTGTGGGTGGGATGGGGCAGGCCGGGTCGAGGCGTCCCGTTGTCACGATGGATCGGCTTCATGGCGCCAATTTGGCTCTACCAGATGTGCCTGAACGGGATTCTGATGATCGATATTCAGGTCCTGAAACGGTCCGCGACCGAGCTCGCGATCGACGCCGGAACCAGCGCCGAAGCCGCGGTGGACCTCGCCAACCAGTACGTCGGCTACTATCGGGCGGCACAGACATTCGCGTTCGTTCCCTACCAACTGATCATCTCGATGACCTTCATCGTCTTCCCGATGATCAGCAGAGCGACGAGCCTCGGCGATCGCAAAGGCACGCAGTCGACCATTCAACACGCGATGCGATTGTCCCTGCTCCTTCTTCTCCTCGTCGCGGCCCCGATTTCGGGCGCGGCACAAGGTGTCGTCCGGTTGGCCTACCCGCCTGACTATGTGGCGGGGGCGCCGGCACTTGCAGTCCTCATCTTTGGCGTGGCCGCGTTCGCCCTGTTCGCGGTGGCGGCAACCGCGATCAGCGGGTCAGGGCGTCCCGCACTTGCGGCGGTCATCGCAGGTATCTCGCTTGCCGTGGTCGTGATCGCGGTGAGGGCCTTCATCGGCGACGCCGGGCTTGGCGCCGACACGCTCCGTGCGACCGCCAGCGGGACGGCGACGGGGATGGTCGTCGCGCTCGTCGGTGCCGCGATGGCGGTTCGTGGGCTCTTTGGCGTCTTCGTCCCCCCACTCACTTGGTTGCGCGCCGCTGCGGCCGGATTCGCAGGTTTTTGGGTGGCCAGCGCGTTCCCCGACGACTCGCCCCTGGTCGCGATCGTCGCGTTGGCGGCTGGGTTCGGGGCAGCGCTGCTTGCGTTGATCCTGACCCGCGAGCTGTCGCGCGCGGATTGGGACGCGGTGCGACAAGTCACGCGCCGCGAGGGCGACGCGATCCCCCCACCCTAGGTCGAGCGTCGATAGTGGCCCGACCGACCGCCCTTCTTCTCGAGCAACACGACTTCTTCGATCGACATGGCCCGATCGATCGCCTTGAGCATGTCGTAGAGCGTGAGCGCGGCGACCGAAACCGCGGTGAGCGCCTCCATCTCGACACCGGTGCGGTCGGCGCAGCGCACCGACGCTTCGATGATGAACCGTTGGTCATCGTCGGGAGCCGGGTGCAGTGCAACGTCGCAGCCGGTGATGGCCAGGGGGTGACAGAGCGGAACCAACTCGGAGGTCTTCTTGGCAGCCTGAATCCCCGCGATGCGCGCAGTCGCGATGGCGTCGCCCTTGGGGACGTCGCCCCGAAGAAGCACGGCACGAGTCTCGGGCTGCATGCGGAGCGTTGCGCGCGCGGTCGCCTCTCGTGTGGTCTTTTCTTTATCGCCGACGTCGACCATCCGCGCCTGACCCTGCCGATCCAGGTGTGTGAGTTCGTCGTCTTGTGCCATCAATCGGGACGTCGAGCGTCGTAGCCCGAGCGCGGGGGAATGGTAGCGGTCCCCGCCATCCGAGCAATGAGTTCGACCCGCGAGTGGACGCCCAGCTTCGAGAAGATGCGCTTCAGATAGGTATTGACGGTGGACACGGTCAACCCGGTCTCGGACGCGATGTCGCGCGTGCTCGACCCGGCGACCAAGAGCGAGACCACATCCCGTTCGCGCGGGGTGAGCGGCGCCCGGCGGAGCGTTTGCTCGACAGCCTCGCCCGGCCGGCGTCCGCCTTCGTCGGCCAGTCGGTCCGCGTGGTCAAGCCCCTTGGCGAACAAGCGCGAGGCCCATTTGAGGACGTCGAGCTGGCTGCCTGCGGGCGCGTCTCCTGCGATCTCGAGATGGAGCGTGCCCACTGGCGAACGCCCTTGGCGCAACGGAAGCGAGATGGTGGGCTCGGTCGTGGTGAGGGATGACTCACTGCTGACGTCTGGACCGTTGGTTCGTTCGAGGCGATACGTCGACGCACCGACGATCCCCGCGATCAACGCAGCCCCGCGCTCTGAATAGGTTCGGACAGGATCGAGCTCCGCAAGGCGCTCGGCGATTTCCATCAGCCTTTCGCTCGATGTCATGATCCTCTCCCTCAGCGCCTGATCATCAATGAATCAGGGTCGAAATCGAGAGAAAAGTCAACCCCCTGTCCGCCAAGTGAACGTGGCACGAGGAATCGTCCCAAGCTCGAACCGAGAAACCAACTCATCAGGTCGAATTGGGGTCGGGGAGGCGGTGATTCCGAGAGACCAAGCCAGCTGGCCGATCACCCATTCGGCAGAGCGCCCAGCGGCCCGCAACGCCTCGATCGTCACGGACGCGTGGCGTTTCGACAAACGCGTTCCCGCGTCGTCGGTGACCAAGGGCACGTGCGCGAAGTGCGGGATGTTCCACCCGAGTGCTTCGTAGATGCCGATCTGACGCGGCGTCGACATGAGCAGATCGTCCCCTCGGATCACCTCGGTGATACCCATCTGCGCATCGTCGACCGCGACGGCGAGTTGGTAAGCCCAGACGCCATCGGCCCGTCTCACGACAAAGTCGCCGCCGACCTGGCCCTCGGGCACGCGACCGTGAAACCCATCCTCGAACCCGGGCGCGGGGTCTCGAAGACGAAAACGGTACGAGGGAGGACGGTCGGGCTTCGTGGGTCCGTTGCGACAGGTACCTGGGTAGCGGACGCCAGCGTCCCCGTGCGGTGCACTCGCCACCTTCGCGATCTCCTTGCGCGAGCAGGTGCATGGATAGACGAATCCCCCGGCTTGGAGGGCCTCGAGCGCCGTTTCGTAAACGTCGAAGCGGGACGACTGAAAGGTCGGCCCTTCGTCCCAATCGAGCCCGAGCCACTCGTGATCAACCAAGATACCGTCAGTCGAGCCCTCGACGACCCTGGGCCCATCGATATCTTCGATGCGCATGACGATGTTGCCTCGGGCCTGGCGCGCGCGGAGCCAGGTCACCAGTGCCGTCCGCGCGTGGCCAGGATGCATCTTGCCCGTCGGCGAAGGTGCGAACCGTGTACGGTAGGGTTGAGGCACGAAGTCGGTTTAGACGACTTGCGCCGGGCCGGCCATACGGTGCATCTTCCAGGCGTGCGGGGACGAACCGATGTGTGTGGGTGCTTTCCGACTGGAAGGCACTATCCCGGGATCGCGGATTTGATCGCAGACGCGATCCAGAACGTCGAGGGGCTCTGCCATGA
Organism: Myxococcota bacterium; assembly: GCA_039030295.1. GTDB lineage: Bacteria > Myxococcota_A > Polyangia > Polyangiales > Houyiibacteriaceae > SG8-38. The sequence goes on along the minus strand of JBCCEK010000203.1, from coordinate 2,619 downwards.
GTTCGAGCCGGGCGCGACTTGGGAGGACATTCCGTTCGCGGTCGTTGACTTCGAAACCACCGGACGAGATCCAGAAACCGATCGCGTGATCGAGATCGGGATCGTGTTGTTCCGAAAAGGCCAGACCACCAGGCGTGAGGGTCTTCTCGTCAACCCAGGCATCCCGATTCCCGAAGAGTCGCGGGCGGTGCACGGGATCACCGACGAGGAACTCGACGGCGCCCCCGACTTCGCTGCGCTCCTGCCAAAGGTGCTCGAACTGCTCGAGGGCCATGTCCCGGTGGCCTACAACGCCGATTTCGATCGGGGTTTCTTGAGGGCGGAGCTCGCGCGAGCCGCCCCCGAGGGCATGACCGAAGGCGACATGCCTCCGGCTGGACGCGACGATGTTGTATGGGTGGACCCACTCGTGTGGGCGCGGGAGATTCTCAAGGAGCTCTCGAGCCGCAAGCTCGCCGACGTCAGCGCGCACCTCGGAATCCCGCTCGAGCAAGCGCACCGCGCCGCCGGCGATGCAGAAGCGACGGGCCGGGTTCTTCTCGCGCTCGCGCCACAGATGCCCCGCGTCTACGGCGAGCTCATTCGACTTCAGAAGCGCTATGCGGCGTTCCAGCAAGCCGAGCTCGCCGCCTGGAAACGCTTTCGGTGAAGCAACCACCAAGCAGGGGGTTCTTGATCGGGATCCCCTTCGCGCTCATGGCTCTCGGCAGTTGGGCGCCGGTCGTCTTCATGTGGGTCCGCGACGTACCGTGGAGCGGGGGAGTCGGCCGTGCCATCGCGATCTGGTACGCGTTTCCGGCGCTGATCGCGGTTCTGATCATGCAGGGTCCGGTTCTCAAGCAACCGATTCTCGAACCGCTCGGCCTGAAGTTCTCCTTCAACCGATGGTGGTGGGTCGCGTGGCTCCTTCCGGTCGCCGCGCTCCTCGTGGGGGTCGCCATCACGGCGCTCGCCGGATACGACCCCGTGCTCACGGTCGAACAATTGATCGCCAACAAACGCTCTATGGTTCCACCGGACCAGCTTGCGGACTTCGAGTCGTATTTGGCCAAGAACCGGCCTCCGTCTCCGTGGATGTTGATCGTGCTTGGTATGCCGGCGGGGCTGACGTTCAACTTGCTGCTCGCATTGTGCGATGAGGTGGCATTCCGGGGTTACTTCTTTCGCGAGATGCCTGGGCAGTTCTGGCGCAGGTCGACGGGGATCGGGTTGCTGTGGTGGATCTGGCTGGCACCGTCGGTCGCCCTCGGGAACCTCTACGGGCTTCGTGGTGCAGAGGGCGTCCTGCTCGCCCTCCCATGGTGTATCGTCGCGTCGTGGGTACTCGTGTATCTGAGGGTGCGTTCGGGCTCGGTGATCGCCACTGCCCTCGCTCGAGGTACCATCGTCGCGCTCACGGCGGCGGCACTCGACCTGACGTTCGGGGCGCCCCGTTGGCTTCAGCCCTTCTATGGAGTCGCGGGTACCATCGGCCTCGGCGTCGTGTGGTGCGGGTTCTGGGTGCATGACCGTACCCGAGCCACGGGACGACTGACCGACGTTCGAGGAGAAGCGGCTTGAAACACACAGAGGCTCATCCGCTTCGAGAACGGTACGGAAGCCGCGCGCTGGTAACCGGAGGCGCCCGAGGGATCGGCCGGGCGTTCGCCGAAGAGCTCGCGTCGGCCGGGTTCGATCTGCTGCTGGTCGATCGGGAGACGGAAGACGGCGAGGCCCTCGCCAAGGAGCTGCGAGACAGGTTCGAGATCGACGCGCAACTGATCGCATGCGACCTCAGCCGCGCTGACTTGGCTGAGACTGCGCAAGACTGGGCCGCGCGGTACGATATCGGCGTCTTGGTGAGCAACGCTGGGATCTCGCCGATGGGATCCTTCATCGACATCGAGCTCGACACACACCTCGACACCCTGACGATCAACTGCCGCGCAACCGCGATCCTCGCGCACACCTTCGGCCGTCAAATGGTCGAGCGGGGTCGGGGTGCGATCATCGTGGTGTCCTCCGCGTCCGCGATCAGTGGGGCACCCTACACGGCACAATACGCCGCCACCAAGGCGTATGGGCTCACTCTGGCGGCGAGTCTTTGGGAGGAGCTCCGCCCGCACGGCGTCGACGTCCTCGGGGTCTGCCCTGGATTGACCGACACGACGCCCGTGCGAGAGCGCGGCCTCGATCAGTCGGTCCCGTGGCTCGTCCCGATCAACGGCCCCGAACCTGTGGCGAAAGGTGCACTCACCGCACTCGGCCGTCGTCCCGTCGTCATTCCGACGGTTGCCGATCGACTTTCCTCGAACTTCATGGCCCGGCTACTCCCGCGGCGATGGACGCTCGCGCTCGTCGGCCGGTCGATGAAACAGCTTCGGCGCGAGACGGAGTCGCGGACAGACTAGAGCAGGCTCACGTTGTTCTCGGAACGGAGGCTAGAAGTCGTCCTTCGCCTGGCGAATCGAGGCGAACGAGGCGACGGGATCCCGCCCCTGCGCGACCGACGGCTGGTCGAAGCGAAAGAACGGGTTGGTGGCAAGCTCGCGGTCGATCCGCCCCGGTACGGTGAACTCGCCGAGCCCGCGCGCTCGATCAGCGTCGCTCAGGGCGGCGTCGATGTCCGTGTTGTCGGGC
>JBCCEK010000202.1:0-7830 GCA_039030295.1 Myxococcota bacterium | reverse complement strand
TGGTCTTACGACCACCGTTGGGTGGTCCTGGTGGCGAGTCTCGTCGTGTGGGCGGTCGGAGGAGCCTTGGCGTACGGCGCACGCGTCGACAACAGCTTCGAAGCCTTCTTCGACAAAGACGATCCGATCTACGCTGCGTATCGGCAGTTTCGCGACGATTTCGAATCGGACGAGATCGCCTACATCGTCTACCGCGCCAAAGAGGGGCCCTGGGACCTGGATCTCATGCGTACGATCGACGGTCTCACCGAAGCCCTCGACGCCGAAGTTCCCTTCGTGAAGGAAGTCACGAGCTTGTCGAACGCCGAGTTCATGGAGGGCGCCCCACCAGACGACATCATCGTCTACGATCTCTTGTCGGAGTTCCCCGCCGACCAGGCCGAGCTCGACACGATCGCCGACAAGGTCATGAAGAAGCCGTTCTACGTGGATGGCCTCGTCAGCGCCGATGCAACCCTCGGCGCCATCATCGTCGACATGAGTCGTTCCGCGATCGGTTCGATCGACGAGATTCGCTTCGACCCAGACGGTGGAGACGGGCTTGCGAACCTCTATCCGCAGGTGAGTTTCGACGTCATCGAAGAGATCCTGAGTCGGCCAGAGTACGCGGGGATCGAGTTCTTCCATTCTGGGGATGTCGCCATCAACGCGACCTACAACCGCGTGTTCATCGAAGAGGACATGCCGCTGATCCTGAGTCTCGTGGTCCTCGTGATAGGGCTGAGTCTCGCCCTGGTCTTCCGTCGATTCGTTGCCGTGGTTGGTCCGTTCATGGTCGTTGCCTTTGCCGCAGCGATGGCGGTTGCTGTCATTGGCGCGCTGGGCTGGCGGATCGACTTCATGTTCGGCTTGATGCCGACGCTCTTGATCACCGTGGGCATTGCCGATTCGGTGCACATTCTGTCGGAGTTCACGATCATCCGACGCCGCGTCGCGAGCCGTCGGGAGGCCATCCGAAAGACGCTGTACCTGGTTGGGCCACCCTGCTTGCTCACGAGCCTCACCACCGCCGCTGGCTTCCTGTCTCTTTCTTTCTCTCCGGTGAAATCGGTGGCGCATCTCGCGGTCTACAGCGCCGTTGGCGTGCTGGCCGCTTTCGTGGCTTCGATATCGATCCTGGTGGCTTTTCTCTCGTTTGGGCGAGACGACCCCGACGATGTGTCGAATGCCGAGGTCACCGCCCGCGCCAAGGGTGGGCGGCGGGTGGTGGCGGTGCTTCGTGGGGTAGCGGGGTTCGTCATCGGTCACCGCAACGCAGTCTTGGTTGCGTTCGGGGTCGCCTTTGTCGTTTCCATCTGGGGGATCACCCAGTTGAGGGTCGACTCGAACTTCCTCACCGAGTTCTCCGAGCGGGTGCCCGTCAGGCAAACGACCATGTTTGTCGACGATCACATGTCCGGCACGTGGTCGTTCATCTTCTTGTTCGACAGTGGAGATCCCGACGGGATCAAGAATCCCGCGGTGCTTCGTGAGATCGAGCGACTTCAGAGAAAGGCCGAAGAAGACCCGCTGGTCACCAAGACGTACTCGGTCGTCGACCTCATCAAGGACATCAACCAAAGCTTCCACAATGGCGACCCTGCGTACTACAGGATCCCAGACAGCCGCGACCTGATCGCCCAGTACCTGCTCGTCTACGAGCTCTCGGGTGGAGAGGAAGTCAAAGACTACGTGTCGATCGACTATGCGCGCGCGACCTTGGAGCTTCGATGCAAGCAGGCCGAGACGAGCAAGATTCAAAGCATCGTCGATGACTTGGAACGTTATCTTCAGGAACAACCGCTCGAAGCCTCGACGGTGACCAAGACTGGGATCGGGGCGCTGTGGCTGAAGTTCGTCGACTACATCACGTGGAGCCAGATCCAAGGCGCTTTGCTCGCGCTGTCGGTGGTCAGTCTGATGATGATCTTCGTCTTCCGTTCGGTGAAGATCGGCCTCATCTCGATGATCCCCAACCTGTCGCCGGTGCTCTTGATCCTAGGTGCGATGGGCTGGACGGGAACGCCGCTCGACTACTACCGACTTCTCATCGCCCCCGTGGCGATCGGAATCGCCGTCGACGACACCATTCACCTCGTCACCCGATATCATCATGAGTTCCTGCTCGTGCGGGACTACAAGAAGGCCTTGTTTGCCTCGATGGAAGACGTCGGCCGCGCCCTATTCGTGACCTCCGGGATTTTGGTCATTGGCTTCTTGATGAACCTGTTCTCGCTGATGGACAGCCAGAAGAGCTTCGGCTTGTTGCTGGCCATCGTCATCGGCACCGCCCTCATCGCAGACTTCTTGCTAATGCCGGCGCTGATTCTGTGGCTGAAGCCCTTCGGGCCAGAAGCCACAGGGGCTGCAAAAACTGCGCGTCCATGATATCCAGCGGTCTCGCCGCAGGTTTTCATGCCATCGCCAGGACAGTTCGCTCGCAAGGTCACGACCACCCTCACGCGTGCCGGTAGGCTTGGTGTTCGTGGAGGTTCCCGTTATCTCGGGCTCGCAGTGGTCGACGTGCTCATGCGAGAGGAGGACTCCCCGCCTCGCCCCTATCTTGCGGCCACCGAACAAGCGGCGGACCTCACTCGATTCGACGTCGCCGGGCACAATCGAGAGCATGGCTTCGCGTACGTCGCGACGCCTCCATCGATGCTGACGGCGTTTATCGCCAATCTTCCCAACGACTTGTCCGAGTACGCCTTCGTCGATTACGGCTCGGGGCAAGGTCGGGTGCTTCTCCTCGCACGCGAAGCTGGCTTTCGAGAGATTATCGGGGTCGAGTTCGCGCGCGAGCTCCATGAGCAGGCGCTTGCCAACGTCGACCGCTGGGCGCCGAATGACGGCCGGATTCGCTGTGTCCACGGTGACGCCACCGAGTTCGTGATTCCCGAATCGCCTTGCGTCCTGTACTTCAACAACCCGTTTTCGGAACCCGTGATGACTCAGGTCTTGGCGAGGATCGAAGAGTCCATCCGGAGCCGACCGCGCAAAGTGTTCATCCTCTATCAACAGGCGCTCCCGGGCCTCGAGACCGACATCGCAGACAACCTGACGCTGCTCGACAACTCGGCTTTCCTCGAAGCGCGCCCAGTGACGATCCCCTCACTTCGCATTCGTGCGCGACTCCGCGGGTACCTCCTCCGAGTCTACGAAAGCCGCTGACCCGCAAGCGCCGGCCCCTCGAGCGTCTCCGCGAAAGTAGCCCTGAAGGGTGGCTTGGGCCGAACCCGCCGACCACCCTTGCAGCGTGTTTTCCGCTGGCTAAGCTGTACTGACAGTGCTGATGAGGTGTTCATGGTGAAGCCGAAACTCGTGATTGGGATGCCCGTCTACAACGGCGCGACTCATCTCGCCGAGACACTCGAGTCGATCCTCGGGCAGACCTATTCAGACTTCCATCTGCTGATCAGCGACAACGGGTCAACCGACGCGTCGGGCGACATCTGTCGGGACTTCGCCTCGAAGGACGACCGTGTTGAATACCACCTTCAGCCCGAGAATCTCGGTGTGTCCGGGAACTTCAATTACGTGTTCAAACCCGGCGACGCCCCCTACTTCAAGTGGGCCGCACACGATGATCCGCTCGACCGCAACTACCTTGCCGCCTGCATGGCGCGCATGGAATCGGATCCTTCCCTGGCGATCGCTCATTGTCCGTCCGTTCAGATAGACGGGGATGGGAAACTGATCGGCATCTACGACGACCTTGGTTTGAGCGGGAGCCGCGTGAGCGAGCGCTTTTGGCGCATCCTTTGGACCGTCAACATCTACGAGTTCTACGGCGTGATGCGGACTGAGATGGTCAAGAAGGCCATGCCGATCGACGTGTTCTTCGGGGCGGAGCGAAACGTCCTCGGTGACATTCTGCTCCAGGGAGACATTGCCTACATCGACGAGCCGTTGTTCCTGCGTCGGGACCATGAAGAGGCCGTCACCGCGATGCATCTCGATGCGAAATCGGAGGGTGACTTCGACCGGATGCAAAAGGAGTTCGCACCGAAGGTCGACATCGGTAGTGTTGGCACGTCCCTGGTGAAAACGAAGGCGTACGCCGGATCGATCCTCCGCTTTCCGATGCCGATCCGAGAGCGCGTCGCCTGTTTCTCGGCCCTGGGCGGCTGGTTGGTTCGAAGCACTCTCCAGAGAACGGTCGGCGTTGGACGCGACCACCACTGGGAGCTGCAGCGGACCCGGCGGATCGTTCATCCAAACTGTGCTCGCTATGTCGCGGAGGCCGTCGAAGAGAAGCCGGCGCTCGCCGAGTCTGCCTAGGCGGACCCCAACGCGAGAGCGATTGCGCCACGGAAGCCGAGCCGGCTATTGGCTTCGGTCTCGTCGGGCTGTTCGCAGTGGATGGATCTGGACAGGGACGTCGCTTCCCCGCGCCTCTCGGACCACCTCGACGAGCCCTTCTTCGAAGCTACGATCGAGGCCACCGTCACTTGCCAGGACGATCGTGATGCCGAGCTCGGGTTCGACACTCGTGCGCGCCATGGTGACCACCTCGACGTTCGGCGCTTCGGCGACGTAGTTTCGGACCGCGTTTCGCACCGCCGGCGCGACGGGGTAGGTGAGCGGCCGGCTTTGCCCACGTTGGGCTTCCGCGAGCATGTTCAGCAGGAGTGGGGCCGAGAGGAGCATCGCGCCCATCACGAGCAAGATGACTGCACGTTTGGCCCAAGGGCGGCCGGCAGTCGAACGCGACACGCGAACCCCCAACATTCTGAACACGAGCGCCGCCCCGAGGATGATCGCGATGACGTTCGTCACGAGGAGGATCGCCGCATCCGCGGCAATCAGTGGGCGTTCGGTCGTGAGCGCGAGGCCGACGACCGCCAATGGAGGGACGAGGGCCGCCGCGATCGCCACGCCCGCCAAGGTCGCCGCCACGTTCGGTCGCCCTTGTGCGTATGCCGCGGCCATCCCCGATGCGAACGCGATTCCAAGATCGAACAAGTCCGGGTTGCCCCGGGCCTCGATTTCTAGGGACGGTTCGAACCCGGGATTGAGCAAGCCCACGACGAGGGCGATCAGGAACCCCATCACGACTCCCATCGCGACGGCACCCAAGGAGCTCCGGAAGAGCGCAATGTTGCTCTGCGTGACCGCGAGCCCCGCGCCGAGCAGCGGCCCCATGAGGGGCGCCACCAACATCGCGCCGATGACGACCGCCGTCGATCCCTGCATCAGTCCTAGCGACGCCAGGACTGCCGAGAGACCCATCATGACGACGTAGTCTGCGTCGAGATGACTGGCGCCCCGCACGCGGGTCGAAAGCGACGCTCGGTCGTCCCGGTCGAGAAGGGGAAATCGAAGGACGCGGTGGAGGAACTTCAGGTCGTACTGGTCGAGTGGCTCGGTGCTCATGGGGGAAGCCTAGCGCCTCTCGGCACGTTCGATCGCCGGCATTGACCCGTGTCGCGAGAGATGCATAACATCCGGTCCCTGTGGCGTGGCGACGAGATGGTTGGGCAGGCACCGCGGTGCTCATGGCGACGGTGCTCATGGCCACGTTGTCACTCGGTTGCGACGCGTGCGGCTCGTCGAGGTCGAAATCAGGCGACGTGTCGATGACCCCCGAGCAAGTGAAGAGCGTCGCTGAAGAGGCCTACATGTGGGGTTGGCCGATGGCGAACCTTCTCACGCGGAATCATCGGGTGCGCCTCGTTCCGAAGCCTGGTCATCTCATGGGTATCGCTCCGGTGGCTCCGATTGGTCGGGCCTCGATGTTGGCCGACTACATCGAGCCTGATCAGAAATTCGTGGCCTGTCCGAACCAGGATGTCGTGTACGGGTTCGGCATGATGGAGCTCGACCAGAGCCCAGTGGTCATCCAGGTGCCCGACTTCGGTGACCGCTATTGGGTCTATGCGATCTACGACGCGCGAACGGACCAGATCGCGAAGATCGGGCAGCAGCATGACACCAAACCGGGACACTATCTCGTGGTCGGGCCCGGCTGGGATGGGGAACCACCCGACGGGATCGCCGGCGTGTTCCGGTCCTCGACGAATCTCACCGTGATGATCCCAAGGCTCTTCATGAATGACACGGACGAGGATCGCGCTGCCGTGCAGCCCCTGATCAACCAGATCGCGGCGTATCCGGTTCAAGAGTATGACGGCGAGTGGGCGATCACCGAGTGGCGAAACGCGCCGCGTATTCCCTACTTGCTGGGGCTCATCAAGAGAGGGCCGCCGGTTTGGGTCGAGCCCAAGAAGTTCCTCGATCAGCTCGCCGAGATCCTGGAGCGCGTGCCCCCGCTTCCGGGAGAAGAGCCACTCTACGAGCGGTTTCGTGAACTGACGGCGGCGGCTGCCGAAGATCGCGCGATACGCCGTGCCGCTGTTTCCACGTTCGCTGCGATGCAAGCCGACGTGATCGATGGGTTCCTCAAGTGGAGCGAGAACGGAGAACCGGCAGGCAACGGCTGGCATCGCTCGATCGACAGCGCGGCGTGGGGCACTGGATACCGGAACCGAACCGCGAGCGCGCGATCGAACATCTTTGAGAACGTCCAGGAAGAGACGCGCTACTACTACACCGACGACGACGCCGAAGGCACCGCACTCGACGGAAAGCTCGGCTACGCCATTACGTTCGAGGCTGGCGCGCTTCCTCCGGTTCGCGGGTTTTGGTCGATGACGCTCTATAGCGCGTCGCACTTCTTCCACGAGAACCCGCTCGACCGGTATTCGCTCGGCACGAAGAACAGCACGCTGCAGTACAACGCGGATGGGTCCCTCACGATCTACGCTGGAGCGACTTCCCCCGGCGCGGATCTGGAGTCGAACTGGTTGCCGGCGCCAGACGGGCCGTTTTCCCTCTACATCCGGGCGTACTGGGGGGAGGCTCCGATTCTCGACGGGAGCTGGGTCCCCCCGAAGATCGTCAGGCGCTGACGGGCCTCCGCCGCCGGCCCGGCCCTACCAGATGAAGCTCACGCCGAGGAACACCGCCTTCGAGCCTCGGCTCACCCACGGCGCCCACTTCGAGTCCGGAAGAAAGAACCGGTAGATGTCGAGCCCCGTTGGAATGAGCACCATCAGCGCCACCCAGTTGCGGTTGACTTGCGAGGCGTTCGACATTCCCTCGATGTCCCCGATCCGCGGCTTCACTTGAAACCACGTCGACAAGACGTACCCGACCGACAGAGACAGATTGAAGAACAGGATCCCCTTCTGGAACGCGGATCGGTGGTGCTGGAGGTTCGGGTCGAGCGAGAGCAACACCTCGTTGATCACGTGCTGTACGTTGAATCCGCCGGCGGTAATCAGATAAGCACCGGTCCGCCCTCCCTTGAACGGCGTTCCATCGGAGTTGAAGCAGCCATTGTCTCTGCAGCTTACGCCCGAGGAGACGCGAAAGAACGGCACGAACCCCGCGTACCGGACGCCCTCGAAGTTGGGAACGTTCCCGTAGGCGAAGTTCATCAGGATGTGCCCCATCTCGTGGGCGAGGAAACCCACCACGAGGCCCGCTGTGCCGAGGCCGATGCTCTTCCACCGGCCGCGGCGATCTTGGCTCCACCATGGCCGGCGGTACATCGGCTTCTCGGCGTTCTTCTGTTTGACCTTCTTCCGCTTCGGAGGCTTCTGCGGTGGGGCAGGGACGTAAGCGATCGAGGTCACGTCCCTCTCGACGACGACCTCGGCGGCCCCGTCCTGGGCGCTTGCGTGCGACCCCGGCACCCATGCGACAGCCAACGTCACCGCGATCATGCTGAGGCATGCAAGCCTCGCCCGCTCGGATCGGGGACCGACGACGGGTCGGTCGCGCTTTGCTCGGTGGTGCCTCATGCGGCCTCGGGCGCTGCCAGCTCGAAGCGCTGCGAACACCTTA
>JBCCEK010000201.1:0-7856 GCA_039030295.1 Myxococcota bacterium | reverse complement strand
TGATGTGTCGGGAGGGACGTGGTCATCCGCAGAACACGACTGTCAGTGACACTGAGCCTCGCGTCCCTGCTGTCACTCGGCTGCGGTGCGACGGGTGAGGACACCGGTGCAGGGGGCAGCCCAGCGGGCTACGTCTCACCCGATCCCTGGACCGAGGAGTTCCTCGTCAAGTGCGACGGGACCCGCGAAACGGTCCCGGAGCCTGACGATGCCTTTCCTGCCGCCGGGTACGAAGAGTACAAGTTCTTCGAAGGAGAGCCGGGCGACGTCTTCGTCGTACGCAGGTGTGGCGTCTCTCGTGTTTATGACTCGGTGGCAATGCCTTTCGAAGAGGGATGTGAGACCACGCTCTTCAAAGTTCGCCGCGTCGGCATGAACATCACTTGCTACTCGTTCTACCAGACGGACCCGGGTCTCTACGATGAGTTCTCGGCCGAAGCGATCTACGTGAAGTACTGGGCCAACGCCCCTGATCCTGCGCTTCCGGAAGGCCGCTGCTTCCGTCGCCGAGACTGTCCATCGTCCGACGACGTCTGCGGTCCCGCCCCGGACGCGACCCTTCCCGCCACGCCCGGAGAGCTGGGGTTCTGTCGGCCGCGCCCCGCGCCACGTTCGCTCTTCATCGATGAGGTGCGTATTCTCGACATCACATCGGCCGACCCGCTCGAGTACGAGGAAGTCACTGGTACGTACAACGTCGAGAATGACGCCTACCACTGGTGGGGGGAACGGTCACTCCTTTCTCAAGCGACCAAACTCGTGTCCTTCCCGGCCGTGGATGCGGACCTCAACGGTCCCTGGAGCCTCCAGTTTGAGTTCAGCCTGCGCTTCGAGGTCCTGCTCGATGATGGAAGGGCCGCAGTGTGCGATCTACAGTTCGACCGAGAAGACGGCCTCTCCCTCGACAACGTCGATCTGCTCGAGGGGGACTCGCAAGCAGGCGTGTTCTTGTGCGACGGGGAACGCTTGCGTTTCGAGGTGACGTTCAGGCTTCTCGGTACACCCTGACCCGCCGCTTCCGGACATCTCGCGCCCCGACGTCGTGGTCACCCCGCCGTTCGCGACATCGTCGAAGCCAGAAACGCAGGGCTACGACTGCAGCCCGTGGTGATCCGACCCCGTTCTGATCGCGCCACCGCCTTGAAACACGCTTCGGTTGCTCGCTGCCGCGGTTCACCAAGGAAAGAGTTTCTGGTACGTTCACCAGCTCCGCATCCGGAGTACGATATGAGACTGTCGGCCTGTTCTGCAAGTTGGACAAGTTCCAAACGCTCACGACCCGGGTCTCGATCGACGACGGAAGCGGCCCGCGGGTCCTCGTCACCGCCGCGGACCGGCTCCGGTGTGGCGACGGCGAGTTCGAACGGGAGGACACCGAGTAGGGGAGCTGCGCACGGCTTAACCACCCATCGGCCCTGTGCGATGCACGGCCGCCTGGAACTCCCTCGCCGCAAGCACCAGGCTCTTTCGCCCGGGCAGTGGATAGGGTGCACCATGAATCGAGGTCTCGTTCAACCTACACGGTGGAGATGGGCGCTGAAATTTGTGGTGCTCGATGTCATGTCGCCCTGGACGCGAATCTGAAATCGCGGTTGTGGTGACGACCTGCTGAGGGTTCCGCGTACCGGCCGGGTTGGGCATCTGCCGTCCGTGGTTGCTAACGTGGAGTCTGGTCTTCCGACGGGGGCGAGGGGAACAGAATGCGAGCTTGCTTGTGGATCTTGGTTGCGACGTTGTCGCTTGGTTTGGGGTGTAGCGACAGCGGTACAGGGGATGCTCGCGGTAGCGCGGGCGCAGGTGGCGCAGCGGGCGCAGGCGGCGAAGCTGGCGCCAGTGGCGCGGTGGGCGCAGGCGGCGAAGCCGGTGCTGGTGGTGTCGGCGGCGAAGCTGGCGTTGGTGGCGTCGGCGGAGCTGGCGGCGAAGCTGGTGCCGGTGGCGTCGGTGGCGTAGGCGGCGAAGTTGGCGCAGGTGGTGTCGGCGGAGCTGGCGGTGTTGGTGGCGTGTTCGTTGCGCTTCCGGTCAGCTGTCTCGATATCCTCAGCGGTGAACCCTCGGCAGAGGACGGAGACTACGAGATCGATCCGGATGGAGAGGGCGGGAACGAACCGTTCACGGTCGCCTGCGATATGGCGGGCGGCGGCTGGACAGTGGTGTCCGTCGAGACCTTCGACGATGGGACTGCGACCGGCTGGTCGGACAACACGGTCGACAGCACGTCGGATTGCGCGGTTGCATACGGAAACATGCTCGGCGGTTTCGGGATCTTTGGCGGTAGTGCCGCACCCGAGAAGACATTCGACCTGCTCGGCGTCGAGCACACGGAGCTCCGCGTGGCACTCGACTACGTCGTCATCGACAGCTGGGATACCGAAGACGCCGTCGTCAGAGTCGATGGGGTCACGGTGTACACCGAAACTTTCCTCTTTGTGAACTCGCCGAACCCGAACGCATGCGGAGGCTTCTTCTCGGACTGGGGCGTTCAGCCCGTTCTCGAGGTGGTTGCTCACACAGACGCGACCGCCACCGTTGTGGTGACAAGCACGATCAACCAGGTTCCGGACGACGAGTCCTTCGGTGTTCAGAATGTCCGCATCGCGGTGAGGTAGCCGAAGGTCGTCAACCGACCCGAGCTGCGCGGTCTCATTCGAGAGCGAATCCAGCACCTGCTCGTGCTAGGGCCCCAAGCCAAGCGCCGAGCGGAGTGAGTTCGCGTCGTGTATTGTCGCTTCTAGTTGCGTCTAGTTGCTTCTAGGGGATGGGAACGGTCAGCGTGACGCTGGGAGGGGCGTCGTTCCTCCAGGAGCACGACGCGACGGGGCCGACGTTGGTGAGGATTCGCTGGAAGCCTCCGCCCGAGAGGATGAGGGTGACCTCCGAGAACTCGAAACCGATCGTCCCGCCGGTCACGTTGAAGGTTTCGGTCTGAGGATCGAGGGTCACGGAGACCGTCGTTGCCGCCGGGAAGCAGAGATCGCACGGGAGCGAAGACAGCCTGAGAGTCACTTCATCCGGCTGCCCCATCGTCGTCACCGACCCTTCCAGGGTGAGAAACTCTCCGCGGTCTGCGATGGACCGTACGAGGTCGACCGTGCTTGGCGGAAAGATCACCTCGCTCGTGAGCGTGATCGAGTTGTCTCCGTTGGTCAGCACGCCCTCGGCTTCCGCCGCGAGGTCGAAGTTGATCGGAACGTCGATCCCGATCACGTCGCAGTCGAGGATGCCTGAGCCTGTGGGGGACCCAACGGGGAAGTCGTTGCTCAGACCGCAGGTCTGCTCGCAGGCGCCGAGTCCACCGCCGGCACCGCCGGCTCCGAACCCGCCCCCTGCGCCGCCGGCTCCGAACCCGCCGCCAGCACCGCCGGTCCCGAACCCGCCGCCAGCACCGCCGGTCCCGAACCCGCCGCCAGCACCGCCGGCTCCGAACCCGCCCCCTGCGCCGCCGGTTCCGAACCCGCCGCCAGCACCGCCGGCACCGCCGCCGCAATCATCGGCGGCCGCCAACCCGGCACAGAACTCAAAGCCGCTGAAGCACCCCGCGTCACATCGGCACTGGATGCATGCAGGCGACCTATCGTCCACAACGCATGCCCCAGCACAATCGGCGACGTTGCAGGATGTTTCGTCTCCGAAACACGTACCGCAGTCTGCGCTGAGGATGACACCTTGCGTGGCGACGCAGTCTTCAACGCACGCGCCCAACGCGGCCCGGTCGCCAGGAGTGTTGTTGGAGAGGAGTAAGCCGGTTTCCACGCCACAGCCGTTGCTGACGAGGGTCGGGGATCCGACGATGCAGTCGGTTGCAATCTCTGTAATCGCAGGCCGACGCGTGAAGCTCTCGCCGTCCTCGTTGGTGTACTGTGCGTTCGAGATCGCATCGATGTCGCTCGAATTGATGCAGGCCATCTCACCTGGGAAGCCTCCAGATCCCCCAGTGCCGCCGGTACCCGACCCTCCAGACGCGCCCGCACCCCCAGAACCGCCGGCACCGCCCGTTCCAGAGGAACCGAGGCGAACCCGTGGGGGCGAGTCCTCGCTCCAGGAGCAGTTTGGATCAGGACCCCGGTTCGTCAGGACGAGCTCCAGTCCGCCCACATCGAGCGTGACCGAGGCCTCAAAGAGCTCGAAGTCGGCGGATTCACCCGCGACGAACAGGGTCTCCGCGTTGGGATCGCCGGGGATCACCACCTCGACCCCCGGGATGAAACAAACGAGGCACGGAACCGGGCTCAGGCCGAGGTTGATCACCGATGGGTCCGCCGAGGCTTCGACACGGGTGGACACGTCGAGGACCGCGGCGTCATTCGCGAGGTTGGCGACGAGATTGACGGTCCTCGCTGGAACGATCGCCTCGAAGCCCAGGGCAATCATGTTGTCCCCCGGGACGATCGGGCCCTCCGCAGCTGCCGCGAGAGCGAATTCGATCGGCACGGCGATGCCCATCACGCTGCAGTTGAACTGAGCGACGTCGACCGGCCCGCCACTCGGGAGCTCGTTGTCGACCCCGCAGGTGGGTTCGCAGAGGCTGCCGCCGGTCCCTCCGGTCGCGCCGCCTCCCGCTCCGCCGCTGCCGCCCGTCGCACCGGTACCGCCTCCCGCGCCACCGCTACCCCCCGTCGCACCGGTACCGCCCCCGTCGCCGCCGATTGCGCCTGAGCCTCCGCCCCCTCCGGCACCGCCAGCGCCTCCTGTGCCACCCGCGCCGCCAGCGCCTCCGACGTCGACGCAGGTGATGGGCACGGTCCATTCGTCTACGCAGTGGTCCGCGTCCGACACTTCGATCTGGACGAACTGACGGCCCGCTTGTCCGCAGGTGTACACGGTATCGGGAGCGGACGGATCGTCGATCGAACCACCGGAACCCGACCAAAAGAAGCGAATCGGATCCCCCTGTGGATCGACTGCCGCCGCCGACAGATCGATCGAACCGCCCACGGAGGTCTGCAGCGGGGATACGACAACCTTGACCAACTCGCCGCAGAGATCGATCTCGGTGCCGACGCGAACGGCGCCCGAATCCGACTCGGTCTTGCACTGGAGCATCACGAACACTTCGGTGACTTGGCCAGTGACGACACCAAACTCCGCAGATCCGCGACATGTCGTCGTGCCGTCCTCCGATGTGCCCTCGAGGGTGATGAGGTAGTCGTCGCCCTGGGGAAGACCAAATACTTCGACGGACGCAGTCGATCCCGACGCACTGGTGTCGATCGCACCTTCCATCGGCACCATGTCCCCACCGGTGATGCGCCAGTCGACCCGATCGACCGCGGCGCCATCCGCCAGAACGAGGTCGATGGCGAGGGATCCACTCGATGGCGAATCGCCGGACTCGCCACATGCGGAGACCAAGAAGAGGCCGACGAGAAGACACCACGGCCAGCGAAGATAAGGATCAAGCATCGGACTTCCTTTCGAAACGTCGCACGGCAGTCGAGATCCATGCGGCGCGCGGGGAGTCGATGCTAACACGGTGCAACGTGTCGAGTGAACACCGATGGGCGGCGTACGCGCGTCTCGCTCCGTCCGAGTAGGCGCATCTTCGCCGCGGCGGTTCACGCCAGCGCAGCAGGGTTGCAGGTGGGTCGTCCCGTCGTGGGACGGCTCACATCCCCGGGGCGCACGACTGACGTCATCGGCGACCACCTTTCGTGGCGACGCCTCGAAGGGCGCAGTTATTTCGCTCCGCACTACGGACCCTTTGGAGCTCTACGTGCTCATCGCATCGATCGGCCCCCACCAGTCGGTAGAGTGTCTGACCGATCTTCCGCTCTCTTCGTTCGTGGTGACCGATCCGATCTGATGCGTACGGCAACAACGGAGTCAGAGCGTGTGCGCGTTGGACCGGGCCGCAGACCGGCGGTGATGGAGACGGGAAGAGAGCAACTCCCGGGCTAGAGCCAGATCCGTGTCAACTCGATGCCGTCCAGGGTCGGTGCGCCGACGACGATGGCGCGATCGGCCTCTGCGTCATAGACCAAACCGCGCGGCGAGCCTGAGATGCTGACTTGCCCGGCGTTGCCGAACGTGAGGTCGACGCTTCCGTCGGGATCGAATCGCTTGAGCACGGTGTCCGACGAGAGTGGTCCCGTGTTGATGCCCGCGGACACCACGATGCGACCGTCCTCTTGGACGAAGATGCGATCGGCGAAGCCCAGCTCGCCCGGACCCAACACGCGCGCCACGCCCTGCGCGCCGAACCCAGGCTCCACGGTCCCGTCGGGTCGAAACCGGATGAGGAAGACCTGCCGCTCCGCGAGGTTGGTGCCCGGATCGTTTGATGCGGCCACCGCGAGGCCGCCATCGTCGGGGAGCATCGCGATGCTGAGGATCTGTGCCGTATCCTGGTTGGCGATGAGCGGGACGGTCAGCGACCCGGCCGTACCGAAGCTGGCATCAAGCGCGCCCGTCGGTGTGAGCCTCGCGATGAGAAACGGGTCGGTGCCTGTGAAGCCCCCGAAGACGACGCGCCCCTGCGAATCCACCGCGACGCCCTCGACGCTTGTCGGCAGAGGTGCGGGAGCTGTAAACGAGGGGTCTTCGACGCCATCGGGCGTCAGGAGGCACATGTCGTCCAAGCTCTTGACGCAAACATACCCACTCGGTGCCTCGACAACCCTCTGGCAAAACACCTGCAACACCGCGTCCCCAGCCGCGCCGAACGTGGTGTCGACGTCGCCATCTTCATCGAGCGCGCGGAGGTATTGCGTGGAATCTCCTACCCCAAATGAGCTGGCGAATACGATCAGACCGTTTTCGTCCTGCATGAAGATGCGGCTGACGGAGGACTCCGGATCGCTCGCCCTGGCGAAACCGAACACTTCGCCTTCCGTCCCGAAACTCGGGTCGATCGCGCCTTGTGGTAGGAAGCGCACGAGCCATCCCACCGAAGGGTCCGCGCCTTGCCCGACGCCCGCGAGGATCAAGCGGCCGCGATTGTCGCGCACGATGGACCTCGGTGTGTCAAAATCCCGATCGGTGACCGAATAGAGAACGGTGCCATCGAAACTGAAACTCGTATCGAGCTCACCTGGGTCCCCGGCGACGAAGAGAGGCACTTCGACGGTGCCAGCGATTGTCGAGTCCTCCGCGCTCGTCGCGGCCAGCTCCAACAGAACCGGCCCGCCGTCGTCGGCCGAGCTACTTGCCGTGACGGATAGCGACCCCGTGTCACTGGTCGCGGGAATCTGAAGCGAACCCACCGTGACGCCGGCCGGCAACCCCGAGACAGAAATGTTCACGTCGCCCTCGAAGCCGTTCCGCCGGACGATCTCGACGAGCACATCCTCCGACCCATCCTGCGGCACGCGAATGCGATCGTCGGCGATCGAGACCTCGATCGACGGTGCGAGCGAACCCCCGCCGCCGCCCGCGCCCCCAGTGCCGGTCCCCCCTGTTCCGCCGTCGCCACCGGCGCCACCGTTATCGGACCCGGTCCCTCCGCAGCCCAACGCGAGGCAAGCCACCGCGATCGTTGCCAACCAAGAAGCACTCCTGAACCTCGCGCCCATTCGATCCTCCGAACACCACAGTACAGGGAAACACGCGCGGTGGGCAGATCTGCGACCGGAACGATCATGAGTTGCCTGGCCGGGCAGGTCTCGGCCTTCCTCAGGGTCCGTCGTTTTCGCGGTGGCATCGGTTTCGCACTCACACGCCTCATCGCAGACACACGAGTCGTTCAGCACGGTGCGGCCCGTCCTCGGAGAATTTCAGTGGCGCTGTGTGGGCGGTGTCTCCGTTCGCCCCTTCTGAGTCGTTTCGGGCATTTGCGGTTGTTAGCTTGTGGAGGTCTTGCCTGGGTGTCCGCCGTTTCGACGACTCGTCGATGTGATCCTTGCGTTCTCGCTGGTGCTCCC
>JBCCEK010000200.1:0-7906 GCA_039030295.1 Myxococcota bacterium | reverse complement strand
TCGAACGTGGCATGCGGCCGTTGGCAAGGCACCGCGGCGGGCACGAGCACCGCAACGCCGGCACCAGGCAATCCCGACCTCACCTTGCTCGAGTTCGAGGAGGTCACGTTCGAAAAGCTCGTGTTCACCCGCGAGCCCGCGTCGATCCCGAAGCTCGTCGAAGGCTCCCCAACGACGATTCTCTTCAACTACGAGTTCTCGGCCTTCATCGAGCCCTCCTACAGGCTCACCCTCACCGACGCCGAAGTCGAATGGAACATCACATACGCTCAGAGTAGCGGGGGCGTGTCGTGCTCGGGCGAGGGAGCCACGGACCTCGGCGCGACTCAGCTTTTCGGCCTGCTCTGGACCTACAACCACTTCCTCCCCGAAGACCCGGACTATCGAACGCACCTGATCGAAGTGAGCCCACTCGTCGACTTGACCTTTGACGTGACGTGCGACGCCAGCCCCCCAAATCCCCGAAACGAGACCTTCCAGATGAGCAGCCTCGACAACCGCGGAATGCTGATCGACGACGACGGCATCACGATCGAAGGCTCAGACGACAGAATGACGGAGGGCGGAATCGCCAACATTCTCGAGCAATGGTCGTGGGAGCTCTCGGCGGGGCCGTCAGAGGACGCGCCTTAACCGTGACCAAGAGAAACGCCGCGAGCCCGAAGACCCGCGGCGTTTCAATGGGTGCGCAGCTAGTGCTACGGGGCTTCGACGGAACCGCAGTCGCAGAGCGTCCCGGTCGGTCGCGAATTGAGTCCCCGCTGTTCGTCGGAGACTCCGGTCACGCATTCGGCGAAGTCGATCGCCCGACTTCCAGCCCCCGGAAGATAGTTCACCGTCGTTCCGCCGTTGAGCTGCAACGCCCCGAGTGACAAGTCCCCGAGCTGGACCACTTCGTCGCCTGTACCGGCAGTGAAGCCACACGAATCCGACGTGGACTCGATGTTTCCGCCGAGCGATGTCAGGGTCGTGTCGCCGCTGCAATCGTTGACGAGCAGGCTGTTCTGCACGGTAACCTCTCCGAGGCCTCCTGCCATCGCGATCGCCTCGCCGCTTGTACCGGTCGTATTCCCACGGAAGGTGCAATGAACGAAGTTCGCTTCCGAGTTGTCATCGTTCAGTCGAAGACCGCCGCCTCCGATGCTCGCCTCGTTCTCCGCGATGGTGGTGTTCGTCACGTTCGCCGTCGCCCCGTCCTGAACGTAGAGTCCACCGCCTCCGTCCTCGGAAATGTTCCGCACGATGGCGCTCGATCGAATGGTGAGCGTGTTGCGCGTCCATTGTGCCTCGACGCCACCACCGCGGTTCTCCGAGGTGTTTCCGGAAACGGTACTCCTGACGATGTCGACGGTCGTGGTACCAGCGGTGTCCCCATAGCTGGAGATGCCGCCGCCCACCGATCCCGACTCGTTGTTCGCGACAAGGCTGTCAGTCACTTCGAGCATCGAGCGAAAGACTCGGATACCGCCACCGCCACTGCCCGAGGTATTACGAAGCACCGAACTGCCGTCCGTCACGAAGGTCTCACTCCCCGCGCGACCCTGTATCCCGCCGCCCTCGTTGACCGCCATGTTTCCAGTGACATCGCTGCCGACAAGGGTCGTCGTCCCGTTGTTCCGAATTCCGCCAGCATCGTCGTCGGCAGTGTTTCCTTCGACCGTCGAGTTGATCAAAGTTAGCTCACCGTCAGCCCCGACAGCGATACCTCCGCCGTTTCCGTCGGCGTGACTACTCTCCACGGTGCAGTTCACCAGTGTCAGGTCGCCGGCCATGGACACCGCCCCGCCATCGCCGGTCGTGTCCCCGTTCGACAGGACGATGTTACGAAGTGTGACGGCGACACCAGACTCGATCCGCAGCACCCGATTCTGTTGGACACCAGAAAGCTCGAGACGTCCGAGGCCGTCGAGGGTCACGTCCTGAATCGCTTGAAAGCCGCCATCCGCCAGCGGTGTCGATGGCGAGATCACGACTTGCGGGTCGCCCTGGCAGGCGAAGTAGTGCGGCCCGGCACCCTGCGCAAGCGCCTGGTTAACGCCGGCAGTGCTGCATTCGAACGCCGAACGGCACGTGTCGTTCACGCAAACGCCAAGACCTCCGCCGACCGGATCGCAGGTTGCTCCGTCTTCGACCAGAGAACAAGGGTTGACGCAGTTTCCTGCCCCATCGCAGACGCCCGCAGCGCCACACGCAGTTCCCTCGGCGACGTTCCCGAAGCCACCGCACTCGCCGTCGCTTTCGTTGCACACGCCGGCCGTCTTGCACTCGCTCGGCGCGTCGCAGACCACCTCCGCACAAAGATCGCACTCGCCCGCGCCGTCGCAGCGGCCGCCCGGCACACCGTTCTTGGTGCACTCTTTCCCTTCGACTTCGAAGTCTGCTTGGCAAACGGTCTGGCCCGAAGGACACACCGGCTTCGAACAGTCGGTCGGGTCGTCGTCGACGCACGGGGGGTCGCAGGTCGCTTCCATGCACGTGCCTGACGAGCACTCGCCAGGGCCTCCGTCGAAGTCACACGTCGTGCCGTCAGTGGAAGCCGACGTCATGCACATCCCCTGCACACAAGTCGTCTCGGTGCATTCGCCGCCCGAAGCACAGTCGTCTTCGCTCACGCACTCGACGCAGTTACCGTTGCCATCGCAGAGCGAGCCGCCGTCCTGGTCGCAAGCGGTCCCAGCGGAGACATTCGAGCGACCCTCGCAGTTGCCCGTGGTCGAACTACAGACCCCACCGCTCTTGCACTGGTTGCCGTCGTCGCACGAGTCCACGGCACAAAGGTCCTCGGTGCAAACGCCCGCACGGCACAAGCCATCGCCGACGTCCGCCTCACAAGCCGTGTCGTCTGCCGCGTTCTCGTAGCTGCACACGCCACGAGAACAGGTGTCGGTGGTACACGCGTTACCGTCGTCGCAGTTGATTCCGTCACACGCGGGAGGTGGTGGTTCGACCACGCACTGTCCGTCGGTACACATTCCGGGCCCGTCGTCCGTGTCGCACGGAGTCCCTTCCCCTTCGGGCTCGTACGCACAGGTGGCCACATTGCCGTCTTCGGTACAGTCGACCGTGCACGGATTACCGTCCGGCGCGCACGCTGCTTCGGCGCAGAGGCTGTCTTGTCGGACGCACGTGCCCCCGCTGGGAACATTCGCGTCGGGCGTCAGTTCGAAGCCGTCGGGGCAAACACACGCGCCGCCAGCGACTTGCCCGCCATCGCAGGGAACGTCGACGCACGCGGTTCCTTGTGCGTTCAGCGCCTGCGTTTCGGGGCAGCCCGACGAGTCGGCACATCCGACCAACAGGACCAAGGTGATTGCGAAACTTCCGTACCTCATAAGCCTATCCTTCTTTCCCCAGCCCGCGAACCACGCGGCCAGCGTTCAAAGAACAGCGCAGATCAACCGACGTTCAATACGCAATTGTTCAACAACCCGACGTGACGTGCGCGTGCGCGCCAACGACGCGAACGCCTTGTGCACACGACGACAGGTCGCGCGGACCGACATGCATCGGGGCTCGGTCACCCGCATCGCGACGCGTCGACGTCTCTCCGATTCAAAACGACGTCGGAACGTCGTCACTTGTCGCTCGCACCGATACACCGCGCTCAAGATCACTCGCGTTTCTGGCTGGCACGAGGTGTGCTTCAGCTGCTCACATGGATCACCCGCAGAGTTCTGCACCCGGGCGACGCCGACGCGCGCTCGCGGTCGCAAGTCGAGCATCGAGCACCGCGCAAGGCCCGGCGCTACCGGTTTCTACGAATCAGACTCGCGGTGCCGCGAAGCCGAGAGCGCTAACTCCGTGGATCGGCGCGCTGGTGGCTGCTTCGTTCGTGGCTCCCTCGTGGGCGCACGCCGAGTCGACGAGCTGGGTGGTGATCCCAGCCTCGACGGATGAACAAACCGCCTGGATGCAGCCGACTGCCGAAGGGGTGAGCTCGGCGCTGGGTCACGCCGGGGTCGATGTCATCCCGCCCGAGCAAGCCGCGGCCGCGTTTGAACAGCGCGGGTCGGCTTCGTCCACCCGCGTGAGCGACTCGGACATCGACCGATGGGTGACCCAATCGAGGGAAGCGATCCGTCACTTGGCGCGCGCCGACTACCAGGCGGCACTAGACGCCCTGAAAGAGGCCCAGATCACGTCCCGACGCGCGATCGACGAGCTCAACCGCGAGAAGCATCGGTCTCAGAACGTGCTCGACACGTGCCTCTATCTCGTCAGAGCATTGCTCGAGACGGGCAATCGCTCGCGGGCGCGTACGCAGACACAAGAGTGCGTGCGTTTGGTGCCGCAGGGAGAGCCGAACCCGCACATGCACCCGCCGGCCGTGGTCGCCCTCTATGAGAAGGCAGCGAAGGCGGGGCCCGAGCGAACCGGGGCGCTCACCGTCGACAGCGCACCAAGCGGGTGTCCCGTCCGCATCAACGGCCTTCGGTTTGGGCAAACGCCATTTGAGATGGCGGGGCTCTACCAAGGTCAGTACCAAGTTCAGGTCGAGTGCGATCCCAACGAACGAGGACGGGTCCACCCGGTCGCCGTCGGGTCGGAGCGCGCCACGCTGTTCGTCGATACGGAGTTCGATGAGGTCGTGCGCACCGAACCGACCCTGGGCCTCCGCTACTCAACCGACGTTGAGGCGAGTCGCCTTGCCAGTGACGCACGGCATGTCCTCGAGGTCTTGGACCACAGGACCGGCGTGCTGGCGACTGTACCCACGCGGGGCATCCTCGAACTCCAACGCGTCGGCGACGGTAGGTCAAGAGGCGGTCTCGTTCGGATTCCCACAACGGCGAAGGGTCCGAGCACCAAAGACGCGGCCAGAGCGGCGGCCGTTCTGAAAGCGGGCGAATGTGCCGACCTGACCGGACCGAAGCCTGTGCCGGTGGACTGCAAGGAGTCCGAAGGGCGCGCGACCGACGTCAGCAACCCACAGGCGGACTGGCCCCAAGATCGTCCTCCGAGAGGTCAGTGGATCTCCGGGCTGACCCTCGCCGGCCTCGGCGGAGCTTCACTGATCGTGGGTTACAGCCTTCACATCACACGCGGTCGGATCGACCTGATCGAAGGAAACAACCCATCCGCGGAAGAACGCTGGCTCAACCTCCGAAACTACCTCGTGACGACCGCAGCCATCGGAGGCGCCGCCGCGACCACGGCGATGCCGCTCGTCCTGCCGTATCGGAGCAAGACACCGTGGTGGGCATGGATGTCGGGAGGGATCGGCGTTGGCTTCGCCATCGGATCGATCGTCACCGCGTTGACGCTGGACGGAACCAAACAGGACGCAAGCACCCCATGCTTCGAGCGACCGGGTACGGTGATCCCGCAAGTGTGCCTCGACCGAGGGCAGCAAACCGATCGCGCCATCTTGTTCGGAATGACGGCCGCGCCGCTCCTCACGATGCCGCTGGTGTATCTCTTCCGGAGAGCGGACAAACGGGGAGAGGCCAGGTTCACGCCGAAGCTCACGGCGAGTCGTCAGGGAGCACGCTTTACGCTGTCCGGGCACTTCTAGGCACTCTGTTCAAACCCGTCGCCACGCCGTACAATGGAGTGCGTTTCGCGGTCGGGCTTGGAGTTGCTCCGAACCTGCGAGCGGTCGGCGTGGTGGCGCAGATGAAACCTACCGAGACATCGCTGACAGACGTGCTCGGGCAGGAGTTCGGCCCCTACAAGCTCGTTCGTCGACTCGGTGTCGGTGGAATGGCCGAAACGTTCGTCGCCATTCGCAGCGGACCGAGTGGTTTCACGCAACGCGTATGTCTCAAGCTGGTATTGCCTTTCTTCCGAGAGAACGAAGAGTTCCTCGCGCTGTTCGAGCGGGAAGCGCGGCTCGCCGCAAAACTCAGGCATCGCAACATCGTCGGCGTGATCGATTTCGGCGAGTACGACGGGACTTCGTACATGGCACTCGAGCTCGTCGACGGGCTCGACCTCAGGAGCATTCTCGACTCGCAGAAAAGGGAACGGATCCCGTCGGACTACGTGAGCCTCCTCGGCATCGAGATCGCCGAGGCGCTCGACCACGCCCACAACCCACCGGCCGATGCAGGGATCGAATCGGGCGACGACGCGGTGCGCGGGATCGTCCACCGCGACATCTCGCCGTCCAACGTCTTGGTGAGCAAGCAAGGGGAGTTCCTCCTCACCGACTTCGGGGTCGCGAAGGCCATGTCGGGAGGTTCTCGCAAGCAAAGCGCCGTCAAGGGCAAGGTGCCGTACATGTCGCCCGAGCAACTCCGCGCGGAACCCCTCGACGGCCGGGCCGACCTCTTCGCGCTTGGCGTCGTGTTGTTCGAGTCGCTGGCTGGTCAGCGTCCTTACGAGGGCGCACACGATCCAGGAACGATCATGAAGATCCTCAGCGGGGAGCATCCCTCGCTCAAGACTCTTGCGCCGGATGCGCCCGACGGCCTCTGCGAGGTGGTCGAGAGCATGATCGCCGCGGATCGAAACGATCGACCCGACGACGCCGCAGCGCTGATCGAGTTGCTGGCCGACTTCGCGCCCTCTCCTCGCGCCCGTCGCAAGCTCGGCAAACTGGTCGAGCAACTCAGCGAAGAGGCGCAACAGAAGAAGGCCGCCAAGCGGTCGAGTGAGGTGCGAGGAAGTACCCGGGGCGCCACACCCAGTGGAGCGTCGGTCGACGCGCCGGAACTCGAACCCCCAAGCGCTCCGTCCTCACCCGAGGTCCCCGCGCCTACGGGTTCTCCGTCGGCGCATGCCAAGACCGAAATTCTCCCGGATCAACGAGACGCATCGTCGGCGAGCGCCCCGACAGCACCAGCCACGCCGCGTGGCGCCCCCGAGGAACCCCGCGCTCGGTCGGTCGCACCCACCGTACCTCCGCCTCCGGTGCCCGAGTCCGCGCCCCCAACCGCCGCGATCCCAGAAGCCCCGAGCCCAGAAGCCGCGCGCGCACCGGAGCCGTTCGCGCTCGTACGATCGCCGAAGGTCCGCACCGAGCCCATCCCCGAACCTTCGGTCGCTCGCGACACGGGCGATAGGGCACGTCCGTCGTCACCGCGGCGCGAACCTCCGGCAGCTTCGGCGTCCGACGGATCGGAACAGAGAAGCGGCACGCGACGGGGCTGGATCCTCGCAGCCATCATCGCGGCAGCGGCAGGCGGCGCACTCTTCTTCTCGGACGGCCTCGGGTCTTCGACCACCAAGGATGAACGGCCCGGCACCTCGCCTGAGGCGCGCGTTCCCGAAGCACAAGCCGAAGCAACGCACGCCCCCGAAACCAAGCGCCCCACACCATCGGAGTCAGCCGCGGAGTCAACCGCGGAACCAAGCGGCGCGCGCGAACGCGATCCGAGGGACGCCCTCGCCGACACGGCACAGCCTGAAGAGAAACCCAAGCCAGCGACTCGACCCAAAGCCGATGCGAATCCCCGCCCAGGAGCAACCCAAGCCAAATCGTCACCGCCAAAGGCCACCGTCGACCCGAAGACACCGGCGCGACTCACGGTGACGGTGGTCCCCTGGGGCAACATCTGGATCAACGGCAAACCCTGGGGGCCAGCACCCCTCGACTCGGAGCGGCTGCCTCCAGGCACCTACAAGGTCAGCGTAGGCCAGCGCGCACCGGACGTAACCAGGCGCGTCAGGCTCCGACCAGGCCAAAAACGAACCGTGCGTTTCGACCTGAGCCGATAGAGCGCTCCGTCGGGGTGTGGCCGAGCCCGCTGCGAAGCCATAGACGCGCCGCTGCGAGTTGCAGGGACTACTACCATCGACCGTCCAGCCGCGGGCGTGGTCCCAATCACGGACGGAGGACGACCGCGTTGGCCTCGATCGACAACGCAGGAATCTGATCGCCGGCCCCGTCCGACTCGAGGTGCTTTCGCTCGGCGGGGCTCCGCTCGCGCCGATGCACGGTTCCCTCGACGATCGCGGTCTT